>DATBLJ010000076.1:0-7082 GCA_036555375.1 Candidatus Limnocylindria bacterium
GGCGATCGTGATCGGTACCCTGGTCCGGATCGGCCCCGAGCGATTCGATGCCCACATCGAGCCGGTGCACTGGTCCTCGACCGGCAACCGCAAGCAGGACGTGGCCCTGATCACCCAGCAGATCACCGACATGTTGGCGCGGCGGATCGCGGAACACCCCGAGCAGTGGTGGGGTGCCTTCCAGCCCATCTGGGACGACATCCGCCCGACGCCGAACGCCGACTGATGGCACGCAGCGGCGAGCGCGGCAAGGCCGATCTCCACCTCCACACGCTCTACTCGGACGGCACCGCCCGCCTGGTCGACCTGCTGAACTGGATCGAGCACCGGACCGATCTCGACCTCGTCGCGATCACCGATCACGACCGGCTCGACGGGGCCACCCGGGCGGCGGCCCTCCACGCGGCCGGCGACTTCCACTTCCAGCTCGTCGTCGGGGAGGAGGTCACGACCCGCAGCGGCCACATCGTGGGGCTGTTCCTGACCGAGCCGGTGCCGGCCTTCAAGTCGGTGGTCGAAACGGTGGAACGGATCCACGCCCAGGGCGGGCTGGCGATCGCCGCCCATCCGATGGCGCTGGTCCTGTCACTCGGCAGCCGGAGCCTGCGCCGGCTGCAGGCCGATGCCCGCGAGGACCGCCATCTCGACGGCGTCGAGCTCATCAACCCCAGCCTCGGAGGGCGGCTGCGCCACCGTGCCCTGCTCGAACTCAACGAGTCCGAGCTCCACCTGCCGGGGCTCGGCAACTCGGATGCCCACGTCCTCGAGACCGTCGCCAGCGCCTGGACCTGGTTCGACGGGACGACCGGCGACGACTTCCGGACGGCGCTCGCCGCCGGCACGCTCGAGCCCGCCGGCAAGCACTGGAGCGCGAGCCACAACGTCTCGGTCTACGGCCGCCAGCTGGTGGCCAAGGCCCGCAAGCTCGGGCATACTCTCCGCCCGTCTGGAGAGTGGCGATAGCCCGTGATCGAGGTTCCTGAGGCCGAGCGCCTCGCTGCCCCCATGGAGCCCAAGACCCCGCCCACGACCAAACCCGCGCTGAAGATCGGCATCGTGAGCCCGTATGGGTTCCCGCATCCGGGTGGGGTCAACGAGCACGTCCGCCACACCTACGAGGAGCTCCGCTCGCTCGGCCACGACGCGTGGATCATCACCCCGAAGTACGGTCGCGAGCGGGACAGCGAAGGCCACGTCCTGCGGGTCGGCACCGGCTGGGCCGTGCCCAGCAACGGGAGCGTGGGCCGGCTCACGGTCGGGATGCGGCTCCGGCCCCGGATCCGGGACCTGCTCGCCGCCCACCGCTTCGACGTCCTCCACTATCACGAGCCGTTCGTCCCGTTCCTCGGGCCGGCGGTCCTGAGCGAGTCCGAGACGGTGAATGTCGCGACCTTCCACGCGTTCGGGGGCTTCTCCCCGTCGTACTGGCTCGGCCGGCGCGCGGCGGCGGGCCTGGCGGGCCGGCTCCACGGCCGGATCGCGGTCAGCGGCGCCGCGCGCCACTTCATCGACCGCTACTTCCCGGGCGACTACCAGATCATCCCCAACGGAGTAGAGATCGAACCCTTTGCCAACGCCCAGCCCTACGAGGAGCTGCGCGACGGGACGCTGAACATCCTGTTCGTCGGCCGGCTCGAGGATCGGAAGGGCCTGTCCTACCTGCTCCGGGGCTACCACCGCCTCCGGAAGCGGCACGTCGACGCCCGGCTGATCGTCGTCGGCAACGGGCCGCGCCTGCGCGAGTACCGCCGCTACGTGGCCACCCGCCGGATCCGCGACGTCGAGTTCGTGGGCCACATCCCGCTCGAGGACAAGCTCCGCTACTTCGCCAGCGCCGACGTGTTCTGCGCCCCGTCGACCGGCCAGGAGTCGTTCGGCATCGTCCTCCTCGAAGCCATGGCCGCCGGCCTGCCGATCGTGGCCAGCGACATCCACGGCTACAAGAGCGTCGTGTCGCGCAACGTCGAGGGCTATCTCGTGGAGCCGAAGAACCCGCGTGCCATCGCCGCCGCCCTCTACAAGCTGGCGAACGACCCCGACCTGCGGCACCGGATGGGCGAGGCGGGGCGGGCCAAGGTGCCGGAGTACTCCTGGGAGCGGGTCACCGAGCAGGTCGTGGCCTTCTACCACGCCGTCCGGGAGCGGATCGCCGCCTAGATCCCCCGTCAGCCGTCGAGGGGTCGGCGGTACGCCTTCTCGGTCTGGTGGACGACGAACCCGTTCGCCTCGTAGACCCCGAGCGCACCGGTCGGGTTGTCGGCGTCGACGCCGAGGACGGCATCGGTCATGCCGATGTCGCGGAAGGTGGCAAGGCTCTGCGAGACGAGCGCGCGGGCGAGGCCCTTTCCGCGCCACGGGCGACGAACCGAAACGCCGGCCAGCAGTCCGCGCCGCGAGCCGGTCTGCTCGTTGTACTCGCGCATGACCTCGTTGCTGACCTGGCCCGCGATCTGGTCGCCGTCCCAGGCGACCCGCCACAGCTCGGGCTGGAAGCTCGGCCCGGAGAAGAAGCGCTGGAACGCCGCCTCGGAGCTTGGGACCCCGCCCCAGTGATCGGCGAATGCCTCGATGTCGGCCGCCCACAGGGCCCGATGGTGCTCGGGCAGGACCGGGCGCACCTCGAGCCCTTGGGGGAGCGGGAACTCGGTGATCTCGCCGTCCAGCCCCGGGCGGAGCATCTCGAAGAAGTAGCGGACCACGGTGTAGCCCTCGTCCGCGAACAGGGCCTCCGCGCCGGGCACGCTGTCCGGTGCCCAAGTCTCGAAGCGTCGCTCGACCCCGGAGAGCGGGTCCTGGCCGGCCGCGATCTCCCGCAGCCGGCGCTGGTTGGCGTGGAGGATCGCTCGGCCCAGGCCCTGCCGGCGCCACGCGGGATGAACCGTCCCCCAGTGGGCGTAGTTCCGGCCCCCGTCGTTGTCGTCGATCCAGTGGACCTTGCCGTATCCGACCAGCGTGCCGTCGACCTCCGCCAGCAGGACGTCCTGCAACGGATCCCACGTGTCGGCATGGGCGTACCACTGGGCCAGCCCCGCGGCGTCGTGGCGGTCGTCGATCCCGTCCGCCTCGTCGGCCGCGTTGAACAGGCCCGCGATCGCCTCGAGATCGTCGGGCAGGGCCAGCCGCCGGAACGCGAGCGCCGGAATCGGTGGCGCGTCCGGCACCTCCACGCGGGCGGGGGCCACGGTCATGCGCGCGCCCCAAGCGGCCGCCGGTAGGCGATGAAGCGCTCCGTGACGACGAAGCCGTTGTCGGTGTAGACCCCCAGCGCCCCGGTCGGGTTCTCGGCGTCCACCCCGAGGATGCCCTCGGCCATCCCCTGGTCGCGCAGCACGACCAACGAGCGCGCCACGAGGGCACGCGCCAGGCCCCGCCGCCGCCACGGGCGGCGGGTGAAGACGGAGTCCAGCCAGCCGTGGCGCACGCCCATCTCGGCGTTCGCCTTGGGGTAGATGGCGTTGATCACGGCACCGGCAATTTCGTCGCCGTCGAATGCGACGACGTGGAGCGCCGGGTTCCAGTCGTCGTCCGCGATCCACTTCTGGAACTGGGCCTCGGACGTGTCGACGCCGCCCCAGTGGTCGAGGAACGCCTCGTTGTCGGCCACGAACAGTCGACGCGCGTCGTCGTTCGTCACCGGGCGGATCTCGAGCCCCTCGGGGAGCGGCGGCACCTCGATCGGCTGGGACAGGTCGCGGTTCATGTGGAAGAAGTACCGCGCCGGCTCGTAGCCGGCCGCCCGGTACATCGGGTCGGCGCCGAGGTCGGTGACCGATCCCCAGCAGCCGGCCACCCGCGGCCGGTCGACGTCATGGCTCGCCGACAGCTCGTCGATGCGCTGGCGCGCCCAGGCGAACAGCGTCGAACCCACCCGCCGGCGGCGCCAGTCGGGATGGACCTCGCACCACGATCGGTACTCGCGGAGGCCGTCGTTGGTGTCGATGAACTCGACCTTGCAGAAGGCCACCGGGACACCGTCGACCTCCGCCACCCGGAAGTCGGCGATGGGGTCGAACTTCTCCTCGGCTCCCAGATCGAGGCGGATCTGCTGCTCGGTGAGCCGCTCCTGCACGCGATCCGCGGCCACCGCCGCGTTCGTGATCGTGGTCAGGACCGGGAAGTCGGTCTCGGGGTCGAGGTGGCGGAGAGCCACCCGGACCTGGGTCGTATCGGTCATGGCTAACCCACTCGCTTCAGGCGGCCCGTGCGCTTGGCGTACCGCTCAGCACGCCCAAACGCCCACAGGCCAAGGGGAATGAACACGATCGGCATCACGAGCAGCGGCCAGATGTTGTGCCACTGGTCGGCCATCGAGGCGCCGTCGATGAGCCCGGCTCGCACCCCGTCGAGGACGTACGTCGCCGGCGAGAACTGCGACAGGAACTGCATCCAGTCGGGAAGCACGTCGATGCTGTAGTAGACCCCGCTCACGAGGAGCAGGACCGACTGGAGGACGAACACCATCTGGGCGCCGCGCTCGACGTACATCATCGGCAGCACGGAGGCCGCGATGCCGATCCCGATGAAGCTCACCGTGCCGAGCAGCGTGAACGCGATCGCCGTCACGAAGTTCGCGTCCGACAGGTCGAGCTCGAAGAACAGGGTCAGGACCACGAGCACGCACAGGGTATGGACGATCCCGAACAGGACCGCGTACAGGGCCGCGCCCATCAGCTGGGCGTAGCGCCGCACGGGAGCCATGAACGTGTACTCCAGGGTCCCTTCCCAGCGCTCCCATTGGACCGACTCTCCGATGAACTGGAACACGATCGCCAGGTAGTTCCAGAAGATCGTGCCGATCACCAGGATGAGGAGCAGCTGCTCGTCGCCCAGGCTGGCGCCGATGAGGGTGACCGACAGGGCACCCGCCACCGAGTAGACCAGCCAGGCGACTTCCCAGCCCCAGTAGCGCTTGGTCAGGTTGAAGTTGCGCTCGACGAAGGCCATCGAGGCCTTGAGGTCGTGCGTCAGCATCGACATCGGTCAGTCCTCCTCGTCTTCGTCCTTGTCGTCCTCGTCGAGGTCTTCGTCGAGTGACTTTCCGGTGAAGGTCATGAACACGTCTTCCATGGATCCGGTCGTTCCGTCCTTGGCCGGGACCAGGGCCCTCAGGCCCTCGGGGGTGTCTTCGACCACGATCCGCCCGGCATCGATGATCCCGATCCGGTCGCACAGGCGCTCGGCCTCGGCCATGTCGTGGGTCGTCAGCACGATCGTGGCGTCGTGGTCGTCGCGCAGCTCCTCGACGAACGACTGGACCTCCAGCTTCGAACGGGGGTCGAGCCCGGTCGTCGGCTCGTCCATGAGCAGCAGGATCGGGCTGGTCAGCAGCGCGCGGGCGATCGACACCTTCTGCTGCATGCCGCGGCTCATCTGCTCCAGCGGCCGGCTCAGGCGCTTCTCCCCGATGCCCAGCCGGGCGAGGATCCGCAGCGACTCGGCCTTGGCCTCCTTGGCCGGCATGCCGTACAGGCGCGCCGCGTAGGCCAGGTTCTCGTACGGACTCAGCTTCTTGAAGAAGGCGGCGTCGACCGACACCCGGTTGATCATCCGCTTGACCGCCATCTCGTCCCGCTCGACGTCGCGCCCGAAGATCTCGGCCTTGCCGGAGTCCAGGGTCAGGAGCGTCGAGAAGAGCCGGATCAGGGTCGACTTCCCGCTGCCGTTGGCACCCAGCACGCCATAGATCTCGCCCTTCTCGATGCGGAGCGAGATGTCGTTGATGGCGTGGACCGGGCGCTTCTTGCGACCGACGTGGAACGTCTTGGTCAGGTGCTCGGCGAGCAGGGCCGGCGGACCGGCCGGCGGGCGCGGCTCAGCGGGCAGCACCGGCTGCTGGCTCGGCCCGGTCGCCTGGGTCACGGTCTGCGGCTGTTGCTCGGTCGCGGTCTGCATCGGTGGTTCCTGTCTGGTGGACCGATACGGACCGGGGCAACAAAAAGGCCGTGGTCCGGATCGGTCCCACGGCTGGGGTCTGGTCGGCGGTTGCCCGCCGGATCAGCTGGTCGTGGGCATAGATCTCCCATCGTTTCGCGGGGAGCTGACGAATCGGGTCATGAAGACACGTCTCCTCGTTCGACAACGGGAACTGATGGCAGGTGGCGGCTACACCCGGCGCTGGGAACGCCCGCGGAGTCTACGGGCGCGCCTCGGCCGGTGTCAACAAAACCCGCCGCCGAGCGTCATTCGGGAAGGTCGAAGTCGAACCGGAGGGTGTCCACTAGGTCGTCGGTGGTGACCGTGAACTCGACGTACCACTCCCCGCCCATCTGGAACTCGATGCCCTCGACCAGGTAGTCGCCGTCGCCGAGATACTCGCGGATCAGCGGCTGGGAGCCCAGTCCGTGGCCGTGGGCCGGCATGTCGCCGACGACGGTCACGGTCGCGTTCTCGATGGGTGCGCCGGAGGCGTCCTCGATGTGGAGCGTCCACGAATGGAGCTCCCCGATCGGTGGCGGCATGACCGATGGGGTGACCGTGCCGTGGATGGCGCCACTGGGCGAGGTCGCCGGCGAGAACAGGGCTGCCGCCGAAGCGGCCGCGGATGGTGCGCTCGAGGGCGTACCTGGCCCCGCGGAGGCGCTCGGGGTCTCGCTCGGCTCGGAGGACGATTGGGTCGCGGTCCCGGAGCAGGCGGCGAGCAGGACGGCCGCGCTCGCGACCAGGAGGGCGTTCTTTGTCGGTCTCATGGCGGGTCAGTCCTCCGAAGGGAATGGGAAGTCCGGCATCTGGGCCGGGCCGGCCAGGGTGTGGAGGAAATCGACGAGCTGGCGGATCTCGGTATCGGTCAGTTCGAGCGGCGCGAGCTCGGAATGGCCCTCCTCGGCCGCCGGCGCGGCGCTGTAGTGGGCGAGCACCTGCTCGAGGGTCGCGAACTGTCCAGCGTCCATGTACGGCGCGGTGAGGGCCACGTTGCGGAGGGTCGGCACCTTGAACATGCCGTCCAGGCCCGCGTCGTCGATCCGCAGGAACTCGAGATGCGGACAGTCGGGTGGCTGGGCGTCGCTCCACCGGCTCCGGCAGTTGAACTCGTCGTCCAGCACGAGGTGGGCACCGGCCGCGCGCCCGGTGTCCTGCGCGGCACC
>DATBLJ010000003.1:0-8784 GCA_036555375.1 Candidatus Limnocylindria bacterium
GGGCAACGCGACGATCCTGATCGGGGTCGAGGACGACCAGGTCGACGCGGTCCTCGAGCTCATCAGCGCCAACTGCCACGCTCGCAAGCAGTTCGTGAACCCCATGCCGCCGATCATGGAGCCGGGCGAGTTCTACATGCCGTACCCGGTCGAGGTGGAGGTCGGCGGGGCCACCGTGTTCGTCCTCCCCGTCGAGCGCTTCGAGCGCCTCTAGGCGGACCGATACCGATGCGCGCCGCCGCGCGCGACTGGATCGCCGAGATCGAGGCCGGGGCACCGGACGTGGTCGCCATCTGGCGCCTGATCGACTACGACCGGCCCAACGACGACTACAGCGCGGCCCGTGCCGACCTCGAGTCGCGTTCCGGAGCTGCCGCGCGGTCGCTCGAGGAGCAGGAGGTCATCGCCGGGGCGCTCGAATCGATCCTGATGGCGCTCCCGGACGAGCTGCTCCGGGCGCCGGGCGGCGAGGGCGACTGGAACGTGTCGCAGGCCTTCGCCCATACGACGGGCGCGCGGCGCTACCTCCCCGCTGCGGCTGCCATGTGGGCGTCGGGTCGCTGGCCGGCCGACGACCCTCCACGCGTCATCCCGGGCATTCCCGGGCCGGATGATCTCGATCGGGACGCCCTGATGACCTACCTGAACAAGAGTCGCCGCTCGCAGGCCGTCTCAGCCACGGCGATCGCTGGCCACGAGGCCGAGATCTGCCCGATGGAGCACCCGCTCATCGGCCACCTGCTCTCCTGCGGGGCGTGGCTCCTCTTCGCCGGCGTGCACGACCTCATGCACCTGGAGCAGATCCACGGTCTCGTCGACCGGGACGCTGGCTAGGATCGGGCCGATGATCGTCGCCACCACCCCATTCGTCCCCGGACAGCGGATCGTCGAGAACAAGGGCCACGTCTTCGGCCTGGTGGTCCGCAGCCGAGGACTGGGCGGCAACATCACGGCCTGGCTGCGGTCGCTCGTCGGGGGCGAGATTCACGAGTACACCGAGCTCCTGGAGGACACCCGGCGCCAGGCCCTCGATCGGATGATCGAGAACGCGACCCTGCTCGGCGCGAACGCGGTGATCAGCTTCCGCTTCGACAGCAGCGAGCTGGGGAGCAGCATGTCCGAGATCGTGGCCTACGGCACCGCGGTCGTCGTCACGCCGGACCCGGGCGCACCGCAGCCACCCGAGTAGGTCATGACGATGACGATCGTCCGCGTGGTCGTCGCCGCACTCGCGGCGCTGCTGCTCATATTCGGGCTGCAGGCCATGGTGGCGGGCACGCCGGGCGCCTGGTTCTTCGTGGTGATGGGCGTGGTCGGCCTGGCCGGGGTCGCCTTCGAGCGGATGCGCTACCGGTCCGACGCCCACGAGCGGACCACCCGGCGCGGGCTGGACCTCGGTCGTGGCGCGGACGACGAGCCCCCCGGCGACCCGTTCGTGAAGACGGCGGAGGAGTTCATCGACCCGACGACCCGCCAGCGGACCCGCGTCTACGTCAACCCGGCCACCGGGGAGCGTCGGTACCACGCCGAGCGTTGAGCGGCCGGCGCCGCTGGTCCTGCTTCCCGAGCCCGCCGTCGACGCCGCCCCGTTCGGCTCGTACGCCGCGGTCCTGGCCACCGGCCGCCACCTGCTCGCCGCCGAGCTGAGCCAGCGCCTGGGGAGTCTCGGTGCGGCGGTCGAGCGCATGCCGCCGGACACCACGCCGGGCGCCTTCCACTGGGGGACCTGGTACGCGGCCGCGGCAACCGGCGCCGTCGAGCGCGCCGGAGCCAACCTCGATGCGGTGGGCTGGATCGGCGCCGGCGCCCTGGCTCTCGCGGGCGACGACGCGCTGGACGTTCTGCTGGCGCCGATCCCCGGGGAGGCGGTGACGAACAACCGGTTCAGTGCCGACGCGTTCGTCGTGGCCGGTGACCTGCCCACCGCCCTGAACGCGCTCGCCGGGCTGGGCGCGGACAACGGCGCGCCACGGACCCTCGAGGCGGCGGGGTTCGCGGTCCGCGACCTCGGGGCGGCCCCGTGGACCCGCTTCGACGTCGACACGCCGCAGGACCTGGCCCTCCTCCGTCTCGCGACCCGGCTCCCCGGCACCCGACGGCTCGACCCGGCGGTGACCGCCTTCCTCGAGAGCGTCCAGCTCCCCGGCGGGCGCCCCCTGATGCTCCCCCGGGTCGAGGAGGTGCTCGCCGTCCTGCGCAACCGGAACGCGGAGCTGGTCGTCGCGGGCCGGATTCCGTCGGCCGCGCTCGCCTACCTCGAAGAGCAGGCCGCCTGCCGGGTCCGGGCGTTCGTCGAGGAACGCGGGATGCGAGCCGCGCCCGCCAGCCGCCCCCGCTCGCTCCTCGCGGACTGGGTCACCGACCGCGACGCCGCCTCCCTGGTCGGTCGCCTGTCCGAGCTCGGCGACGCGGTGATCCTCGACAGCCGGGTGATCATGGCCGCCCTCGTCGGCTCCGCCGACCCGGCGATGTGGCCGGCCGACGAGGATCGGTATGCCTCGGACTTCGGGGACCCTTCGGCCATCGCGGCCGAGACCCTGCGCGAGCTCACGACGGCCGCTGCCGGCGCATCGGTCCCGTTCCTGCTGGGCGCTCACACCCTGGCCAGCGACGGCCTCCGAATCCTGACCGACACCGCCTGGCTGGCGGCCCACGACTGAGCGTCCCGGACCTTCCGCCGAGGCGACGCGACCGGCACCGGCTGGTAGACTTTCGGTACGGATGATCGCCGGGTCATCCGCCTGACGGAACACGCTGCACGTTCGGTGCGCGGACACTGTCTGTGCGCCGTCATCGGAAGAGAGCCATGGACCACACTGGACTGCTCTACGTCCTCGGGTTCGGCTTCGCCGCAACGACCTTCGTCTTCGGCACGATCATCTTCTCGTGGCTCGTGTCCCACCGTCGCAAGCAGGCCCAGAAGGGGCTGCCCTACGAGTGCGGGATCGACACGATCGGTGACACCTGGTCCCGCTTCGGGCTGGCGTTCTACCTCTACGCCCTGCTGTTCGTGGCCTTCGACGTCGAGATCATCTTCGTGTACCTCTGGGCGATCGTGATCCGGGAAATCGCCATCACCGGCCTGGTCCTGATGGGGATCTTCCTGATCGTCCTGATGTACGGCGAGTTCTATGCCTGGCGGAAGGGGGACCTGAAGTGGCGCTAGACGACAAGCCGGACAAGCCGGTCAAGCCGGCCAAGGACGCGCCGGCCGCGACGACCGCGATCGTCACCCCGGACCCGATCGTCATTCCCGACCCGAACGCCGATGACGACGAGCTCCTGTCCGAGTTCGGGATGGACAGCCACCCGCGGGGCGGATTCCATGGCCTGCTCGAGGTCATCCCGACCCGGGCCGACTACATCCTCGACCTGATCCGCGCCAACTCCCTGTGGCCGCTCCTGTCGGGCCTGTCGTGCTGCGCGATCGAGATGATGAGCACCGCGACGCCGATGAACGACATGGACCGCTTCGGGATGTTCCCGATGCGCGCCTCGCCCCGCCAGGCGGACGTCCTGATCGTGGCCGGCACCCTGACGACGAAGATGGCGGGCCCGCTCGTCCGCCTGTGGGCCCAGATGCCCGAGCCCAAGTGGTGCGTGGCGATGGGCACCTGCACGACCAGCGGTGGCCGCTTCAAGCGTTCGTACAGCGTCGTCCAGGGCGTGGACCGGGTCATGCCGGTCGACGTCTACGTGCCGGGCTGCCCGCCGCGCCCCGAGGGCCTGATCTACGGGATGATGAAGCTCCACGAGCTCGTCAAGCAGCGCCGCGGCCAGTGGGACACCTACGTGGACCGCGGCCCCGAACTGCGCTCCTGGGAAGGGGACGTCCGCTGACCGCTCCCGCCGCAGCGGGGCCGCTCGTCCGGCTGCTCAGCGACAGGCTCGGCGATGCGACGAGCGAGCTGTGGACCGATGAGGACACGGTCGAGGTCCAGGTTCCCGGCGACCGGATCGTGGACGCCCTGAAGACCCTCCGCGACGACCCGGCCTTCGCCTTCTGGTTCCTGGCCGATGCGGCCGCCGTCGACTACGGGGTCGGCAACTGGTTCGAGGTCGTCTACCACCTGTACTCCGACCGCCACCCGGCCTGGCTCCGGGTCCGGGTCAAGGTGGACCGATCCAACCCGGTCACCCCGTCGATCACCTCCCTGTGGGAGGGGGCGATGTTCCACGAGCGCGAGATGTACGACATGATGGGCATCGTCTTCGAGGGCAACCGGGACCTGCGCCGGATCTACATGTCGCCCGACTACCGATCCTTCCCCCAGCGCAAGGACTTCCTGCTCCCCGACGACGCCGCCGACTCCCCGGCGGCCGGCAACCGCCCGCTCGAGCGGCCCGAGACGTGGGACCTGACCCGCCTCGAGGATGCCGCCGCCCACCGGGACGAGCCGGGAGGCCCGGTGTGACGACCACCCGCAAGCGCCCCGCCCCGGACAAGCCGGCCCCGAAGCGCGCGCCGCGCCGCAAGGCCGCCCCGGAGGACGAGGCCGCCCTCCGCGCCGCCGCTGAGGGCCAGCCGCGGATCCCCGACCCGCTCGAGCTCGACGCTGCCGCTCGAGGACGCCGGCCGGAGTACTACGGCTTCGACATCGTCCCGCCGCCCGACCGGCCGCCGCAGACCGAGCGCGAGCGCGAGGTGTACACCCTCGGCGACGGGGAGATGCTCGTGAACATGGGCCCCCAGCACCCGTCGACCCACGGCGTCATGCGGCTCGTGCTGAAGGTCCGCGGCGAGGTCGTGATCGACCTCGACCCGGTGCTCGGCTACCTCCACCGCGGGATCGAGAAGCTCTGCGAGAACGCGACCTACACGACGGTCCTGACCTACGTCGACCCCATGGACTACATGTCGGCGATGCACAACGAGCACGCGCCGGCGCTCGCTTTCGAGAAGCTCTACGGGATCAAGGCGCCGCGGCGAGCGGAGTACATCCGCGCCCTCGTCGTCGAGCTGAACCGGGTGTTCAGCCACGGCCTGATGATGGGCTTCCTGGCCCTCGACCTCGGTGGCCTGACCCCGATCCTCTACAGCTTCATCAACCGCGACCAGGTCGTCGACATGCTGTCCGCGATCTCCGGCCAGCGGATGCTGTTCAACTTCTTCCGGGTCGGCGGCGTGAACTTCGACGTGAACGACGAGTTCCTGTCCCGCCTCGGGACGTGGCGGGCCGAGGTGCTCGACACGATCGAGATGAACGAGAAGCTCCTGACCGAGAACGAGATCTTCGCGGCCCGGACGAAGGGGATGGGCACCCTGACTGCGCGACAGGCGATCGACCTGGGCGTGTCCGGTCCGAACCTGCGGGCCAGCGGCGTCGCGTTCGACGTGCGGAAGGCGCATCCCTACCCGCCGTACGAGGAGCTCGAGTTCGAGGTCATCACCCAGCAGGGCGGCGACACCTACGCGCGCTACATCCAGCGCATCGCCGAGCTGAAGCAGTCGATCCACCTGATCGACCAGATCGTCGATCGGATGCCACACGGGCCGGTCCAGGCCCAGGTGCCGGGGATCATCCGCCCCAAGCCGGGACGCGCGTACGCGGCGGTCGAGTCGCCTCGCGGGCTGTACAGCGTCTACGCGATCAGCGACGGCGGCCCGAACCCGTATCGGTTCCGGATGCGCGACCCGAGCTTCATCAGCCTCCAGGTCATGCCCAAGCTCATGCCGGGCCACCTCATCGCCGACACGATGGCGATCATGGCCAGCCTGGATCCGATCATGGGCGGCGTGGACAAGTAGGGCGCCGCCGTGGACCAGGGCACGATCGACCTCATCCTCGGCCTTGGCCGCTTCGTCGTGGCCACCACCCTGCTCCTCCTGCTGACGGTGCCGACCGCGTTCATCGTCATCCAGATGGAGATCAAGATCATCGCCCAGATGCAGCTCCGCTACGGGCCGAACCGGGTCGGGCCGCGGGGCATCTTCCAGAGCACGATCCACGGCTTCAAGTTCCTCGCCAAGGAGGACCAGACCCCGGACCGGGCCGACGTCCCGACCTTCACCATCGCCCCGTGGATGGTGTTCATGGCGGCGGCGATGAGCATGCTCGTCGTGCCGTTCGCGCCGGGCCTGGTGGCCTTCGACTCGACGATCGGGGTCATCTACTTCTTCGCCATCATCGGCCTGTCGGTGGTCGGGCTCTTGATCGCGGGCTGGGCCAGCTACAACAAGTACTCGCTCCTCGGCGGGCTGCGGAGCGCGGCCCAGATGGTCAGCTACGAGATCCCGCTGACCTTGTCCATCGTCGGGGTCGTGGTCCTGACCGGGTCGCTGTCGTTCACCGAGATCGTCCAGTGGCAGCAGGAGCACGGCTGGGCGTTCATCTGGCAGCTGGTTGGCTTCCCGATCTTCCTGATCGCCGCCGCCGCCGAGATCAACCGCGCCCCGTTCGACATGATCGAGGCCGACAGCGAGATCGTGGCCGGGCCGTTCACCGAGTACAGCGGGATGCGGTTCGGGTTCTTCTTCTTCGCCGAGTACGTGGCCCTGTTCATCATGAGCGCCATCCTGGTCACCCTGTTCCTGGGTGGCTACCTGGCGCCGTGGCCCTTCCCGGCGACCCTCGACGGCTTCGTCGGGACCCTCTACGGCCTGTTCTGGTTCTTCGCCAAGACCTACTTCTTCGTCTTCGTGGCGGTCTGGGTCCGCGCCACGCTGCCCCGCGTCCGGGTTGACCAGCTGATGGGCGCGAGCTGGAAGGTCCTCCTCCCGCTGGCCCTCATCAACCTGTTCGTCACCGCCATCGTCGTCCTCGCGTTCAACCTGTAAGGTTCGAGGCCATGGCGATTCCGGGCTCGGGCATCTTCACCGGCATGGGGGTCACCCTGCGGAACCTGTTCCGCCCCAAGGTGACGCGCCAGTATCCCGAGGAGCGCCCGAACATCCCGGACCGCTGGCGCGGCCGGCTGGACCTCATCTACGACCCGTTCGGCGAGCACAAGTGCGAGGTCTGCTTCCAGTGCGCCCAGGTCTGCCCGGTCGAGGCCATCGACATGAGCGGCTTCGACTCGGAGGGCAACCGGATCCGCTACGGGCTGCCGGAGATCTACGACGAGCGCAAGGACCCCAACGCCTACCGTCGGGCCGGGCTCGACGCCCAGCCGATGCGCAACGCCGCGCGCTGGCAGGAGGCGGTGGACGACGCCTGGGTCGATGCGCTGGTCGACGGCTACGGCGGCCGCCCGGAGTCGCTGGTCGCGATCTTCGGCGCGATCGAGACGAAGTACGGCTACCTGCCCGAACCGGCGCTGCGACGGATCAGCGACCGGATGACGATCCACTGGGCCCAGGTCTTCGGGGCCGCCGGGCTGGGCGGCTTCCGGCTGCTTCCCGCCGAGGGCCACCTCGTGACGGTCTGCAGCTGCGCGGCCTGCCGCTTTGCCGGTGGGGACAAGGTCCTGGCCGCCCTCGAGGAAGAGCTCGGGGTCCACGCCGGCGAGGTGACCGATGACGGGGCCTTCACCCTCGAGGCCGATGCGAACGTGGGGGCGGGCGCGATCGCGCCGGCGGTCCGGATCGACACCCTGGTCTACGGCCCAGTCACCGTCGACGAGGCCCGCCACCTGATCTACGCCCGCCGCGCCGATGCCAGTCGGGGCCGTCGCCGCACGGCGAGCGCCTGATGGCCGACGTCTTCTCCCCGCAGATCCGGATCCTCCCCGGCGGGCAGCAGCGCCTGCTGAAGGGGATCGGGACCCTCGACCCCACCTCGCTGGCCGCCGCCCGCAAGGCGGGTGGATACAAGGGCCTGACCCGCGCCGTCAAGGAGCGGTCGCCGGAGGAGCTCATCGCCGACGTCGAGTCCGCACGGCTGCGGGGCCGTGGCGGGGCCGGCTACCCGGTGGCCGACAAGTGGCGTGCCGCCCGTGCCGCGGACGGCGACCGGAAGATCGTCGTCGCCAACCTGATGGGTGCCGACCCGACGTCGCTCGGCGACCGTACGCTGGCCGAGGGCAACCCCCACCTGGTCCTCGAGGGCGCGCTGATCGCCGCCGTCGCGGTGGGCGCGTCCGAGGCGATCCTCGCCGTCCGACGTGACTGGACGGTCGCCATCGAACGGCTCAAGGCCGCGGTCGCGGAGGCCGAGGCGGCGCACCTCGCCGGCTACCTGATCCTCGGCACGGACGTCTCGGTCCAGGCCACGGTCTGGGAGGGCTCGGGTGCCTACGTCGCCGGGGAGGAGACGGCCCTCATCCACGCCCTCCAGGGCGACCGCGGCATGCCGCTCATCCGCCCGCCCTACCCGGCCACCCGCGGCCTGTGGGGCGTCCCGACCATCGTCCACAACGCCGAGACCCTGGCCCACGTCGCCTGGATCGCCGGCCACACCGCCAGGGAGTTCGCCAGGGTCGGGACGGCCGAGGCGAGCGGCACGAAGCTGGTGACCATCGCCGGCGCGGTCCGCACCCCGGGCCTGGCGGAGGTGGCCTTCGGCACGTCGGTCGAGGACGTCATCGGCCTGGCCGGCGGCTCGAGCGGCACGGTCAAGGCCGCCTTCATCGGCGGGCCGGGCGCCGGCGTCCGGGCCGCCGATGAACGCGGCCTTCACCGAGCCGGTCGAGCCGCCGGCGAGGTCGATGACCTTCTCGACCGGCGTGCCCATGGCCACCTCTGCCAGGCCCGGGGTGCGCACGGCGCCGGCGACGGTGACGAGCTTCGTCCCGGGCGCGTCCTTCGTCCCGACCTTGGCGAACTCCTTCGCCGAGCGGCCGGCGATCCAGGCGACGTGGGCCAGGGTCTCGGCGTTGTGGATGACCGTCGGGGCGTCCCAGAGC
>DATBLJ010000006.1:0-18896 GCA_036555375.1 Candidatus Limnocylindria bacterium
GATCCGGTTCAGCTGGCCCTCCTTGCGGGCCACGATCAGGTTGACGATGTGCTGAAGGCTGGCGAGCTTCTCGCCGCGACGGCCGATGAGCACGCCGAGGTCGTCGCCGACCACGTTCAGCTTGGCGGCCTCGGTGCCCATCGCGACCTCGACGGTCCCGGGCACCTCCATGAGCCGGAGCACCTCCTCGAGGACGGCCTTCGCCTCGTCGAGGGTGGCGCGCTCGGACTCCGTCAGCTCCTCGACCGGCTTGGCCGGGACGAAGGGGCGGGGCTCGGGCCGGCTGTCGCCGTTGCGCCCCTCGGACGAGCTCCGCTCGCGGGGGGCGCGCGGCTCGCGGGGCTCCCGGCGGGACGAGCTCTCGCGGCCGCCGCGGCTCCGGCCACGGGACCGGCTGGGTGCCTCGCGCGGCGCGGCCATGACCGGGGTCATGCCCTCGTCGCCGGCTTCGGCTTCGATGGTCAGCTCGGATGCCGCGGCCACGTCGGCCTCGGCCGCCTCGTCGGCCTCCGGCGCTGCATCGGCCTCGGCGGGAGGGGGAGGCGCCGCTCGCTCGATCGCTGGCGCATCGGCCTTCAGGGTCGATGCCTCGGCAATCGCGGACTTGGGCGCGGCCAGGATCCGGGCTTCGTCGCCGCCCACGCCCAGGACGCCGCGGCTCCCCTGGGACAGGATCTCGATGTCGAGGTCGCCGAGGTCCGAGCCGAACTCTTTCATGGCGGCACGGATGGCTTCCTCGACGTTCTTTCCGGAAAACTCCTTGAAGGTCATCGTCGTCCTCGTCGTCGTCGACCGGAGCGCCGCTGACCACCGGACCGGGCAGGTTCCGGGGTGTCGCGACCATCGGTCGGGGGTGGTGTGGCGCTCTTCGGGCGCGTCGTGCCGAGCGCACCGGCCTCAGGAGCCGGCGCCCATCTCGGCTGCCAGCCGAAGAGCGGGAAGAGATTGCCCCAGCCCATGATCAGGTACTGCTGCACGATCAGATAGGCGGTGTAGACGCCCCAGTACAGGACCAGGCCGCTGGGGAAGATGCCGCCCCAGACGATGGTCATGATCGGGAACAGGTAGGTCATCGTCTGGGTGGTGGCGGCCGTCGGGTCGTCGCCTGCGCCGCCTCGCGGCGAGGTCATCCGGACCTGCACGAACTGCAGGGCTGCCGCGATGACCGCGAGCATCGAGATGGCGAAGCTCCCGAACAGGAAGATGGAGAACGCGTGGTCAACCTGGGCGAGGTTGAGCGACACGCCGGTGAAGGGGTTGGTCAGCCATTCGACGACCGTGTCAACCGGGGCGTCGAGCTTGAAGGGGGTGATGAGCTGACAGTTGAGGGGGAGGAACTGGTGGAAGTCGGGCGGGATGGTGCAGGCGCCGTCGAAGGGGACGTGATACTGGTTGTTGCCAAGCGGCGCGATGTCCGGGTTGGTGGCCAGGAACGCGGTGAACGCGGCCTGCTTGTCCTCCGGCGCCTGGTAGGTCACCACGCTCGACGCACGGCTCAGGGCCTGGTACAGGGCGAACAGGATGGGAAGCTGCAGAAGCAGCGGCAGGCAGCCGCCGAACATGTTCACCCCGTGCTCCTTGTAGAGCGCGGCGGTCTCCTCGCTGATCTTCCGCTGGTTGCCCTTGTGCTTGCGCTGGATCTCCTTGACCAGCGGCTGCATCCGCTGCATTTCCTTCTGAGACCGGATCTGGCGGATGAACAGCGGGGCGAGCAGGGTCCGAATGACCAGGGTCAGGATGATGATCGCGAGGGCCAGGTCGTTCCAGAGCAGGTCATAGAGCCCGATGAGGGCGTTGAACAGCGGCAGGAAGATGATGTCCCAGGGCGGGTTGAACGCCTCGATCCCGAGGAAGCCTTCGGCGAGGATCGGCACGCGCGGCTCCTAGCGGACCGGGTCGTAGCCGCCCGGGTGGAACGGGTGGCAGCGGCCGATCCGCTTGGCCCCCATCCACGACCCGCGGAACAGCCCGTATCGGTCGATGGCCTGGTAGGTGTAGGCCGAACACGACGGCGTGTACCGGCAGGTCGGCGGCATCCAGACGGTCAGCACCTGGTAGGCCCGGATGAGGCCCATCCCGATCAGGCGCACGTCGTCATGCGCCGAGCACCCCGGAGCGCTGCAGCGCGCCGTCGAGGGCAGCGGCCAGCTCGGCGAAGGTCGCCGAGCGCGCCTCAGGTTTCATGATCACCAGCAGGTCCCAGCCCGCTCCCATCTCGCCATAGCGCGCCCGGACCAGCTCGCGCATGCGGCGTCGTACCCGATTTCGTTCCACGGCCCCGCCAAGCGAGGCTGGAGTCGCCAGACCGATCCGGGTAACCGGTCCGTCGGTTCGCCGGGCTTTCAGGACGAGCAGCCGAGAGGCGCTGACGCCCCTGGATTTCGCCACTGCCGCGAAGTCGGCCCGGCGACGAAGCGTCGGGTAGGCCGGCATGGCGTGGCCTCCAGGGTCAGGCGCTCAGCCGGCTGCGCCCCTTCGCCCGGCGGCGGGCCAGCACGCGACGACCGCCCTTGGAAGCCATGCGGGCGCGGAAGCCGTGGTTGCGCTTCCGGGCGCGCTTCTTGGGCTGGTAGGTCCGTTTCATCGTCGCTCGTGCTCACCCTCTGTGTACGGAGCGGCGCCGTGGGTGTCCGCGGAACATGCGGGAGGCTGGCCTTCGCCAGCCTCATTCGTGTCACCGTGGGCGATCGGGCGTCGCGTGGCGGCGATTCTAACCCACGCGACCAAGAATCGTTGCCCACCCCATCGGGCTGGCGTACACTACGCCGACCCCCGGAGCCAGACGCCCAGCCCACGGGCCGTGCCCCGCCCCGGAGGAGCTCAAATTTCTCGGATTTCGCCCGGTCCGTGGTTCCTCCCAGGCCGGCTGGAGGCGTCTGTCGATATGGATGCGAAGCAGGTGTGGCGCGCCGTCCTCGGTGAGCTGCAGGTCAGCCTTTCGGCCGCGAACTTCGAGACGTGGCTGAAGGACACCTCGCTCGAGGAGATCGACGAGCACCTGTTCCGGATCTCCGCCCCGAACGGCTTCACCCGTGACTGGCTCGACAGTCGCTACCGGACCCTGATCAGCCAGACCCTGGCCCGCGTCGTCGGCCGATCGGTCCGTGTCGAGTTCGTCGTCGCCGACGCGCCGGGCCCCGCGCCCGAGCAGGCCAGCGACGAGCTGACCCCGGTCCCGGTCACCACCCCGAGCGGCAACGCCGTCAACCTGAACGGCCGGTACACCTTCTCGAACTTCATCGTCGGGTCCGCCAACCGGCTGGCCCACGCGGCCGCCCTGTCGGTCGCCGAGCGCCCGGGCCACGCCTACAACCCGCTCTTCCTGTACGGCGGGGTCGGCCTCGGCAAGACCCACCTGATGCATGCCATCGGGCACGCCGTGGCCGCGAAGTTCCCGCGCAAGCGGATCCTGTACGCGACCAGCGAGAAGTTCACGAACGACTTCATCAACTCGATCCGCGAGCAGAAGATGGAGGACTTCCGGAGCCGATACCGGCGCATCGACGTCCTGCTCATCGACGACATCCAGTTCATCGCCGAGCGCGAGCGGACCCAGGAGGAGTTCTTCCATACCTTCAACGCGATCCACGAGGTCGGCAAGCAGATCGTCCTCTCGTCGGACCGCCCGCCCAAGGCGATCACCACCCTCGAGGAGCGGCTCCGCTCCCGGTTCGAGATGGGGCTCATCGCCGACCTCACCCCGCCCGACCTCGAGACCCGGATCGCGATCCTGCGGTCCAAGGCCGAGGAGCAGCTCCACCTCATCCCCTCGGAGGTCATCGACTTCATCGCGCGGAAGGTGGTCAGCAACGTTCGGGAGCTCGAGGGCGCCCTGAACCGGGTCCTGGCCTACGCCTCGATGAGCGGCGCCCCGATCAACATCGAGCTGGCGTCGGCGGTCCTCTCGAACGTCATGTACAACCCGCGCAAGCGGTCGATCACGCCCCAGCGCATCGTGCGGGTCGTGGCCGACTACTACGGGGTCAACCTCGACCAGCTGCGGTCCAGCAAGCGGGAGAAGGCGATCGTTGTCCCGCGCCAGATCGCGATGTACCTCATCCGGGAGGAGACCGACATCTCGCTGCTCCGGATCGGGGCCGAGCTCGGCGGACGGGACCATTCCACCGTGCTCCACGCCTGCGACAAGATCAACCGCGAGATGCAGGACAACGACGAGCTGCGGCGCGAGATCAGCGCCGTGCGGGAGATGATCTACTCGGAGTGACCGTGGTGGACAACCGGCCGCGGGCTGGTGATGGACGGGGGATCGGACAGGCACCCGGATGGACAACCGGGGCGGCCCGAGGACGCCTTCTCCGCCAGGGGCCAACCAGCTGGGCCGGATCACCCACCGGCCGCGCCCAGCCCATCCACCGGTCTGGCGGGCCGCAAACCCGATCCACGGCGGGGGATGTCCACACCGTCAACACCCCTACGACGAAAGGCGGCTATTAGAAAACCCTATGCTTCAAGGAACCGTAGTTGAGTCCAGTTCAATGAACATCTCGGTCATGCAGGAGAACCTGGCCCGGGGTCTGGGCATCGTGAGCCGAGCGGTCGCCAGCCGCGCGACCCTCCCGGTCCTGGCCAACGTCCTCCTCCGCACCGAGGACGGGGGCCTCAAGCTCACCGCCACCAACCTCGAGATCGGGATCACCTGCTGGGTGCCGGGCAAGGTCGAGGATCCGGGCGAGATCACGGTCCCGGCCCGCCTGCTGACCGACCTGGTCGGGTCCCTGCCGAACGAGCGGATCGACCTCGAGCTCTCGGCCAAGGACCGCAGCCTGAAGGTCACCTGCAAGGGCAGCCGGGCGTCGATCAAGGGCATCGAGGCCGATGAGTTCCCGGTCGTGGGCGGGATCGGCGAGGCGCCGATCACCACGGTCGATGCGCGCGTCCTGCGCGAGGCCCTGGGCGAGGTCGTGTTCGCCGCCGCCACCGATGAGTCGCGGCCGATCCTGACCGGCGTCCTGACCCGGTTCGAGGGCGACACGATGACCCTGGCCGCGGCCGACAACTACCGGATCGCGGTCCGGACCCTGGTGCTGGCCAAGCCGGTCCCGGCCGAGACGACGATCGTCGTGCCGGGCCGCTCCTATGCCGAGCTCGTCCGGATCCTCCCCGACGCGGAGGCCCCGGTCGAGATCACGGTAACCCCCAACAAGAGCCAGATCCTGCTCCACGTCGAGGGGATCGACCTGGTCAGCCGCCTGATCGAGGGCCAGTTCCCCAACTACGAGCCGGTCGTCCCGCGCAAGGACTCGTGGACCGCCCGCGCGACGGTCGACCGGGAGGCGTTCCTGGCCGGCACCCGCCGCGCCAGCTTCTTCGCCCGCGACTCGGCGAACATCGTCAAGGTCGAGGTCGGCGGGGACGACGGGCAGGCGAGCGGGGTCACGATCAGCGCCCACGCGGTCGACATCGGCGACAACGCCGACTCGCTCGAGGCCGCGGTCGAGGGTTCGCCGACGACCATCGCCTTCAATGCCCGCTACCTGACCGATGTCCTCGGCGCCCTCGGCACCGAGGAGGCCGTCCTCGAGCTGTCCGGGCCGCTGGCCCCGGGCGTCATCCGGGGCGTCGGCAACGACGAGTACGTCCACGTGATCATGCCGGTACGCACCGCGTCCTGATGTTGGTGTGCGCCTCGTTCGTCTCCAGCTTGACCACTTCCGGAGCTACGCCAGCGCCGAGCTCGCGCCCGATCCCGGCCTGACCCTGATCGCCGGGCCCAACGGGGCCGGCAAGACGAACCTCCTCGAGTCGATCTGGATCGCCGTGTCCGGGCGCTCGCACCGGACGACGACCGATGCCGACCTGGTCGCCCACGGTGCGCCCTTTGCCCGGGTCACCCTGGACGTGGCCGAGGACGGGGCGGACCCGGAGCGGATCGAGGTCGTCCTGCCCGGCGCCGAGCCGCCGGCCGGGCTTCGGCGCCGCCTGACGGTGAACGGCGTCGCCCGACGCCAGGCATCGATGGCGGACACGGCACGGGCCGTCCTGTTCCGTCCCGAGGAGATGCTGCTGCTGGTCGGGGCGCCATCGGAACGACGCCGCTTCCTCGACGCGATCCTCGGCCAGCGGTCGCGGGGCACCGCGCGCGACCTGGCCGACCTCGGGCGGGTGCTCGCCCAGCGCAACGCCCTCCTCCGCGCGATCCGTGCCGAGGAGGCGGACCCCACCGGGCTCGGGGTCTGGGACGAGCAGCTCGCCGTGATCGGGGGCCGGGTCACCGCCGCGCGGCTGGCGCTGGTGGCCGACCTCGCCGCCCGAATCGGCCCGCTCCACGACGCGGTGGCGCCCGACGACGAGCGCGACGACCGGGTCGAGCTGGCCTACCTCGACGCCCTGAAGGACGCCTGGCCCGACCGATCGCTTGCGCCGAACGACCCGGCCCGCACCGATCCGGAGCGGCTGGCGGCCGCCATCCGGCGCCGGCTCGAGGACGTCCGCCAGAAGGAGATCTGGAACGGGATGTCGCTGGTCGGCCCGCAGCGCGACGACATTGGGGTCACCCTGGGCGGGGTGCCGGTGGCAGCCCACGCCAGCCGAGGCCAGCAGCGGACGATCATCGTGGCCCTCAAGCTGGCCGAGACCGACCTCCTGGCCGAGGCAGGCGGTCCGACTCCCATCGTCCTGCTCGACGACGTGTTCAGCGAGCTCGACCCCGAGCGCTCGGAACGCGCACTCGACCTGCTGCGCCAGCGGGGCCAGGTCCTGGTCACGATCACCGATCCCGGCCTGCTCGCCGCCCGCCACCGCCATCGCGTCCCGGTGTGGACCGTGGGCGAGGGGCGGCTGGCGCTCGCCTCGCGCGTCGCCTGAGCGGAGGCACGGCGTGGCCGGGCGGATCAGCACCGAGGAGGCGGCTAGCGCGGTCCAGCGCGCCCTTCTCCAGTGCGTCGGGCCGGGCGCGGCCGATCAGCTGGCCCTGGCCCAGGCCCGCCTGGCGTGGCAGGAGGCGGTCGGAGACGCCGGGCTCGCGCCCGAAGGGATGTGGAGCCGCCTGGTCACCGTCAGCAACGGGGTGGGCGCGGTGACCGCCTCCGAGCCGATGCTCGCCGCCGAGCTCAAGCTGCGCGGCGACCAGCTCGTCCGCGCGGTGAACGAGCGGCAGCGCGGCCGCCCCGGCGCGATCTACCTGCTGCGCTCGATCACCGTTGCGGTGCGACCCGGCGGACGCGGCCCGGACCCCGAGGAAGGGCCGGATTGAGCCAGCGCCTGGCGACAAAAGTTGGGTTCGTGCCTGAAGCGGCGCGGACCGCCGACGGGCGCGACCTGGTGCGGGTCAACGAGCCGACCGTCGGCGCGCCGGTCCGGACCAAGGGCAGCCTGTACCTGCTCGCCCAGCTGACGAACCCCGGTTCGGGAACCGCGCGCGCGGCCGACCAGGTGCTGGACGCCATCCAGCACGACTACTACTACGACCTGTCGGCGGGGCCGATGGACACCCTGGCCCGGGCCCTGGCCCAGGCGAACCGCCGCCTCTTCCACTCGCGCGGGCGAGCGGGGCTGGGCCGCGGGGCGCAGATCAGCATCGTGGCCGCGGCGATCCGCGGTGCCGAGCTCCATGTCGCGAAGATCGGGCCGGCCGGCGCGATCATCGTCCGCGGCGAGCGGATCTACGAGCTCCCGCCGCCCCACGCCGCCGAGGACGAGGACGACGGTCGACGCCGCGTGGCGGAGTCGCTCGGTGAGGTGCTCGAGATCGATCCGGTCACCTGGTCCGGGGAGCTGGCCCACGGCGACCGGCTGGCATTGGTCTCCCGGAACCTGGCCGAGGTCGTGGGGGCCGAGGACATGCGGTCCGCGCTCCTCCGCCTGCGCCCTGCCCCCGCCGCGCGCGAGCTCCACGAGACGTTCCTGGAGCGGGGAGGAACCGGCTCGGACGGGCTGATCACCTTCGAGCTGAACGCGATCTCGCTGACCACGGCGACCCATCGGCTCGAGCCCGTCCGCCCCGCCGACCCGCTGGCCGGCCTGCCCGACCGGAGTCCGGTCCCGGGTGCCGACGCGGTGGGCGGGGCGCTTCGCCGGGCGGACCGCGCCGTCGACCACGCCCAGTCGCGGGTCGGCAGCTCGCTCGACGTGTGGACCGGGCGACTGATGGCGCTCATGCCCCGGCGGCGGGTGGACTACCCGAGCCGGGTCGTGCCGACCGAGGCGGTCGATGCCCGCCGCCGCCGCCGGGTCGGCGCCCTCGGGATGCTCGCCGTGGCGGGCCTGCTGGCGGCCGGGGTCACGGTCGCCAGCTACCCGTCGGTGGACCCCACCCAGGCCATCCCGCGCCTCGCGGTGGCCCGCGAGGCCGTCGCCGAGGGCCAGGAGCTGATCGCCAGCGTCGAGGCCCGGGTCGACGGCCTGGACCTCGTCGAGCGCGACCCGGAGCGGGCCAAGGACCTCCTGGCCGACGCCGGCCGCGCCCTGGACCGCGCCGAGGGCGCCGGGGTGCCGGCTGCCGCGCTGGAGCCGCTCCGCATTCGGCTGGATGGCCGGGTCGACGCGCTCTACACGGTGGCCCGCATCCGGGAGCTGTCCACGGTCACCGATCTGGCGACCGCGTTCACGAACATCGACCCCGAGCGGATGGTGGCGGCCAGCGACGGCTCGCTGTGGGTCCTCGAGTCCGGCCGTGGCCGGATCATCCGGGTCGACCCCGCCACCGGCACCGCCGAGGCGGTGTACCGCGCCGGACAACAGCTCGAGGGGGGCGTGGCCGGCGATCCGTGGTTGATCGCGACCGCCGCAACCGACGTCGTCGTCGTCGACCACGACCGCCAGGCGTGGCGCGCGGACCTCGTCGAGCAGGTCATGCGCCGGATGCCACTCGCCGGCGTCGAGACCCTCGACCCGGGGAGCCGGCTCCTGACCGCGCTCCAGGACCGGCCGCCGCTCGAGATCTTCAACCTGTACGCGGTGGACGGGGCCAGCGGAACGGTGTGGAAGTGGGCCCCACAGCCCGTCATCCCGGTCACCTTCCCCAATCCGCCCGAGTCGTTCCTGACCAGCGCGCCCGACCTCGACCCGGCGGACGCGCGCGACCTCCGGGCGGATGCCAACCTGTGGTTCCTCCACCGCGCCACGGTGACCCGGGTGAACTTCGGGACCCCGGTGCCACAGGAGGACTTCTCGCTCGACCGGCCGCCCGACGCCGCCGTGCGTGCCGGCCTGAACTACACCCTGTTCGATGCGGCCACCATCGGCGACCGCGACCAGTTCTTCGTGTACGACGCCGGCAACGACCGGATCCTCGCCTTCCAGCGAGCCGACGGCGCCTTCGTCCGCCAGTGGATGGCCCCCCGGCGGGGCGACGCTGCCGGCCTGCTCGACGACGTGGTCGGCCTCGACGTCGTGTCGGTGGCCGACGGCCCGCCGGTGGCCTACCTCCTGCTCCCCGACCGGGTGGTCCGCGTCGTTCTCGAGTAGCAGACACTAGAATCGGGGCCGTGACCCAGCTCATCGAAATGGTCGTGGAGAGCGTGCGGGTCCACGTTCTGAGCAGTCAGCACGTGGTCATCCTCAAGGAGACCGAGCGGGACCGATACCTCCCGATCTGGATCGGCCCGTCGGAGGCGAACGCCATCGCGATGCGCCTCCAGGGGATCAGCGCCGAGCGGCCGCTGACCCACGACCTGCTCGTCTCGGTGCTGGGCGCCGTGCACGGCAACCTGAGCCGGGTCGTCGTCACCCACGTCGCCGAGGGGACGTTCCACGCCCGCCTGTACCTCGAGACGGCGGAGGGCGGGGAGACCGAGATCGACTCCCGGACCTCGGATGCGATCGCGGTCGCCATCCGGACCGGATCCACGATCTACGTCGACGAGCGCGTCCTCGATGAGGCCGGGGTCGAGCCCGAGTCGAACGGGGAGCTGAGCGGCGAGGACGACGAGAAGCTTGCCGTCTTCCGCGAGTTCGTGAACTCGCTCGACGTCGACCTTGGCCCCGGCGAGACCCGTCCCCCCGAGGGACGCCCGCCCACCGAGTAGCCCCTCGCCTTCCGGGGGTCAGCCCCGGGGACGGCTCCCCAGCGTCCGCTCCCGATCGGTCCACAGCTTCCAGCGCAGGCGGAAGATGTCGCCGAAGGTGCGGAGGATCTTCCGGAAGCTGGCACCCGTGTTCTCGCCCGCCGTGCGCGGGTAGTGGGTGACCCCGACCTGGTCGATCCTCGCGCCCCGGGCATTGAGCTTGATCAGCAGCTCGGCCGACAGGAACGGACCCTCGGCGTCGAGCCGGATCCCATCGAACACGCCGCGCCGGAAGAGCTTCATCGCGCAGTCGATGTCGCGGACCCGGAGCCCGAAGAGGACCGACACGATCAGGTTGTAGGTCTTCGCGATGATCAGCCGATGGGTGGGATCCATCCGCTTGATCCGATAGCCGATGACCGCGTCCACCGGCCGCGTCGTGTCCGCCATCCGGTCGAGCAGGCGCTGGAGCTCGGAAAGGTCGAACTGGAGGTCCCCGTCCGAGAACGCGATGAGCTCGCCGCGGGCATTCGCGAAGCCGGCCTTCAGGGCGCCGCCGTAGCCGCGGTTGGCCTGGTGGACGACCCGGACCCGGCTGTCGGCCGCGGCCAGCGCATCGGCCAGCTGGGGCGTCCGGTCGGTTGAGCCGTCGTCGATGGCCAGCACCTCGAGCGAGCTGACGAGCGGCCCGACGTCGGCGAGCGCCTGGGCCACCGTGCGCTCGATGTTCGGCTCTTCGTTGTAGGCCGGGAAGAAGAACGTCAGGGCCGGCCGCCCGCCCGTCGGACCTGTCACGGGGCCCACGATATACTCACCGCCGCCTTGCCGAGCGCCAGCCGCCGACGACTTCTCGATCCGTTCGGCACGCTCCTCATCCTCCTGCTCGCCGGCTTCGCGCTGCGGATCTTCATCGCCTACGTGCTGCTTCCGCAGTCGGGGCTGCGCAACGACATCTCCTCCTTTGGCGGTTGGGCGCTGCGGATGGCCGATGTCGGGCCCGGCGGATTCTACGAGCCGGGCGTCTTCGCGGACTACCCGCCGGCGTACATGTACGTCCTGTGGGGGCTGGGCGAGATCTCGAAATTCTTCGAGCCCTTCCTGAACGGCCAGTCCCTGATCCGGCCCCTCGTCAAGCTGCCGGGGATCGTCGGCGACATCGGCGTCGCCTGGCTGATCTACCTCATCTCGGTTCGGTTCCTCGGCGAGGCGCCGGTCGGCCGCTGGCTCGGCTCCGGGGCCCGGATCGGGCTGATCGGAGCCGCGGTCTACCTCTTCAACCCGGGCACGATCTTCAACTCGGCGGTGTGGGGGCAGATGGACGCGGTGGGCGCGTTCGTCATCCTGGCCGGGCTCTACTTCCTGGGTCGTGGCTGGACCGAGGCCGCCGGGGCGGCGGCCGTCCTGGTGGCCCTGGTCAAGTTCCAGTTCGCCTGGCTGATCCCGATCGTCCTGGTGGTGGGCCTCAAGCGGCACCTGTTCGGTCGTTCCTCGGACCCGGCGCTCGCCCTGCGGCCCGACCCGGTCCGGATCCTCAGCTCGCTGGCGGTCAGCTTCGGGACGATGGTCATCATCCTGTTCCCGTTCGGGATGCGGATCCTGCCAACCGGCGACCCGACGACCGGGATCATCGACAAGTTCCTCGCCGCGACCCAGACCTACCAGGGCCTGTCGATCAACGCCCTGAACTTCTGGCGCAACCCGGCCACTGGGATCTGGGACGTCCAGCAATGGGGGAGCGACCAGACGGTCGCCTTCACGATCGGCGGCCTGAGCGTGACGATGGCGATGCTCGGCATCGGCCTGTTCGCGTTCGCCGCCGTTCTCGCCCTGGTCTCGATCGCCCGCCGCGACGACATGACCGGCCTGCTCACGGGCTCGCTGACGATGGCGGTCGCGTTCTTCGCCCTGCCGACGCGGGTCCACGAGCGGTACCTCTTCCCGGCGCTGGCTCTCGCCGCCCCGCTGGTCGGCACCGCGGCCCGCTGGGCGGCCGCCTACGTCGCCCTGTCGGCCCTGTTCTTCCTGAACATCTACTGGGTCTACACCGCCGACTGGAGCTGGGCCGGCGAGCCGCCGATGAACCCAGGCCTCGGTGGCGCGCCGATGGTCCGCGATCCGCTCTTGGCGGCGACCTTCTTCAGCCAGTGGGGAGTGTGGCTCCTCTCGCTGGGCTCGCTGGTGCTGCTCGGCTGGATCGTGTGGCTGGCCTTCGGGCGCCGGTCCGACGTCCCCAAGGCGGAACCGGATGCCGAGGCGGTCGCGGCCACCAGCGCGGTCCGCAAGGCGCGCGGGCGGATGGTCCTGCGCTGGTTCCGCCAGGACCCGGTTCGCGAGTCCGACCGCGAACCGTCTCGC
The DNA here is from genome assembly GCA_036555375.1 of Candidatus Limnocylindria bacterium. Lineage (GTDB taxonomy): Bacteria > Chloroflexota > Limnocylindria > QHBO01 > QHBO01 > DASTEQ01. Next base: position 12,321 of record DATBLJ010000006.1, read on the forward strand.
CGCCTGGACCGGTGGGACTGGGCGCTGTTCGCCGGGATCGTGGCCCTGGCCCTCGTGTTCCGGATCTGGCGCCTCGACCTGCCGCGCTCGATGATCTTCGACGAGGTCTACCACGCTCGGACGGCGGCCGACTTCCTGTCCGATTGGGAGCACGGCTGGACCCGGGATCCGTACGAGTGGACCCACCCGATGCTGGCCAAGTACCTCATCGCGGCGGGGATCGTGGTGGCCGACCCGAACCGAGTGGCGGGCACGATCGACGTGGACACGCCCGTGACGACCATGGCCGTGGCGTCCCAGCGGACGCTGCTCGGCTGGCCCCGTTCGGTCGTCTTCACCTCGGACGGCACGCGCCGGATCGAGGCCCGCGATGCGACCTCCGGAGAGCTCCTTGCCGGCTGGGACGCGACAGACGCGGTGACGAGCCTGGCATTCGACCCCGACGGCAGCCGGCTCCTGGCCGGACTGCGCACGAGCGGCGACATCGCGACCTGGAGCCTGGACGCGTTCATGACCACCCAGGAGGCGCCCCGCGCGCCGCCGGACGCCGGCGATCCGATCCAGACCGGGATGGACGGCGTCCTGCAGGTCGTCTCGCCCGATACCGACGCGGTCCTCGTCGTCCGCGGCCCGGACGAGGTGGCGATCTTCGAGCGAACGACCGGGGTCGAGATGGCGCGTCGGGAGATCACGGTCGACGCGGTGGCCTACGTCAGCGCGGTCGCCGGCGATACGCCGGTCACTGCCCGGGTCATCGTCCTCGAGCTGGACGCCGGCATGCTCCGCACCCTCGAGGCGGCCAATCTCGAGACGACGTCCAGCCAGACCCCGCCCTCCGATCCGCTGGGTCCGCTGATGACGAGCGGGCGTGGCACGAGCCAGCTGATCTGGGTCCCGGTCGGCCCGCTCGCCCCGAGCGACGAGCACCCACGGGTCGACGGCGGGATCGCGATCTACAAGGGCGGGGCCATCGTCCCCGACGACACGGTGCCACTCCCCGGTCCTGCCACGGCGATCGGCTGGGACCCGGTGGCGAACCTCGTCTACGTCGCCGGGGAGGGGGCGGTGTGGGTCATCGAGCCCCACGGCGACAGCCGGTCGGGCTATGGCGTCTACGACACGGTTGCGATCAGCGGCACGCCCGCCACGCTGGGCTTCGACGTCAGCGACACCTCCCAGGCCGATGACCACGGCCAGCTGATCGTCGCCTCCGAGACCGATGGCGCCAGCCTGCTGACCCGGATCGACATCAGCCAGAACGCCTTCGCCTGGCGGTTCGCGGCCACGATCTTCGGCTCGCTGCTGGCCGGCCTGATCTACCTGCTGACCGCGATGCTGTTCCGACGGCGCTCGATCGCGATCCTGGCCGGCGTCTTCGTCGCGATCGACCTGATGAGCTTCGCGATGAGCCGGATCGCGATGAACGACATCTTCGTCGCGTTCTTCATCGCCGCCGGCTATGCGCTGTTCTGGCCGATCTGGGGCGGCCGCTGGCAACGCAGCGCCTGGTGGGTGCTGCCACTGGTCGGGATCCTGATCGGCCTGGCTGCCGCCTCGAAGTGGGTGGGCTGGTACGCGCTCATCGGCCTGTGGTTCCTTGTCCTGCTCCGCTCGCAGCTCGGCCGGTTCCTGGTCATCGCCGCCACTGGCTTCGCCGCGGTCGCCGTGGGCTGGGAAGCGCCCTGGCCGTTCACCCTGATCATGCTCGGCGCACTCGTGATCGGCCTGGCCGTGGCGTGGGTCCGGCCGGTCCGGCTGGAGGGGTCCGAGCTGTGGGCGGTGCCGGCCTCGGCGATCGTGATCGGCGCCATCGGGCTCGCCTTCGTCATCGGCTATCAGACCCTCGACTGCGGGGAGGCTGGCTGTCGGACGCCGGGTGGGTTGATCGAGCTCGGCTTCGGGGTCCTGTTCCGCGGGATCGAGGCGTGGTGGCCGGCGGCCCTGGCGCTCGGGATCACCGCGGTCCTGGTCGTCATCCGCGGCATCCGGAGCATCCGGGTCCGCGGCTCCGACGCGCGCTGGTTCTCACCGGCCGAGATGGGCGGCTTCGCCTGGCCGTGGATCTTCTGCTGCCTGGTCGTGATCCCGGTGGCGGCCTACGTCGCGACCTACATCCCGTGGCTGAACATCGGGCACGGCATCGCCATCCCGGACGGCGGGGTGGGTTACGGGTGGACGCTCGATGAGCTCCACGCCCAGATGTTCAACTACCACTTCGGGCTCCAGGCCGGCCATGCCGCGTCCTCGCCGTGGTGGAGCTGGCCGCTCGACCTGAAGCCGGTCTGGTTCTACAGCCACTCCTTCGACTTCAACCTGATCGCGGTGACCTACAACGGCGGCAACCCGGCCCTGTTCTGGGCCAGCGTCCCAGCCGTCCTGGCCTGCCTGCTGCTGGCCTGGCGTCGCCGCTCCTGGGCGCTCCTCCTGGTGGCCGCGGCCTTTGCCTTCCAGTTCGTGCCGTGGGCCCGGGTGGAGCGGGCGACCTTCCAGTACCACTACCTGACCGCGGTCATCTTCGGGTTCATCGCCGTCGCGTACGTGCTCGACGAAATTCTCCGCGACCGGTCATTGCGGGACTACGGGATCGCGTTCCTCGTCGCGGTGGGGTTGACGGGGCTGCTGATCTACCCGCTGAACTCGGCGCTCGCGATGCCGGACTGGTACATCAACGCCGCCCGCGCCCTGCCGCCGTGGAATTACGCCTTCCAATTCCCCTCGCCGCCCCAGGGGGAGCGGCCACCCCTCATCAGCGACAACCCGATCGTGCTGATGGTCGCGACGCTCCTCTCGGTGGGTTCGGCCGCGTTCGCCTCGTTCGGCCGCGAGATGCTCCAGGGCCGGCTGTCCGGGCTGGACGGCTCTGACGAAGGGGCCGATGCGGGATCCGATTCGGCCGACGAGGCCGAGCTCGACGAGACGCCGGAGCCGGAAGCTCCCCCCGAGCCGTCAGCTCCTGCGGCGGAGAGCGGCGAGCAGGATGACCAGGCCGATGACGACGAGGCCGATCGGCCAGAGGGTCCCGAAGTTCAGCCAGGGTAGGAACTGCTGCGCGAGGAACCACCCGCCGATCAGGATCAGGATCACTCCGAAGATGACGTGCGGCCCCGGCCCGCTGTCGACCCTGCTGGTCGATGTCCAGGACGTGGTCGCCTGAGCCGGAGGCGCGGCCGCAGCCGCACCAGATGACGCCTCGCCATCGGCGCCCTCGGATGGAGCCGGTGCCTCCGCGGTTTGTGCCGTGCCAAGCGGAGGCGTCCACGGCTCCTCCGGCACGATCGCCCACATCACGAGGTACACGATGACGAACGTCCCCCCGGTGAAGATCGCCAGCAGGAGCCAGATCACCCGGCTGACCGAGACGTCGATATCGAAGTAGGCCGCCGTCCCGGCAGCAACCCCGCCTATCTTCCGATCGGACGCGGACCGATACAGCCGGCGGTTCATGAGCACCCCTCCTCCGGGTTCAGGCTGAAGGACGCGGCGTTGCCGCTGAACGTGATCTCGACCTGCTGGTCGGCATCGGCGTAACCGTCCGTCCGCCAGGTGTCGCCGTCCTCGTTCAGGCCCGCCTCGTCGAGGTTGTGGCCGACCGCCACGTTCGCGCTGATCGTGATCGCCAGGCCCAGGTCATCCGGCGCGCAGACTTCGTACGAGCCGGCGTTGGCGCTCAGCTGGATCGGGGAGCCGATGTCGGAGTCCTCGGACAGCTGGAGCTTCACGGAGCCGGCGTTCATCGAGACGGCGACATCGGCCGCTTCGGCGCCCGACAGGTCGACCTCCATGGCCATCGCGTTGCCGGTCAGGTCGAGCTGGCTCCACGAGCCGTCGCTCAGGTCGAAGTGGACCTCGCCGGCGTTCATCGACATGCCGATGCTGGCCGCGGCATTGCGCGGGATCACGACGGACACCAGTCCGCGATCCTCGATGCCGACGCTGACGTCGTCCTCGTTGCGGAGCTCGAGGAGGTTGTCGTCGGAGGTGAGCTCGAGCCCGTTCGCGGCCGACTCGTCGGCCTCGACGGTCCAGGCGTCTCCGTCATGGCCGACCACGTCCAGGGTGACGCAGTTCAGGTCGAACGTGACCTGGGGGGCATCGCCGACGAACGAGCCGTCCGACACATCGGTCAGCGGACCGGCATCGGCCGACGCGCAGCCGACTGCCAGGTTGGCCGAGCCGCTGATCAGGCCGCCGACGAGCAATCCGAGCAGGATCCCCGACAGGGCCACCGCGACCACGCCAAGCACCCCGGCGAAGACGATCGCCACGCCGGCGCCGATCAGGAGCAGGGGCCACCACTGGCCGATGTCACTCAGCAGGGCCTCGTCGATGAAGCCCTGCTGGATGGCGAGGATGACGAGACCGGCCGTGACGAGCGCCGATCCCCAGAACACCGCTCCGCGTGAGACACGTCGCATGGCCCGCTGCGCCTCCTTCCGATTTCAGCCCCCATTCTCGCAGCCGCGAGACCTGGCTCAAAGGCCGAAGGTCACGACGCGGGGGGCCGGCCGACCCAGGAAGTGGAACGGAAGCGCCGCCCGAACGGTAGACCGGGTGTGCGGACGAACCGGCATGTGGTGCTCGTAGGCGGCATTGCCGTCATCGGCCTGATCGTGATCTCCCTGGCGGTCATCGATTCGCGCCCGCGTCCGCCGCCGGCTCCGGCGTACAGCGAGGACGAGCTCGCCACGCTCCGTTCGCTCTCGCTGAGCGCGCTCGGCGCGGTGCCGTCCGATCCGACGAACCGGGTCGCCGACGATCCGGCCGCTGCCGCCCTGGGACACGACCTGTTCTTCGACACCCGGTTCAGCTCGAACGGCTCGGTGGCCTGTGGGACGTGCCATCTTCCCGAGCGGTCGTTCACCGACGGCCTCCGGACCGGCCAGGGCGTCGGCCAGATGCCGCGCAAGACGATGACCGTGGTCGGCACCGCGTACGACCAGTGGCTGTTCTGGGACGGCCGGAAGGACAGCCAGTGGGCGCAGGCGCTCGCCCCACTCGAGAGCCTCGTCGAGCACGGCGGGACCCGGACGATGTACGCCCACCTGGTCGCCGAGCACTACCACGAGCCGTACGAGGCGGTCTTCGGGCGGCTGCCGGACCTATCGGACCCGGCCCGCTTCCCGGCCCAGGCAGGGCCGCACGGCGACGCCGACGCGGTCGCCGCCTGGGACGCCATGGAACCCGCCGACCGCGACGCGGTTACCGAGGTGTTCGTGAACATGGGCAAGGCGATCGCGGCCTTCGAACGCGAGCTCAACCCGACGCGGTCGCGATTCGACGACTACGCCGACGCCGTCGTGGGCGGAGATCCGACCGGCGGCGGCCAGCTGACGGCCGACGAGGTGGCCGGCCTGGGGCTGTTCATCGGCCGCGCCGGCTGCACCAGCTGCCACAGCGGGCCGCGCTTCAGCAGCGGGGAGTTCCACAACACCGGGGTCCCCCGCGTGCCGGGTGCCGCGCAGGACACCGGGCGCGCGGCCGGTGCCCACCTCGTGCTGGACGACGAGTTCAACTGCCGGAGCCGGTGGAGCGACGCCCAGCCACCCGACTGTCCGCATCTCGAGTTCCTGCGGATCGACGACGCGGGTCTGGACGGCATGTTCAAGGTGCCGACCCTCCGCAACGTGGCCCTCACCGCGCCGTACATGGACGCTGGACAGTTCGCGACCCTCGAGGAGGTGCTCGCCCACTACAGCGCCGCTCCGGCGGCCGAGGAGGGCCATTCCGAGCTCGCGCCGCTCGACCTGACCGATACCGAGATCCGCCAGCTCGTCGCTTTCCTCCACACCCTGACCGGCCCGGCCCAGATGCCGGACTTCCCATCCCCTTCGGAGGACTGACCCGCCATGAGACCGATGAAGAACGCCCTCCTGGTCGCGAGTGCGGCTGTTCTGCTCGCCGCCTGCTCCGGGACCGGTACCCAATCGTCCTCCGAGCCGAGCGAGACTCCGAGCGCCTCTGCGGGGCCAGGTACCGCCTCGAGCGCACCATCCGCTTCCGCGTCAGCGGCAGCCCTGTTCTCGCCGGCGACCTCGCCCAGTGGCGCCATTCACGGCACGGTGATCCCATCGGTCATGCCGCCACCGATCGGGGAGCTCCACGACTGGGTTCTCCATATCGAGGACGCGTCAGGCGCACCCATCGAGAACGCGACGGTCACCGTCGTCGGCGACATGCCGGCCCATGGCCATGGGCTCGGCTCCCAGCCGCTGATCCGCGACTACCTCGGCGACGGCGACTACCTCGTCGAGGGGATGGAGTTCCAGATGGGCGGGGAGTGGTACGTCGAGTTCACGATCACCGCCGGCGACCTCGTGGACACCCTCCGGTTCGACTTCGACCTACCCGAATGACGCTCGGCGGCGGGTTTTGTTGACACCGGCCGAGGCGCGCCCGTAGACTCCGCGGGCGTTCCCAGCGCCGGGTGTAGCCGCCACCTGCCACCAGTTCCCGTTGTCGAACGAGGAGACGTGTCTTCATGACCCGATTCGTCAGCTCCCCGCGAAACGATGGGAGATCTATGCCCACGACCAGCTGATCCGGCGGGCAACCGCCGACCAGACCCCAGCCGTGGGA
>DATBLJ010000025.1:0-23112 GCA_036555375.1 Candidatus Limnocylindria bacterium
AGGGTGACGGTCTGGATGCCGCCGATCAGGTCCGACAGGGTCGGGTTCAGCATCAGGTTGTCGAGCGTGTTGCCGTGGGCGGTGCCCACCAGCTGGACGCCGCGTTCCGCGATCGTGCGCGCGGCACCAGCCTCGAGCTCGGTCCCGATCTCGTCGATAACGATGACCTCGGGCATGTGGTTCTCGACCGCCTCGATCATCACCGCGTGCTGCTCGGTCGGGGTCCGGACCTGCATCCGCCGCGCGTCGCCGATGCCGGGGTGCGGGATGTCCCCATCGCCGGCGATCTCGTTGCTGGTATCGACCACGACCACCCGCTTGCCGAGGTCGTCGGCGAGGACGCGGGCGACCTCGCGGAGCATCGTCGTCTTGCCGACCCCTGGCCGGCCGAGGATGAGGATGCTCTGCCCCGACTCGGCGATGTCCCGGATGATGTCGATCGTCCCGAACACCGCCCGCCCGATTCGGCAGGTCAGGCCCACCACCTTGCCAGCGCGGTTCCGGATGGCGCTGATCCGATGCAGGGTGCGCTCGATCCCGGCCCGGTTGTCGTCGCCGAAGGCGCCGATGTGGTCGACGACGAAGCCGATGTCGGACTCGGTCACCTCGCGGTCGAGGAGGACCTCCTCGGTATGCGTGAAGCGGGCCTCCGGACGGCGGCCGAGGTCGAGCACGATCTCGAGCAGGTCCTCCCGCGACCCGAGTTCGCGCACGCGGGCGACGACCTCCGGCGGCAGCGCCTCCAGCAGGTCGTCGAGGTCATCGGTCGATTCCAGGTGGGCCACGCGCTCCTCCACGCTCCGGCGCACGCTCAATTGACGGCCGGCACGAGCGCCGGCTGGCGGACCGTGGCCCGGACCTCGCGAACGAGCAGGGTCACCCGCCCGACCGGCACGAACCCGACGTTCGCCGCCGCGCCCAGCCCCGCCGCCTCGTATGTTCGCACCGGGGCGAGGATCCCGGCGGCCATCGCGTCCGCCGGGAGTCGCCCCAGGACCGCCGCGAGGAGCGCCTCCCCGTCGGTGCCGTCACGGATCAGGAAGCGGAGGTAGTGCGGGCCGACCTTGCTGGCCCCGTGCTGGACGAACCCCGCAGCCCGCTGGTCAGCCGAGGCCAGCCAGGCGCTGACCGCGCCGAAGTGGAGGATCGGGTTCAGGCTCGATCGGGGAACGATGGCCTCGTGGGCCACCGACTCCCAGTCGGCGGCGTGGTAGTCCTCGATCCGGGCGATGGCCGGCGGCGTGCAGTGGCTCCACAGATCGAACAGGTGCCACGCGTCGGGCGCGCCGGCTGGCTGGAGTGTGATCTCGGACGGGGTCACGCCCTTCCGGGCCGCCGCCCGGCGTCGCCGTCGGAGGAAGCCACCGCCCCGGCGTCCGGGGACCTCCGGCGCGCGGTACAGGATCTCCTCCTGGGCGTAGGCCATGAAGCCGGCCATCCCGAAGAGCGTCAGGTTCTCGTGCACGTCGGCGCAGGCGACGTGGTAGCGCGCCACGTTTCGCTTGGCGCCCTCCTCGATCAGCTCCTCGAGCAGCGCCCAGCGGACCTCGCCGGCCATCGGTCCTTCGGCCGCGTCCAGCTCGATGATCACCCAGTCCTCGCGGTGGGGCTCGGTGATCGCCCGACACGAGCCGATCAGCTCGCCGTCGGCCTCGGCCACCAGGTGAACCGATGCCGGCCGAAGCGGCAGCCAGGACGGGATCAGGGTCGACAGCGCGATGCCGCCGTTGCCCGTCGGGGCGGGCACGCCAAGGCTGCGCCGGTAGGCGTCCTCGGCGGCGTGGACGCTGCCCGACAGGTCGGCCAGCGCCTGGCGGTCGGTCAGCCGGGCGGTGCGGACCTCGCCGATCCCGTTGACCACGCTCGTCATGCCGGCACCTCGGTGCCGATCATCTGGACCAGGGCGCGGTGGAAGCGGCGGTCGCCGGTGAGCTCGGGATGGAAGGCGGTGGCCAGCAGCCGTCCCTCGCGGACCGCCACGACGCGGCCCATCGGATCGGTGGCGAGGACCTCGACTCCGGGCCCGACGTCGGTGACGACCGGGGCCCGGATGAAGACCGCGTGGAGCGGCTCGTCACCGAGGGTCGGCACGTCGAGATCGGCCTCGAACGAGTCGAGCTGGCGGCCGTAGGCGTTGCGGCGAACCTCGATGTCGAGCAGCGGGAGGATCGACTGGTCGCCGTCCGCGATCCGGCGGGCGAGGAGGATCATCCCGGCGCAGGTGCCCCACATCGGCGCACCCGATGCCGCCAGGCTCAGGATCGGCTCGGCCAGGCCGTAGGCGTCGATCAGCCGGCGCATGGCCGTACTCTCGCCGCCGGGCAGGATCAGGGCCTCGAGCCCGGCCAGGTCCCGGGGGAGGCGCACCGAAACGGGCTCGGCGCCGGCCTCGCGCAGGGCCGCGGCGTGCTCGGCCACGTCGCCCTGGACCGCCAGGATGCCGACCCGCGGCCGGCGCGCTCGGTCTACCAACCCCGGACGGCCAGACGCTCCTGGTCGGGAATCTCGGTCAGCTCCAGGCCGCGCATCGGCTCGCCGAGACCCGCGCTGACCTCCGCCAGGATCTCCGGGTTGTCGTAGTGGGTCGTGGCCTTGACGATCGCCTTGGCGAACTTCTCGGGACTCTCGGACTTGAAAATCCCGCTCCCGACGAACACCGCCTCCGCGCCGAGCTGGCGCATGAGGGCCGCGTCGGCCGGGGTCGCCACCCCGCCGGCCGAGAAGTTCGGGACCGGCAGCTCGCCGAGGTCGTGGACCTGGCGAACGACGTCGACCGGGGCGCGCAGCTCCTTGGCGGCGCTGAACAGCTCGTCTTCGCGCATCGAGCGGAGCTGGGCGATGCCGGAGCGGACGGCCCGCATGTGGCGGACGGCCTCGACGATGTTCCCGGTGCCGGCCTCGCCCTTGGTCCGGATCATGGCCGCCCCCTCGCCGATCCGGCGCAGCGCCTCCCCGAGGTCGCGGCAGCCGCACACGAAGGGGACCGCGAACTGGTGCTTGTCGATGTGGTGCGCCTCGTCGGCGGGGGTGAGGACCTCGGACTCGTCGATGTAGTCGACCTCGAGCGACTGGAGGATCTGGGCCTCGACGAAGTGCCCGATCCGGCACTTGGCCATGACCGGGATCGTCGTCGCCTGCTTGATCTCCTCGATCAGCTTGGGATCGCTCATCCGGGCCACGCCGCCGTGCTTGCGGATGTCGGACGGGACCCGCTCGAGGGCCATCACCGCGACCGCGCCGGCCTCCTCGGCGATCCGGGCGTGATCGGCCGTGACGACGTCCATGATCACCCCGCCGGCGAGCATGCGGGCAAGACCGACCTTGGTCGCCCAGGTCGAGGTGGTGGGTGGCTGCTCGGTAGTCGTCATGAGGCCCGCATTGTACGCTCGGCTATGATCGCGGCCACGGAGGCGGGAGATTGATCAACGCACCGGTCCTGGTCCTCAATCAGAACTACGAAGCCCTCAACGTCTGCGACATCAGGCGGGCGTTTCGGCTGCTCGGGGCGGAGAAGGCGGAGCTGATCGCCCGCAACCACCAGGTCATCCACACCCCGACCCGTGCCTACGAGGCGCCCTCCGTGATCCGCCTCGTCTACCTCGTCCGCCGACCCCAGCCGCGGGTCAAGCTCAGCCGCCGCGAGGTCTTCGCTCGGGACCGCCACACCTGCCAGTACTGCGGGACGGCGACCCACGACCTGACGATCGACCACGTCGTCCCACGCCACCGTGGTGGGAAGCACGAGTGGGAGAACCTGGTCGCCGCCTGTCGCCGCTGCAACCACCGGAAGGGCTCGAAGACGCTGGCCGAGTCGCGGATGGCTCTCCGCCGTGAGCCACGCGCTCCACGCGCCGACGCGCGCTACCTGTACGGCTCGTACCTGACCGATGAGCGGAACGACGCGTGGCGGACGTTCCTGTTCGTGGACGAGCCCTCACGGAGCTGAAGGAGGACCTCGGGGAGCTGACGCTCCCCGCGGACGTCGCCACCGTCCTGGGAGTCCTCACCGCCGCCGGCCACGAGGCCGCGCTGGTCGGCGGCTGCGTCCGCGACCTTGTCCGCGGGATCCAGCCCGACGACTGGGACGTCGCCACCGACGCCCCGCCGGAGACGGTCGACAGCCTCTTCCCGCACACGACCTGGACGAACGTCTTCGGCACGGTCACGATCCGCTTCGAGGCGCTCGAGGTCGAGGCCACGACCTACCGATCCGAGTCGAGCTACACCGATGCCCGCCGGCCAGACGCGGTGACCTGGGCCACCGAGCTGGCCGATGACCTCCAGCGCCGCGACTTCACGATCAACGCCATGGCCTGGGTCCCCGACGACCTCGCAACCGGTCGCGGGCACGTGGTCGACCCATTCGGGGGCCGCGACGACCTGGCGGTCGGGGTGCTGCGCGCGGTGGGCGACCCTGAGCGCCGATTCAGCGAGGACGCGCTGCGCCTGCTCCGGGGCGTGCGGTTCGTGACGACACTGGGCCTCAGCCTCGACCCCGACACCGAGGCGGCGATGGCGCGGATGGCTCCCGCCGTGGGCCGGCTCAGTGGTGAGCGGATCCGGGACGAGCTGCTGCGCCTCCTGGCATGGAACGGCCCGGTGGCGAGTGCCTTCGCGCTCATGGAGCGACTCGGGATCCTGGCCGTCATCCTCCCCGAGCTGGCCGCCCTGCGGGGCGTGGAGCAGGGCAAGCTGCTCGGTGGCGACGCCCTGGACCATTCCCTGCGCACCGCCGATGCGCTGCCGGCCGGTGACCCACTGCTCCGCCTGACGGGGCTGCTGCACGACGTCGGCAAGGCGCCCACCGCCTCGGGCGGCCACTTCATCGGTCACGAGACGGCTGGCGCCGACCTCGCCCGAGCGCGGCTCGAGGCGCTGGCCCTGCCGCGGGCGGACATCGAGCGGGCCACCCACCTGATCCGCCACCACATGATCCTGTACACCTCCGACTGGTCCGATGCCGCCGTGCGCCGCTTCATCGGCCGGGTCGGGCCCGGCAGGCCGATGGCCGACCTGTTTGCCCTGCGCCGAGCCGATACCGCCGCGTCGGCCGGGCCCGAGGCCCGGGATGCGGCCGCGGCCGAGCTCGAGGCCCGGGTGGCCACCCTGTCCGACTCGGCCGTCCTGACCGTCACCGGCCTCGCCGTCGATGGCGAGGACCTCATGCGCGAGCTCGCCCTCGAGCCCGGGCCCGAGATCGGCCGCCTGCTCGACGTCCTGCTCCAGGCCGTCCTCGACGACCCGGCGCGCAACCAGCGCGACACCCTGCTCGGGATCGCGCGCGAAGCGGCCGCCGCCGACTGACGCGCTGCGGGATGGTGCGCGGACGCACCATTCCCTCGGCTCGCACGCTCGGAGCGAGCGGAGGCCGCTGCTACAATCGGCGGCCGGACCCATCGGAGGAACCTTTCCCCGCATGAGCGTCAGTGCCCGACGGGCTTGCCCGCCCGTCCATCGGTCACGTCGGTCTGTCGCGTAGGTCGGCTGCGTGCGGATCCTGGTCGTTGGTGGTGCCGGCTATGTGGGCTCGACAAGCGTCGAGACCTTCCTCGACGCCGGCCATGACGTCACCGTCTACGACAACCTGAAGACCGGACATCGCGATGCGGTCGTCCGCGGGGTCCGGCTCGTCGTCGGCAGCCTGAGCGACCAGAACCGCGTCGAGCGCGTCCTCCGCGAGCATCGGATCCAGGCCGTACTCCACTGCGCCGCCCGCTCGCTGGTCAGCGAGTCGATGGAGCATCCCGAGCTCTACTACCGCGAGAACGTGTCGAACGGCGTGAAGCTCCTCGAGGCCCTTCGCGAGCGGCGCGTCCCGCGGATCGTGTTCAGCTCCACGGCGGCGGTCTACGGTGAGCCGAAGCGGGTGCCGATCGCGGAGGCCGACCGGACCGAGCCGATCAACCCCTACGGCGAGACGAAGCTCGCCTTCGAGGGCGCGATGCGCTGGTACGCCGCCTGCCATGGCTTCCGGGCCATCAGCCTGCGGTACTTCAACGTGGCCGGCGCGACCGAGCGCAACGGCGAGGACCACGACCCGGAGACCCACATCATCCCGCTGATCCTCAAGGTCGCGGCCGGGGAGCTCCCCGACGTGCGGATCTTCGGCCAGGACTACAACACGCCCGACGGGACGTGCATCCGGGACTTCATCCACGTCCGCGACCTGGCCACCGCTCATCTGCTCGCCCTCGAGGCGACCGGCGAGGCGGAGCCGTCGTTCGAGGTCTACAACCTCGGCTCCGCGGCGGGGTTCAGCGTCCGCGAGGTGATCGAGGCGGCCCGCAAGGTGACCGGTCGCGCGATCCCGGCGCGCGTCGTCAAGCGCCGGGTGGGCGACCCACCGCGACTCGTCGCCTCGTCGCGCCGGGCGCGCCGCGACCTGGGCTGGTCCCCGCGCGAGTCCTCGCTCGAGCAGATGCTCGCTGACGCGTGGGCCTGGAAGCTGTCGCACCCGACCGGCTATGCGAAACGCAAGCCCCGCGCCCCGCGCCACCCCGGCCGCCCGGGTGACGGCGACCCGGGGCGAGACGGGGACAGCGACGGAACCCTCGACCAGGACACTCCGCGCACCGAACGGGTCGCGGTCCCGGTCACCGGCTAGCAGCCGGCGGCCCGGGCCTCAGGCCCCCGGCGCCGCCTCGCCCGCCGCGCAGCGGCGGCAGACGCCGTAGAAGTCGAGCCGGGCGTCCTCGATCTCGAACCCGAGCTCGCGCCGCGCCCGGCGGCTGATGTCGGCGACCAGCTCCTCCCCGACCTCCTCGACCGTGCCGCAGACCCGGCAGGCCAGGTGATGATGGTGGGCCGGCCGGCAGGCGACGTAGGCGTAGACGTGGCCATCCCGCTCGAGCCGGCGAGCCAGCCCGGCCTCGGACAGGGCCTCGAGCGTCCGGAACACGGTCGCCCGGCCGAGCTGGCGGTGGCGCGGCCGCATCCGCTCCCAGAGCTCCTGGGCCGTCACCTGGCGGGGCGACGCGGCGAGCGCGTTCGCGACGGCGAGCCGCTGCGTCGTGACCCGCTGGCCGGCGCGGCGCAGTCGGCTGGCGGTGGCGGCGGTCACTCGGCGGCCGCCGTGGCAGTCGGGACAGGTGCTCGTCGCGCCAGCAATCCGCGACGAGGCCCGACGAACAAGGCGACCACGAATGCGGCCGACTGGGTCAGCACGATCGTCGCTCCGCTGGCCACGTCCAGCCAGAAGCTCAGGTAGAGGCCGACGATGGACGAGGCGACGCTGATGGCGACAGCGACCAGCACCAGTCGACCGAACCTGACGGTGAGCAGCTGTGCCGCCGCCGCCGGGGTCACGAGCATGGCCACCACGAGGATGATGCCCACCGCCTGGAGGCTGATCACGATCGTGAGGGCCACGAGTGCGAGGAACAGGTATTCGAGCAGCTCCACCCGCAGACCGGATGCCGCGGCACCCAGCGGATCGAACGTCGCGTAGAGCAGTTCCTTCCACAGGATCGCAATGAGAACGAGGGTGACCGAGGCGAGGATGACGAGGGCCACCAGGTCGGTCGGGCTGATCGCCAACACGTTTCCGACCAGGAAGGCGAACAGGTCGCCGACGTACCCCCGAATCGAGCTGAACATGAAGATCCCGAGCGCGAACATGCCGGCGAACAGGACACCGATCGAGGTGTCCGACCGGATGCCCCCGCGCTGGGTGATCCAGCGCGTCGCCAGCGCGGTCGAAACCGCCGCGATCGCCGCCCCGATGACATACGAGCCGCCGAGCAGGTAGGCCGCGACCACACCTGGGAACGCGGCGTGACTGATGGCGTCGCCGATGAAGGCCAGGCCCTTCAGCACGACGAAGGTGCCGATCACGGCGCACACGATCCCGACGATGACGACCGCGAGCAGCGATCGGACGAAGATGTCGTAGCCCAGCGGCTGCGTGATCAGCTCGATCATGAATCGCGTCCACCCTCGTGAAAGTGGCGCTCGTGGGCGGGCGGCTCGTCGTGATGGTGCGCGTCATCGATGAGGACCCGGTCACCCTCGAGGCGCAGCAGGTGCCCGCCATACGCTCGGGCCAGGACCGCTGCGTCCAGGGCGATCGACGAGGGGCCATCCGCCACGACCGTTCGGTTGACGGCGACGACCCGCTGGAAGCATTCGGCCGCGCAGGCCAGGTCGTGGGTGGTGGCGATCACGGTGCGCCCGCCTGCCGCCTCGACCTCGAGCAGGTCCATGATGTCGTCCTGGGTCCTCGGGTCGATGGCGGTCACCGGCTCGTCGAGGAGGAAGAGCTGGGCCGCGGTCGCGAGCGCGCGGGCGAGGAAGACGCGGCGGCGCTGCCCTCCGGACAGCGCGCCAATCTGGCGATGGCGCATGTCCTGCATGCCAACCCGCTCCAGCGCGGCATCCGCGGCGGCGGCATCCTCGGACCCGGGTCGGCGGAATGGGCCGAGCAGCGGATAGCGGCCCATCATCACCACCTGGTCCACGGTGATCGGGAAGGCCCAGTCCACCATCTCGGCCTGGGGGACATACGCGACACGGCGGGCGTGTGTGCCCGCCGGCGCTCCCAGCACGATCACCTCACCTCGCCAGGGCTTGAGCAGTCCCGCGATGAGCTTGAGGAGTGTGCTTTTCCCGGCTCCGTTGGGCCCGACCACCGCCACGAGCGAGCCGGCCGGAAACTCGAGCGACACGTCCTCCAGCGCGAGCGTGTCCCCGTAGCCCGCGTCGACGTCGCGGAGCACGACATCGGGGATCGCCGCCGCGGTCGCTGCCGGACGAGGGTCTGGTCGGGTCGTCACCTCCACGACGGCATTGTGGACGCTTACCGAAGCACCTCGACCAACCGATCGACATCCCAGCGAACCATCCCGACGAACGAATCTCCAGGTGGATCTCCGAGGCTGTCGCTGTAGAGGTCGGCGACGACCTCGACGCCGGTTTCCGCCGCGATCTGCTCGACCAGGTCGGGCGGGAACTGGTCCTCGCTGAGGATGGCGCTGACGCCGGCCTGGTCGATGGCATCGATCAGCTGTGCCACCTCGCCCGCGCTCGGGTCCTGCCCGGGCGCGTCGACGACGACGCCCACCACCGCGAGGTCGTAGGCGGCGGCGAAGTACGGAAAAGCGTCGTGCATCGAAACCACCCGACGCCGCTCGTTCGGAACCGCGGCCAGCTCCGCGCGGGCGTAGCCGTCCAGCTCGTCGAGCTCGGCGCGGTAGGTCGTCGCGCGTTCGACGTACCCATCCGCGGCTCCAGGGTCGACCTCGACAAGGGCATCGACGATCCGATCGACGTAGAGCTCGGCGTATGCCACGTCCAGCCACAGATGCGGATTGACGCCGCCCTCCTCCTCGTCTGCGATGTACTCGACTCCAGCCAAGTCTTCGCCCAGGCGCAGGACCGGAGCCTCGCTTCCGGCCTCGGTCATCAGTTCGACGACCCAGTCATCGAGGCCAAGGCCGTTCATGACCACCAGGTCCGCATCGGCGAAGGCCGTGACATCCGATGGGCGGGGGTCAAACGTGTGGGGCTCACCACCGGCCGGGACCAGTGAACGAACCGAGACCCGATCGCCTCCGACCTGGGCCACGAGGTCGGCGATGACGGTCGTGGTGGCGACCACCCGGATCGCCGCACCAGGCGGGTCGCTCGACGGGCTGCAGGCCACGGGAACGGTCACCAGCAGCAGCCCGCACACGACGCCAAGAGCGCGTTTCAAGTTGACATCGTGTCTCATCTGGGAATGATACCAAGTCTCGTCAAGATCGCCATCCGGTCGTCCGGTGCCGTCTCGAGCGAGATCCGGCGGTATCGTGTGTGCCGATGCCGGGAAGCATGGAGCTCCGCTCGAGGCGAGCCACGGTCATTCCCGTCGCGATCGCCGTCACCCTCATCGTGGGCATCTGGCTGCTGCCGGACATGACCCCCCACGAGGACCTGCCCGACGTCGGATACACGCAGGTTCGCGGCGTCGTGGTACGCACCGGCATTGCCGACGAGGTCGGTCAGACCGGCGTGGACGTCCGGATCGTGGAAGGGACGGACGTCGGAACGGTCGTCTTTGCCGCCATCCAGACCGGATTCATCGCGGGCCTTCCCGGTGGTCCGGTGATCCGCGTCGGGGACGAGGTCGTCGTCACCCGCTACGGAGGGGAAGCCGGCGGTTTCAACGCGATCGGCGACGTGTGGCGGATCCCGATTGTCGCGGCCCTGACGATCGCCTTTGCGCTTTTCGTCTCGCTGGTCGGGGGGTGGCGTGGCGTCCGTTCCCTCCTGGCGCTGGCCCTCACCCTCTTCGTCATCACGAAGGTCGTCATTCCGCTCCTGCTCCGTGGCTTCGACCCGATCCCGCTGGCCGTGGGCGCCGGAGCGCTGGTCACGGTCGTGACCCTGACGCTCACCGAGGGACTTCGCTGGACGACGCTTGCGGCCTCGCTCGGAACGCTGGTCGCACTCCTGCTCACCGCCGTCATCGCGGCCGTGACCGCCTCAGCCGCGCGATTCTCGCCGGCACAGGGAAGCGAGGAGATCGTCTACCTCTTCCCCCTCCTGGGCGATACCGTTGACCTCGGGGGGCTCCTGATGGCCGCGACGATCTTCGGCGCGCTCGGTGTTCTGGACGACGTCACCGTGACCCAGGCCGCGTCGGTGGTGGCGCTGCGCCATGCCGACCCGTCCAGCAGTCGCCGGCAGGTATTCGTACGCGCCATGGATGTCGGGCGGTCCCACATCGCGGCCACGGTCAATACCCTGGTCCTCGCCTACCTCGGTGCCGGACTTCCCCTGCTCCTGCTCTTCGCGGTTGGGGGAGAATCGGCGCTCTTCGTTGCCAACGGCGAACTCGTCGCTGTCGAGATCCTGCGTGCCCTGGCCGGAAGTATCGGCATCGTTGCCGCGGTGCCATTCACCACGGCCATCGCCGCGGCGATCGTGCCGGAGCGAGCGGTCATCCGCCTCGAGCCCGCCGCCTGAGGCAAGCTTCGCGTACGTCGCCGGCGGGCGACATGCTCTGGCTGCCGAGTTCGGGGCAGCGGAGGCGTCGTGCTACGATCGGGCCACATTCAGACATGCCAGATTTCGGAGCCCCATTGCCCCCGACACCCACCACGCCCCGTCGTCGAACCCGCCGCCGCCCCGCTCGCCCGCCCGTCACCGACGGCCAGCCGCCGACTTCCGCCGAACACTCGGCCGACCCACCCGACGCGTCCGATTCTGCGCTGACCGCCGCCGTCCTGGCCGCCGCCGCCGGATATCGGTTCGGGGACATCGAAGTCCCGGTCACGATCGCTCGCGCCCTCGAGCAGATGGCGTACGTCATCCCGACCGAGGTCCAGGCCCGGTCCATCCCGCCGCTGCGGGCCGGCCTTGACCTCATCGGCCAGGCCCAGACCGGCACCGGCAAGACGGCCGCGTTCGGGATCCCCATCGTCGAGCAGGTCGACCCGGGCTCGAAATCGGTCCAGGCCCTGGTCCTGACACCCACCCGGGAGCTGTGCCAACAGGTGACCGACGAGATCAGTCGGATCGGCCAGTTCCGCGGCGT
This sequence comes from Candidatus Limnocylindria bacterium, assembly GCA_036555375.1. Lineage (GTDB taxonomy): Bacteria > Chloroflexota > Limnocylindria > QHBO01 > QHBO01 > DASTEQ01. The sequence continues at coordinate 11,516 of DATBLJ010000025.1, forward strand.
GAAGGTGGTCGCGATCTATGGCGGGGCGGCGATGGACCGCCAGATCAATGCCCTCACCCGCGGGACGCAGGTCGTGGTCGGGACCCCGGGCCGGGTGCTCGACCTCATCCGGCGCCGCGAGCTGCGGCTCGACAGCGTCCGGATCGTGATCCTCGACGAGGCCGACCGCATGCTCGACATGGGCTTCATCGTCGACGTCGAGACGATCCTGGCCCGCTGCCCGCGCCAGCGCCAGACGGCGCTGTTCAGCGCGACGATGCCCTACGCCATCCTCCGCATCTGCGACCGCTTCATGCGGCGCGACGCCGAGCACATCTCGGTCAAGCCCGAGCTCCGGACGGTGGAGACCACCCGCCAGCTGGTCTACTACGTCGCCGAGCAGGACAAGGTCGCCGCGCTCGTCGAGCTGGCCGACCAGTTCGGGTTCGACCGGTTGCTCGTCTTCCGCCACACCCAGATCGGCGTCGACCGGCTGACGACCTCGCTGAAGCGGCGCGGCCGGAACGCCGCCGCCCTCCACGGCGGGCTCTCGCAGCGGGACCGCGAGCGGACCCTGGCCGCCTTCAAGGCCGGCGCCATCCAGTTCCTGGTGGCGACCAACGTCGCCAGCCGTGGGCTCGACATCGTCGACCTCCCGTACGTGCTCAGCTTTGACATCCCCGAGGACGCCGACACCTACATCCACCGTGTCGGACGGACCGGTCGCGCCGGCAAGGCGGGCACCGCCATCACCTTCGTCGCCGAGTGGGACCTCGACGCCTGGCAGGCGATCAAGGCCGAGGTCGGGGTCGAGGTCGAGGAGGGGGAGCTCAGCCTGTACCGATGACCGACTCGCTCGCCCCGGCCGCCATCCTCCCCCAGCGCGCCACCGAGGCGAAGGTCGGGATCAACAGCCCGCAGTGGTCCTTCGAGCCGTACTGGCTCGGCAACCGGCTGATCGCCCGCGTCGCCGACGGGCAGGTCGAGCTGACCGACGAGGACGGCTTGCGGGTCGACGACTTCTACCGCGACCTGGTGGAGGTGCTGCTCGCCTCGGTCGATGCCGACCACGCGGTGCTGGATGGGATCTGGACTGCCCAGCCGTTCCTCGGTCACGGATCGGCCGCCGAGCGCTGGTCCGAGGCGATGGCATCCGAGTCGGGGGACCTGCCCGAGGACGGTCCGGACCCGGCCGAGCTCGAGACCCGGCGGGCCTTCGTCGTCGTCGACGTCATCGAGCTCGACGGCCAGTTCCTGGGCGGGCTGCCGTACCAGGAGCGACGCCGCCTGCTGTCGGGCCTCGTCACCGAGAGCGTCCGGCTGCGGATCACGCCGTCGGTGCGGATGCCGCTCGGATCCTGGTTCCATGCCTGGCAGGAGAACGGCTTCAGCCGGGCCATCGCCAAGCACGCGAACTCCCGCTACGAGCCGGGGACCTCGTCGGCCGACTGGATCGTGATGACCATCAAGCCCGACGGCGCGCCGGGCGTGACCGGGCTCTTCTGGAAGGGACGGAAGAAGCGCGAGATCACCCGGTGAACGTCGCCTCGGCCCTCGATGCGCGCGGCCGCTCCGCGGTGCGCGGAGTCGGTCGAGCGGACCTCATGGTCGGGATCCCGTCCTTCGGCAACGCCGACACGATCGGGCACGTCGTTCGGGCCGCGATGGCCGGCATGGTCCAGTACTTCCCCGACCTCAAGCCGGTGCTGGTCAACGCCGACGGGGGCTCGAAGGACGACACCCCGCGAGTCGCGGTCAGCACCGAGAGCCCGGAGTACATCGAGAAGATGATCCTCGTCCGGCCGCGCCACCGGCTGCGGCGGATGGCGGTCACCTACCGCGGGACGAGCGGCAAGGGCTCGGCCGTGCGCGCCCTGCTCGAAGTGGCCCGCGAGCTCCAGGTCGAGGCACTGGTGCTGGTCGATTCCGACCTGCGGAGCATCGTCCCGGAGTGGATCGAGCTCCTCGCCGGGCCAATCCTGAAGGGTGGCTACGACTATGTCGCCCCGCTCTACGCGCGGCACAAGTTCGACGGCACGATCACGAACCAGATCGCCTTTCCCCTGACCCGGACCCTGTATGGGCGGCGGATCCGGCAGCCCATCGGTGGCGAGTTCGCGATCAGCCGCGACCTCGTGGGTGCGCTCCTCGAATATTCCGACTGGGACGACGCCACGGCCCGCTTCGGGATCGACATCTGGATGACCCACCACGCCCTGGCCGGCGGCTACGCGGTGTGCCAGACCCGGCTCGGCGCGAAGATCCACGACCCGAAGGACCCCGCCTCTGACCTCGGACCGATGTTCCGCCAGGTGGTGGGCACGCTCTTCCGGATGGCCGGCGAACAGGCCGATGCCTGGCTCGGCGTCCGCGGGTCGCAGCCGGTCCCCGAGTACGGCTTCGAGCGGGTCGTCCTACCCGAGCCGATCACCGTCGACCAGCCCGCCCTGGTGGCGGCCTTCGACACCGCCCGGCTGGCCCAGCGCCAGGTCTGGAAGCGGACCCTCGCCGGCGAGCAGCTCGAGCGGGTCCTCGCCCTGCCGACCGACGACCCGGCCACCTTCGCCTTCCCCTCCGAGCTCTGGATCCGGTGCCTGCTCGACGCCCTGCTCGCGTCGCACCGGGCGGGACATAACCGGGAGGCACTTCTGGCCGGCCTGACCGGGCTGTACTTCGGCCGCACCGCGGGCTTCATCAACGAGGCCCGGGAGCTGACCGATGACCAGGCCGAGCGCCTGGTCGAGGCCCAGGCCCGCGAAGCCGAGGACCTCAAACCATGGCTCGTCCGCGCCTGGCAGGCCCAGGCCGGCGACGGGCCAGCCGGAGGCGAGGGCTGATGCCGCGCCGCGGCCCGTACCGGATTCTCATGCCGCTGGCCAACCCGCGGACCGCGCGGGACCTGGTCCGCATCGGCTCCCACCTGGCACCCCGTCGCCCGACCGAGATCACCGCGCTCGGCATCGTCGAGGTTCCGGAGGGCGTGTCGATGGCCGAGGGGGCGAGTCGCGCCCGCGAGGCGCGGCGGCTCCTCCAGCGGGTGCCCGAGTACCGCGACGACGACTCGGTCGAGGTCCGCACCGCGGTCCGGATCGGCCGCCAGGCGGCGGAGGGCATCGTCGAGGCGGTGGCCGAGACCGGGGCCGACCTCGTGATCTTCGGCTGGGCCGGCCCGCCCCGTCGGGAGCAGCGGCGAGCCGTGTTCTCGACCACGATCGACGAGGTCGCTCGCGAGGCGCCGTGTGACATCGCCGTCGTCAAACAGCGCGGCCTCGGCGACGTCACCTCGATCCTCGTCTCGGTCCGCGGTGGCCCGAATGCCGAGCTGGCGCTCTCTCTCGCCACCGACCTGGCCCGCGGCTTCGGCGCCGAGCTCGTCGTCCTCCACGTCATCCCGCCGGGCGCCGAACCAGGCGCGCTCGAGCGCGAGCATAAGGCCCTCGGCGCGCTCGTCCGCCGGGCGGCCCGCGGCGTCGACGTCCGCCACCTCGTCGTCGAGGCGCCCACCGTGCGCGGCGCGATCCTCCGCGAGTCCGAGCACCACCAGCTGGTCGTGGTCGGCGCGTCGGCCAACCCGGGCGGGATCGGCTCCGGCCGGCGCCTGTTCGGCCGGCTGGCGGAGACCGTTGCGGCGCGCTCCAAGGCGACGGTCATGGTCGTCCGCAGCGCCCAGCCCCTGACGCCGCGCACCTTCGCCGAGCTGCGAGCCGACGAGGCCAGCCTGCCGGCTGCCGACGAAGCGATCGAGCAGGAGCGCCACCTGCCCACCGTCGTCGACCGCTGGTTCGCCGAGAACACGTTCCACGCCTCGGAGTTCCGCCATCTCCGGCGCCTCGTCGAGCTCAAGGAGCGCGACGGGCTCACGATCAGCGTCGGGCTGCCGACCCTGAACGAGGAGAAGACGATCGGCCTCGTCATCCGGCGCATCCGCGACGCGCTCATGGTCCGGGTGCCGCTCGTCGACGAGATCCTCGTCATCGACTCGGCTTCCAGCGACCGGACCGTCGAGATCGCGGCCGAGCTGGGCGTGCCGGTCCGCCTGCACGACGAGATCCTGCCCGACCTGGGCAGCCACGCCGGCAAGGGAGAGGCGCTCTGGAAGAGCCTCTACGAGCTCCGCGGGGACATCGTCGTGTGGGTCGACACCGACATCCGGAACATCCAGCCCCGGTTCGTCTACGGGCTGGTGGGTCCGCTCCTCCGCGAGCCCCGGATCCAGTACGTGAAGGGCTTCTACCATCGTCCGCTGCAGACCGGCAGCCAGCTCCAGGCGGGGGAGGGCGGTCGGGTGACCGAGCTCACCGCCCGGCCCCTCATCAACCTGTTCTTCCCCGAGCTGTCGGGCGTCATCCAGCCCCTCGCCGGCGAGTACGCCGGGCGGCGCGAGCTCCTCGAGTCCGTGCCGTTCTTCACCGGCTACGCTGTCGAGATCGGGCTCCTGATCGACGTCCTCGACCGGGTCGGGCTGCCGGGTATCGGCCAGGTCGACCTCGAGCAGCGGATCCATCGCAACCAGACCCTGGCCAACCTGTCGCGGATGTCGTTCACGATTTTGAAGGCGGCGATCACCAAGCTCGAGGAGCGGCAGCAGATCGAGCTCCTGACCGAGATGGGCGAGACGATGAAGCAGATCAAGGTCGAGGGCGAGCGGTTCACGCTCGACATCACCGAGGTCGGCGACGAGATCCGGCCGCCGATGAGCACGATTCCCGCGTACCGCGCCCGCCGCGCGGAGCTGAAGGGGTGAGCCCCGCCCTTCGCGTGGTCGTCGCCCCCGACTCGTTCGGAGGCGCGCTGGACTCGGTGGCCGCCGCCACCGCGATCGCCCGCGGTTGGATCTCCAGCCGCCCCGACGACGAGATCGTCCAGATCCCGATGGCCGATGGCGGCGAGGGCACGCTGGCGGCCATCGCGGCCGCGCGCGGGGACGAGGTCGCGCGCCACGAGGTCGCCACCACCGATGCGCTCGGCCGCGACATCACCGCCGAGTGGCTCGCGCTCGGAAGCGGAGCCGCCTTCGTCGAGATGGCCGCCGCCAGTGGGCTCGCCCGGCTCACGCCCGGCGAGCGGACCCCGGCCAATGCGCGGCTGGCCTCGACCCGGGGGACCGGCCGCCTCATTCGCGCGGCGCTGGACAGCGGCGCGACCCGCCTGGTGGTCGGCCTCGGCGGCTCGGCGACCACCGACGGCGGCGCGGGACTCCTGGTCGAGCTCGGCCTCCGCCTGCTCGACGCGCGCGGCGACAACCTGCCCGACGGGGGTGGCGCGCTGGCCGATCTGGATCACGTCGAGATCGACGCCCTCGACCCGCGGCTGGCGACGATCGAGATCATCGTCGCGTCGGACGTCACCAGCCCGTTGACCGGCCCGCGGGGCGCGGCCGCCTCGTTCTCCCCGCAGAAGGGCGCCGACGAGGAGGCCGTCGAGGCCCTCGACGAGGCCCTCGGCCGCTGGGGCGCGGAGATCCGCCGGGCGACCGGGCGCGACATCGTCGACGAGCCGGGAGCCGGCGCCGCCGGCGGCACGACCGCCGGGTTGTTGGGCTTCACCGCGGCAACGGTCCGGCCGGGGGTCGAGATCGTCGCCGAGCTCGTCGGGCTGGCCGCTGCCTGCGAGGGCGCCGACCTGGTCCTGACCGGAGAGGGGCGTGCCGACGAGCAGACCCTGGCCGGCAAGGCGGCGCTTGGGGTGGCCCGCCACGCGGACAAGGCGCCGGTCATCCTCCTCTGCGGTGCGCTGGGACCCGGCGCCGACATCCTCGAGTCGTCGGGAGCCTTCGCCGTCGTCCAGCCCATCGTCGACCGCCCGATGGACCTCGAGACGGCGATGGCCGACACCGAACGGCTGCTGGCGAACGAGGCCGCCCGCCTGGCGCGAAGCATCGGCGTCGGTCGTCGACTGGGCTCGCGCGGCTGGCGCTGATGGCCGCGCGCGGCCGGGCGAACCGCCGGAGCCTGGCGCAACGACGTCGCATCCGGCGCGAGCGAATCGGTCCGATCCTCGAACGGCTGGCGGACCGATACGGGCAGCCGGTGTGGGCCGGGCCTCGGCTGGACGCCGTCGCCGAGCTGATCCTGACCGTGCTGGCCCAGAACACCGCCGACGTGAACTCGCACCGCGCCTTCGTCGCGCTGCGCGCGGCGTATCCGACCTGGGATGCCGTGCTCGCCGCGCCGACCGACGAGCTGGAGGACGTCATCCGGCCCGGTGGCCTGGCGCCGACGAAGTCGCGCCGGATCCAGCACGTCCTGGCCGAGGTCCACGACGCGACCGGCGGGACGTGGGACCTGGGCTTCCTCGGGGAGTGGCCGCTCGACGAGGCGCTGGCCTGGCTCGTGGCGCTCCCCGGCATCGGCCGCAAGACCGCCTCGATCGTCCTCCTGTTCTGCTTCGGTCGCGCGGCCTTGCCGATCGACACCCACGTCTACCGGGTCGCCCTCCGGCTGGGCCTGATCCCGCCGAAGACGAACCTGACCCGCGCTCACGACCTGCTCGAGGAGGTCGTCCCGCCCGACCAGATGTACGCGGCCCACGTCCTGTTGATTGGCCACGGCCGCGAGGTGTGCCGCGCCCCGCGGCCGATCTGCGGCCTGTGCCCGCTCACCGACCTGTGCCCGTACTTCGCCCTCGTCCAGAAGGGCAAGGCGAAGATGGCGCCCATCCCGAAGACCTTCGAGCGTGGTCCTCGGTACCACGACGAGCTGCTCCACGGCTGGCCGGCGCCGACCGTCAGGGCGGGGGATGGGGGTTCCACCGGGGAGGCGCTAGAATCGCGCGGCGCCGGGCCGAAGTAGCTCAGGGGTAGAGCAACGGTTTCGTAAACCGTCGGTCGTGGGTTCGAATCCCACCTTCGGCTCCATCCTCGTCCTCGGGGGACCATGATCGGGTTGCAATCGACGAATCGGCCGCTATAGTTAACCACCATGTTAAGTGTTGCTCCGGAATGGACCAGCGAGGACCTCGACCTGCTCTTCGGTGCGCTCGCCGACGCGACGCGCCGGGGGATCGTCGAGCGGCTGGCCATTGGTGAGGCGACGGTGACCGAGCTCGCCGCTCCCTACGCGATCAGTCTCCCCGCGATCTCCCGACACCTGAAGGTGCTCGAGCGTGCCTCCCTGATCACCCGAAGCCAGCACGGCCGGTGGCGGAGCGCACGCCTCTCCCCGACCTCGCTCGCCAGCGCGGCGATGTGGCTCGGGCGCTACGAGCGGCTCTGGGCCGAGAGCTTCGGCCGTCTCGACGACCACCTGGCCCGCATCACCGCCGAGCAGGCGACGCCCAGGCCCCGGACCAAGACGAACGCCACGACCAGGAACCGAACGAAGCGAGGTACGAAATGACCACCACGACAACCCCCCAGCTCGCGGTGACGCGCGTGTTCGACGCGCCGCGCACGCTCGTCTACCAGGCGTTCACCGAGCCCGACCGCTTCGCGCAGTGGTGGGGCCCGGTCGGCAACTCGCTGCCGCGGGACGAGATCGAGTTCGACGTGCGCCCCGGTGGCCACCAGCGCTGGACCGAAGTCTTCCCGGCCGACCCGAACACGGGAGTCCGCATCCAGTTCGACCTGGCGCAGGTCGTCGACGGCGAGCTGCTCGAGGGCACGATGCGCGTGACGGGTCAGCTCCCGGGTGGCTACCAGCCGTTCGACACGAAGCTCCGCCTCGAGTTCCATGACGAAGGCGACGGACGGACGCGCGTCGAGGTCCGGCAGTGGCTCTCGGAGGACCTGGTGGCCCCCAGCACGAACGGCTGGGACGAGGCATTCTCCAAGCTGGAGGCCGCACTGGCGGCCTGACGCCGGGGGTTCCCGGCGGCCTCTGCTACGGCCCGGTTGGGGGCGGCGTCACCTGCGTGTCGTCGAGGCCACTCGGGGGCGGCGCGCCGGCATCCGGCCCGCCGAGGTCATCGGTCGGCGGCTGGTTGCGCCCCTGGTACCAGAGAACGAATCCGGCGATTGCGGTGCCCGCCAGGCCCAGGACCAGGATCCAGGGGAGCAGGTTGCCGGTGCCGTCGTCACCCTCGCCGCTCGGCGCCGGGCTGGGCTCGGGGGAGACCGATGCGCTGGCCGAGGCCGACGCGGATGGGCTTGGCGATGGAGTCGGTGACGGCGTCGGGGTGGGAGTCTCGGTCGGTGCCGGGGTCGGGGGCACCGCGGTCGGTGTCGCGGGCACGGCGGTTGGGGACTCCTCCTCCTCGGTCTCCTCAGGCGACGGGGTCGGCGCCGGGGTCGCCGTGGGAGCCGCGGTCGGCGTGGCGGTTGGAGCCGGGGTGGGCGTCGGTTCCGGGGTGGCCGATGCGACCGATGCGGCCGCGCTCTGGCTGGCGACGGCCGAGGCGGAAGCCGACGGCTCGGCGCAGTCCACGCCGAGGGTATCCACGACGCCGATGAAGGCATCGATCGCGTCGGAGACGAGGCCCGCCGCGTCGAAGGCCGATGCGACCGCCGCCGCGTCGCCGGACTCGATCGCGCCCCGGATGTCGTCCACCGCCTGCGTCGTGGCGTCGAGGACGGCCTGGAACGACGCCCGGACGAGCGGCCCAACCTCGTCGTCGGACGCGGCGTCGAGCTCCGCCTGGGCGGTGGAGACGGTCGTCTCGAGCGCGTCGAGGGCGGCCAGTGCGGCCACGTTCTCGGGCGTGCCAGGCTGGACTACGAGGTCCGGATCCATGCTCGTCAGGGAATCGAGGTCTCCCTGGATGGACGAGCTGTAGTCGACGAGACCGCAGACCGCTGTGCCCAGCCCACCACACGCCGTGGCCAGCACCAGGAGGAGGGCAGTGGTCGCGAGAAAGGCGCGCGGGGCGCGCAGATGGGCGATCAAGGTCGGTCAGGGTAGCCGGTTCGGCCGGGACCGTCGAACGGACCGCGCCCCCGGCCGCATCGGTACCATGCCGGCATGGCCGTCCGACGCCCGCGCATCGTGGTCACCGTCCAGTCGCCCGAGCATGCCGCCAACGAGGAGGTCGCGTGGCGCAAGAACGACCGCTACTTCGAGGCCGTCCAGCGCCACGGCGGTGACGTGATCGTCCTCGACGAGGAGAGCAGCCCCGAGGAGCGAGCCGCCGCGTTCGGCGCCATGGACGGCCTGCTCCTGTCCGGCGGCGCCGACCTCGACCCCGCGCTGTACGGGGAGGAGGCCCTCGCCACCACCGTCGTCGAGCCCGGCCGGGACGCCCTGGAACAGTCCGCCTTTGCGGCCGCCGAGCAGCGCCGGGTCCCGGTGTTCGGCGTGTGCCGCGGGATGCAGGCGGTCAACGTCTTCCGCGGCGGATCGCTCGTCCAGGACATCGATGGCCACACCAGCCCGGCCTACCCGGCGCCCGAGGCGAGCTCCCACGACCTGGAGATCGAGCCCGGGACGCGGCTCGCCGACGTCCTCGGCGACGGGGCGGCCACGGTGAACACCTACCACCACCAGGCCATCCGACCCGACCAGGTCGGGCAGGGGCTCCGGATCAGCGGCTACAGCCCGCACCCCGAGGGCGACCTGGTCGAGGCGTTCGAGGACACCGACCCCGATCGCTGGCTGATGGCGGTCCAGAGCCATCCCGAGCGCACCGAGTTCACCTCGCCGGAGTTCGAGCGCCTGTGGGCCTCGTTCCTCGATGCGGCGCGCGTCTTCGCAGCCGGGGGTTCGGTCGAAGGCTGATTGCCCCCGGACGATCACGAGCGGTCCGACGCCGAGGCGCCGGACCGCTCGTCTTGGGCGGGCGAAACGTATGGTTCGTCCGGGAGTATGGGCGCGGCCAAAGGACCGCGTCAACGATCAGTTCAGCGGTTGCGGACCAGCTCGGCGGGGGTCAGGGCGGTGTACTGACCCTTGTTGCGCATCGCCTTGGCGAGGGCCACCTCGTGGGCGCGATCCTCGGCCGTGTCGTCGAGCGGCTTGAGCTCGACCGGGTGCCCCAGCCTGCGCTCGAGGGCGATCTTGATCAGCTGGTCGGTGAGCCACGGGTTCTTGGGCAGGACCGGCCCGTGGAGGTAGGTCGCGTACACGTTGTTGCGGACAGCGCCCTCCATCCCGTCCTCGCCATTGTTGCCGGCGCCGGCCACGATCCGGCCGAAGGGCCGCGCGCCGGGGCCGAGCCGCGTCTGGCCCGAATGGTTCTCGAACCCGACGACCGTGCCCGTCTCCCCGTTCAGGGTGACCTCCACCGCGGCGTGCTGCATGAACCGCTGCGGGCCGCCGTGGGTCTCGAGATCGAGGATCGCGGCACCCGGCATCGGGTCGCCGACCGACGGGATGTACCGATGCCCGAGCAGCTGCAGCCCGGCGCACACCGCGAAGATCAGGACTCCCTGGTCGGCCGCCGCCTGGAGGGAGGGGACCTTCAGCCCGAGGTCGCGGGACACGACGTCCATCTCCACGTCCTGGCCGCCGTGGAACAGGATGAGGTCGAAGCTCGTGAAGTCCGGCGTGTCGCCCTGCTCGACCTCGACGACCTCGGTCGGGATGCCGCGCCAGGCGCATCGCTGGACGATGGCCATGACGTTGCCGCCGTCGCCGGCGACGTTCAGCAGGGACGGGTAGAGGTGCGCGATGCGCAGGGTCGGATAGTCCATCAGGCCTCCCAGTATGGTCCAACCCAGCCCCGGCGGCGCATCTCCTCCCGGAGCTCGATGGTCGGGGTGTAGCCGGCGACGATGGTCAGCGGTTCGCCCGCGGGTGCGGCGGCCAGGGCCGCGTCGAGGGCCGGGACCCGCTCCTCGATGACGGTCATCCTCACCGGGTCGAGCCCCGCGTACTTCAGCCGGTTGGCGAGCTCGTCGGCCCGGAGCCCGGACACGGTCACCGCCTGGAGGCGGGGGACCATGGACTCGAAGTCGACGTCCCACAGCCAGCCGAAGTCCTCGCCGTCGACCAGCGTGTTGCTGACCGCGATCAGCAGCTGGCGCGGCAGCTCCTCGCTGGCGAGGGCCCGCAGGGTGGCGTTGTACGAAGTCGGGTTCTTCGCAAAGCCGAGCACGATCTCCCGTTCGCCGGCCGCCACCCGCTCGAGACGGCCAAACGCCGGACCCACGCGCGCGAGTGCCGCCGGCGCGCCCTCGACCGGGACGCCGATGCCCTGCGCCAGGGCCACCGCGGCGGCCGCGTCGTAGGCGACGTGGAGGCCCGACTGCGGAATCGTGATGTCCAGCACCCCGGTCGGCGTCCGGAGCGTGAAGCGAGTCTCCTTGAGCCCGCGGACCTCGACCGCGGTGACGGCCACGTCGAGCGGCGGCCGGGCCAGGCCACAGGCCGGACAGCGCCAGGCGCCCATGTGGGAGAGGTACACCTGGTCGTAGACGAGGTCGGCCCGGCAGACGGGGCATCGGATCGTGTCCGCCGCCCGCGTGATCGCGTCGGTCGACTCCTGCAGCTCGAGCCCGAACGTGACCCGCCGGCCGTCGCGGGCCGGGGCCAGGCCGGCGACGATCGGGTCGTCGGCGTTGACGACGAGGACGCTGTCGGGGGGCAGGGCCGTGGCCACCACCTCGAACGCATCGGCCACCGCGTAGATCTCGCCGTAGCGATCGAGCTGGTCCCGGAACAGGTTCGTCACGAGAACCGCCCGGGGGCGGATCTCGGGTGCCACCAGGGGCAGCGCCCCTTCGTCGATCTCGGCGACCATGACGA
>DATBLJ010000028.1:0-1598 GCA_036555375.1 Candidatus Limnocylindria bacterium
CGACGACCTGGTGCGTCTCCTCGGCCACGCGGCGGCTCGGAATCCGGAGCGGGTCTTCGGTGACGATGGTTCGATGTTCTTCGCGGGTCATGGTGTCTGACCTCCTGCCGGCCATGCTGGTCCCGCTCGTGGACCGCGGACGTTGCCGCCCTCCCCCCTCGCATGACAGAACCGCGACAACGTTCCCTGCCCCTCCCTTGACACGCCTCGCAAGCCGGGTTTAGCGTGCCGAGCACAACTGAACACGGCGACGATCGGGACGAGTACCCGACCAGGCGAGCCTCCAGGGAGCCGGGAGCAGTGAGACCCCGGCGGCGGCGCGATCGGCGAATGGACCCGGGAGCTCCGGGAGCGAACCCGCGGACATCGGTCCGGCGGAAGTAGCGACCGGCGGAGAGGCACCGATAGCGAAGCCGAGGTCATCGCACGACGCGCAAGCGACGGAGCCGTGACCGAACGAGCCCGGTCGAGAACGCCGGGGAACAAAGGTGGCACCACGAGAGACCCCCTCGTCCTTTGGGACGGAGGGGTCGACCTGTTCTCCGGAGGTTTCATCTCATGGCCACCGCCACCGCACCGGGCACGCAGCGCCGGTTCGTGCTCCGCGACAGCGACCTGCCGACGCACTTCTACAACATCGCGGCCGACCTGCCCGAGCCGCTGCCCCCGGCGCTCCATCCGGCAACCATGGAGCCCGTCGGTCCCGAGGCGTTCGCGCCCCTGTTCCCGATGGAGCTCATCCGCCAGGAGGTCAGCACCGAGCGGTTCATCGAGATCCCGGAGCCGGTCCGGGAGGTGTACCGCATCTACCGCCCCTCACCGCTGATCCGGGCACTCGGCCTGGAGCGGGCGCTCGATACGCCGGCCCGCATCTACTACAAGTACGAGGGCGTCTCACCGGCCGGCTCCCACAAGCCGAACACGGCCGTCGCCCAGGCGTTCTACAACACCGACGAGGGGATCCGGCGCCTGACGACCGAGACCGGCGCGGGCCAGTGGGGGAGTGCCCTCGCGTTCGCCGGGTCCCTGTTCGGCATTGAGACCAAGGTCTACATGGTCAAGGTCTCGTACGAGCAGAAGCCGTTTCGGCGGTCGTTCATCGAGACGTTCGGAGCCACCGTCGTGGCCTCTCCCTCCACCGAGACGAACGCCGGGCGCCAGGTCCTGGCTGCCGATCCCGACTCGACCGGAAGCCTGGGGATCGCGATCAGCGAGGCGATCGAGGAAGCCGCGACCCGCGAGGACACCCACTACTCGATCGGCTCGGCGCTGAACCACGTCCTCCTCCACCAGACGGTCATCGGCCAGGAGGCGATCAGGCAGATGGAGATGGCGGGCGACGCGCCCGACGTCGTCATCGGCTGCGCGGGAGGCGGCTCGAACTTCTCGGGCATCGCCTTCCCGTTCCTCCGTGACCGGTTGGCCGGCACGTCGTCGACCCGCTTCCTTGCCGTCGAGCCGGCGTCCTGCCCGAGCCTGACCCGCGGGGAGTATCGGTACGACTTCGGTGACAGCATTGGCATGACGCCGCTGCTGAAGATGCACACCCTGGGCCACGAGTTCCGCCCCGCCCCGATCCACGCCGGCGGGCTGCGCTA
>DATBLJ010000033.1:0-4574 GCA_036555375.1 Candidatus Limnocylindria bacterium
TGGGCGTTCGTCCTCGAGCCGCAGCCCAGCGGCGGGACGCGACTCATCGAGCGGTTCCGGGTGAAGTTCGGTGACACGAACCAGCCGTGGACCCGATACACGCTGCCGTTCATGGGCTTCGGCCTGTTCGTCGTCGTCCGCAAGCAGCTGTTGAACATCAAGGCCCGGGCAGAGGGCACGCTGCCGATCCCGGTCGAGGCGGAGTCCGTCTCGGTCTGATCGCCTCGCGAGCTGCTTGGGGCCCGCGCGGGGGAGCGCGAGCCTGACGGATATACTCGCCGCCGACCCATGCTGAAACTCTTCTCCCGGGTGATGGACTCGAACGAGCGCGAGGTCCGTCGCCTGGACCCCTTGGTCGAGCAGGCCAACGCGCTCGAGCCCGAGTACCGCGCCCTCTCCGACGACGACCTGCGGAACCGGACGGCCCTGTTCCGTGAGCGCCTCGCCGACGAGCTGGGCGACCTGATGCTGCCCCTCGCCGCCCGCGCCGCCGACGACGGCGATGCCTCGGAGCTGGTGGGTGGCGACCCGGCGCGCCGTCGCGAGCGGCTCAAGGAACAGCAGAAGAAGGAGATGGCGCAGGTCAACGAGGCGCTCGAGCGGTTGATCCCCGAGGCCTTCGCCGCGGTCCGCGAGGCCATGCAGCGGGCGCTCGGCAAGCGCCACTACGACGTCCAGCTGATCGGCGGGGTCGTCCTCCATCACGGCGAGATCGCGGAGATGAAGACCGGCGAGGGCAAGACCTTCGTCGCCCCGCTGGCCGCCTACCTGAACGCCCTCGCCGGCCAGGGCGTCCATGTCGTCACCGTCAACGACTACCTCGCCAAGCGCGATGCGCAGTGGATCGGCGCGGTCTTCCATCGGCTCGGGATGCAGGTCGGCTCCATCCAGCACGAGTCCGCGTACGTCTTCGACCCCGACTACGTCGCCACCGACGAGCGGCTCCGGGAGCTGCGGCCGGTCACCCGGGCCGAGGCCTACGCCGCGGACGTCACCTACGGCACCAACAACGAGTTCGGCTTCGACTTCCTGCGTGACAACCTCGTCACCGACCTGGGCCTGCGGGTCCAGCGGGGGCACTTCTTCGCGATCGTCGACGAAGTCGACAACATCCTCATCGACGAGGCGCGGACCCCGCTGATCATCAGCGGTCAGGCCGAGCAGTCGACCGACCGATACGTCCAGTTCTCCCGGCTCGTCCCCCGGCTCAACGCCGAGGAGGACTACATCATCGACGAGAAGTTCCGGCAGGTGGCGATCACCGAGGCCGGGACCGACAAGATGGAGAAGATGCTCGGGGTCGCGAACCTGTTCGACGACGACTTCGGGATGGCCCGCCACCTCGAGCAGGCGCTGAAGGCCCAGGCCCTCTACAAGCGAGATCGCGACTACGTCGTCAAGGACGGCGAGGTCGTCATCGTCGACGAGTTCACCGGCCGCCTCATGCCGGGCCGGCGCTGGAGCGAAGGCCTCCACCAGGCGGTCGAGGCCAAGGAGGGCGTCCGGATCCAGAGCGAGTCACGGACGCTGGCCACGATCACCTTCCAGAACTACTTCCGGATGTACCGCAAGCTCGCGGGCATGACCGGTACCGCGGAGACCGAGGCGGAGGAGTTCAGCAAGATCTACGACCTCGAGGTCGTCGTCGTGCCCACCCATGTCCCGATGATCCGCGACGACTTCGCGGACCTCGTCTACGCCAGGCAGCCGGCGAAGTGGGACGCGGTGGCCGACGAGATCGCCGAGGAGCACGAGCAGGGCCGCCCGGTGCTGGTCGGCACGATCAGCGTCGAGGTGAGCGAGATGCTGTCCGACATGCTGAAGCGGCGGGGCATCAAGCACAACGTCCTGAACGCGAAGTTCCACGAGCGCGAGGCCGAGATCGTCGCCCAGGCGGGGCGGAGCGGCGCGGTGACGATCGCGACCAACATGGCCGGCCGCGGGACCGACATTCTTCTCGGCGGCAACCCGGACATGCTCGCCGCGGAGCTCCTCCACCAGGCCGGGACGAACGTGCTCGAGGCCACACCCGAGCAGATGGCTGCCGCCCAGGCCGAGGCCGAGGCGACGTGCGCTGCCGATCGCGAGAAGGTGCTCGAGGTCGGCGGCCTGCACATCGTCGGAACCGAGCGCCACGAGGCACGCCGGATCGACAACCAGCTCCGCGGTCGCGCCGGCCGCCAGGGCGACCCGGGCAGCAGCCGCTTCTACCTGTCCCTCGAGGACGACCTGATGCGCCGGTTCGCGTCGGACCGGGTCCAGGGCCTCATGCAGAAGGTCGGCTTCACCGATGACATGGCGCTCGAGTCGGGCATCGTGAGCCGAACGATCGAGGGGGCCCAGACCCGGGTCGAGGGCTACAACTTCGACCTCCGCAAGCACGTCGTCCAGTACGACGACGTGATCAACCTCCAGCGCGAAACGATCTACGGCGAGCGCGACCACATCCTGCGCACGACCGACCTGGGCGGCACCGTCCTCGAGCTGGTCGACGCCGAGATCCGCGACACGGTCGACGAGCACACGGCCGACGACCCGGCCGAGTGGAACCGCGAGGGGCTGAAGGCGCACATGACCGGCATGATCCCGACCCTCGGCAGCGCCGAGCTGGCCGTCATCGACGAGGCGCGCAGCGCGGAGGTCGTCACCGACGCCCTGGTGGCGGCGGCCGAGGCGGCCTACCAGGCACGGGAGGCCGACCTCGGGGAGGTGGCGATGGCCGCCCTGAACCGGATCGTCCTGCTCCGGGTCATCGACACCCTGTGGGTCGAGCACCTGACGGCCGTCGACGACATGCGGCGCAGCATCGGGCTGCGGGCCTACAGCCAGCGCGACCCGCTGAACGAGTTCAAGGTCGAGGCGTTCCGGATGTTCGACGAGCTGAAGGCCATGATCCGCCGGGACGTGGCGGGCACGATCTTCCGGGTGAATGTCGTCAAGCAGCCGGCCACCCCGGCGCCGACCCGGATGGTCGAGAGCCGGCCCGAGGTGAATGGCTCGAACGGGGGAGCGGCCGCGCCCGCCGGGGCCGCCGTCGCGGCCGCCGCGGGTGGCACCCAGCCGGTGCGGGCGGCGACGAAGATCGGCCGCAACGACCCCTGCTACTGCGGCTCCGGGAAGAAGTACAAGCGCTGCCACGGGGCCTGAATTCGGGCCAATTTCGACAAAGGGTCTTGGCAGTTCGGACCGGTCCGGGTAGGATGGTCTCCTCTACGGTACGTCGGTCCTCGGAGCGACGCGCCCACGTGGGCGGAGGAGCGTGTGAAGCAACTGACGGGCGAGGCTCCCATCGAGATTTCCGACCTCCCGTCTTCGGCTCCCCTTCTTCAGACACCCCTCCCGCTGGTCACCCGGTTCCGTGACCCCGACCTTCCCTACGAAGACCTCATCCAGTGCGAGCGCGACTGCATGCGCTGCAGCTACGCCGCGACGCTCGGCTGTGACGGCAACTGTGGGGCCTGCCCGCGCCAGAGCTACTGCCCCTGCGTGAACCCGGCCAAGCTCCGGTCGCGCTCCGGTCGGCTGGGCGAGGCCGAGCTCCAGATGGTGACCGACCTTGGACGAAATTAGGAGCGAGGCGCAGCGACTGGCGCGCCTCGTGGCCGACACGGCGGTGCGACTTTGACTTGCCTGCCCGCCAGGCCGAGCTCGAGGAGCTGAACGGCCAGTCCGCCGACCCCAACCTGTGGGATGACCCGGAGCGTGCGCAATCGGTGCTGCGCCGGGCAGATGAGCTCCGCGAGGAGATCGGCTTCTGGACCGATCTCGAGCGCCAGGCCACCGACCTCGCCGACCTGACCGAGCTCGCCTCAGCCGAGCCCGATGGCGGCGCCTCGATGCGCCGCGACCTCGAGGCCTCACTGGCCGCGCTCCAGGCCAGCTGGTCCGTGGCGGAGCAGCGGCTCCTGCTCGGCGGCGCCTACGACGAGCGCCCGGCGATCATCTCGGTGTTCGCCGGTGCCGGCGGCACCGAGAGCCAGGACTGGGCCGAGATGCTGCTCCGGATGTACCTGCGCTGGGCGGAGCGGCACCGGTACAAGACCGAGATCCTCGACCAGAGCGAGGGGGAGGAGGCCGGCCTGAAGAGCGTGACCGCCGCCATCGACGGGCGGTGGGCGTACGGGCGGCTGCGAAGCGAGCGTGGCGTCCACCGGCTCGTCCGGATCAGCCCCTTCGACTCCCAGAAGCGGCGGCATACTTCATTCGCGCTGGTGGAGGTCATGCCGGAGGTGCCGGCCGATGCCGAGATCGAGATTCGCGAGGACGACCTGAAGATCGACACCTATCGGTCCAGTGGGGCCGGCGGCCAGCACGTCAACAAGACCGACTCGGCGGTCCGGATCACCCATCTCCCGACCGGGATCGTGGTGACCTGCCAGAACGAGCGCAGCCAGATGCAGAACCGCGAGCGGGCGATGGCCGTCCTGCGCGCGAAGCTCGTCGAGCGGGCCGAGGAGGAGCGCGAGGCCGAGCTGGCGCGCCTGCGCGGGGTGCACGTCGAGGCCGGCTGGGGCAACCAGATCCGGAGCTACGTCCTCCAGCCGTACACGATGGTCAAGGACCTCCGGACCGGG
>DATBLJ010000054.1:0-20514 GCA_036555375.1 Candidatus Limnocylindria bacterium
GCCCACCAGGGCACCTACAACGGCAACCCGGTCTCGATGGCGGCCACCGTCGCGACGCTCACCCGCGTCCTGACCCCGGACGTCTATCCCGAGTTCGAGCGACGTGGCGATCGCCTGACGGAGGGCTGCCAGGCCATCCTCGACGAGTACCGGATGCCGGGCTACGCGATCAACGTCGGCGCCAAGGGCGCGGTCCTCTTCAGCCCCAAGCGGGTGACGAACTACCGCGACTTCATCGGTCTCGACGAGGAGCTCTGGACCGCGTTCTACTTCTTCCTCACCAACCGCGGCATCCTCCTGCCGCCCGGCTCCGACGAGCAGTGGACCCTGTCGGTCGCCCACACCGATGCGGACATCGAGCGCCACATCGAGGTGTTCGGCGAGTTCGCCCAGGAGCTCGCCGGCTGACCTGACCAGGAGGCTCGTGAGCTACCCGCGACGCGGGTCTGTTGGCCACGGAGGCGCTCAGAGCATCGACCATCATGGCCACCTCACCCGCGTGCCGGGCGAATCGCCCGAGAACCGGTCTGGTCTCGACCCCTGACGCCGACGCTTCCACCCTGGTCGGCCGATAGACCCGCCACGCGGGTAGCCAGGCCGGCGCAGTTGCGTCCCGCGGCACGCTGCTAGGCTGCGCGGCATGCTGGAGCGCGTCGCCGCGCCACTCCGGGGCTTCGGGGACTGGCTGGCCCGAGTCATGGACGGCCTGTACCGCGTGCTCGGCCGCCCGGGGAAGTGGCTCCAGGACTTCGTCAACGGCTCGTGGCTCGGCCACCCGATCCACGCCATCGTCACCGACGTCGTCATCGGCGGGGCCACGATCATCGCCGTCTTCGACCTCGCCACCCTCCTGCTCGGCGCGGATGGGCTTGAGACCGCCAGCCTGGTCGCGGTGGGGCTGGTGGCCCTCGCCGGGCTGGCCGCGGTCAGCACCGGGCTGACCGACTTCAAGGACACCCACACCGGGAACGAGCGCAACGTCGTTGTCCTGCACGGCCTGGTCAACATCGTGGCCACCGTCGCCTACATCGTCTCGTTTTTCCTGCGCCTGGGCGGATCGGACGACCTCGGCATCTGGTTCTCGCTGGCGGGCGTCCTGATCCTGCTGGCGGGCGGGTACATCGGCGGCCACGTCGTCTTCAAGTACGGCTACCCGGTGAACCGGAACGCGTTCGCCAAGGGCCAGAAGGCGAAGGACTGGACGCCGATCATCGCCGCGGCCGATGTGCCGGAGGAGACGCCCACCAAGGTCATGCTCGGCAGCACCGCACTCGTCGTCGTTCGGAAGGGGGACCTCATCCACGCCCTGAAGGCGACGTGCTCCCACGCCGGCGGCCCGCTCGACCAGGGCGAGCTCGCTGGCGACACGATCGTCTGTCCCTGGCACTTCTCCGCGTTCCGGCTCAGCGATGGCGCGGTGCGCCACGGACCGGCGACCGCGCGCCAGGTTCGGTACGCCACCCGGGTCAACGATCTGCAGATCGAGGTCCAGGGCCCGATCGACTGATCGGTCGGGTAGACTCGCGGCGATTTGGCCACCCCGACCGTGACCACGAGCCCCTCGGCGCCCACCTATCGGCTCACCCGTGAGCACGATGAGCTCCGGGCACTCGTCCGCCAGCTGGCCGACGAACGGATCGCGCCCCGGGCGGCGGAGATCGACGCGACCTCGGAGTTTCCGTGGGACCTCAAGCAGCTGCTGGCCGAGCAGGACCTGCTGGGGACCGGGTTCGAGGAGCGCCATGGCGGGACCGGGCTGGACGGGATCGGCCAGGCCATCGTCGTGGAGGAAATCGCCCGCGCGGACGCCACGACGAGCCTGATCCCGATCATCCAGAAGCTCGGCGCCCTGCCGATCATGCTCGCCGGGAGCGACGAGCAGAAGGACCGCTACTTCCCGCGGCTGGCCACCGGGGAGTGGCTGCCTGCCTTCGCGTTGACCGAGGCCGGCGCCGGCAGCGACGTCGCCGCGATGCGGATGCGCGCCAGCCGCGACGGGGACGACTACGTCCTGAACGGCACGAAACGCTTCATCACCCATGGCTCGATCGCCAACGTCCTGACGGTGTTCGCCTTGACCGACCCGGAGGCCGGCGGTCGAAAGGGGATGAGCGGGTTCATCGTCGAGACCGAGACGCCCGGGTTCAGCGTGGCCCGGCTCGAGCACAAGATGGGGATCCGCGGCTCGCCCACCGCCGAGCTGAACTTCGACGACGTCCGGGTGCCGGCCGCCAATCGGCTTGGCGAGGAGGGGGACGGCTTCAAGATCGCAATGGCCACCCTCGACCGCTCCCGCCTGGCCATTGCCGCGCAGGCGGTCGGGATCGCGCAGGGCGCGACCGACGCCGCGCTCGGTTACGCCGCCGAGCGCCGCCAGTTCGAGGGCCGGATCGTCGACTTCCAGGCGATCCAGTTCATGCTCGCCGACATGGCGTCGCGGACCGAGGCCGCCCGCCAGCTGGTGTACGTCGCCAGTGCGCGGGTCGACGACGAGGACCCGAACCTCGCCTACTGGACCTCGGCCGCCAAGCTGATCGCCGGCGACACGGCCATGCAGGTCACGACCGATGCGGTCCAGGTCTTCGGTGGGTACGGCTACGTCACCGAGTACCCGGTCGAGCGGATGATGCGCGACGCGAAGATCACGCAGCTGTACGAGGGCACCCAGCAGATCCAGCGCCTGGTCATCGCCCGGCGGCTCATGGCGCGCGCCGGCATCGGCCGATGAAGATCGCCGTCTGCGTCAAGCAGGTGCCGGCGACCACCGCCGAGAAGCGCTACACCCCCGACCTCCGCCTCGACCGGACCGCGACCGAGGCGATCGTCAACCCGCTCGACGAGTACGCCATCGAGCAGGCGTTGCGCCTGAAGGAGGCGGGCCAGGCCGACGAGATCGTGTTCCTGTCGATGGGTCCCGAAGGGGCAGCCGAGGCTGTTCGCCGCGCACTGGCGATGGGAGGTGACGCGGGCGTGCTGGTCACCGATCCGGCCCTCGCCGGAGCTGACGAGTGGGTGACCGCGAAGGTCCTGGCGGCCGCGCTCGACAAGCTGGCGCCCGAGGTCTCCCTGATGGGCATGGCATCCGACGACGCGCGGGGTTCCCTCGTCCCGGGCGCGGTGGCAGCCGTCCGCGGCCTTCCGCTGCTGGCGTACGGCTCCGAGCTGCGCCTGACCGATGGCGCCGCGCAGGTCCGCCGCCTGAACCCGACCGGGTTCGACATCCTCGAGGCGCCGCTGCCCGTGGTCGCCAGCGTCACCGACCAGGTAGGGGAGCCGCGCTACGCGAGCCTGAAGGGGATCATGGCCGCTCGCCGGATGGAGCTTACGACCTGGTCGCTGGCGGACCTCGGGCTCGAGGCCGCGGCACTCA
Organism: Candidatus Limnocylindria bacterium; assembly: GCA_036555375.1. Lineage (GTDB taxonomy): Bacteria > Chloroflexota > Limnocylindria > QHBO01 > QHBO01 > DASTEQ01. Next base: position 3,371 of record DATBLJ010000054.1, read on the forward strand.
CCGCGCGGAGCCGGATGGTGGAGGCGCGCCCCCCAGCCACCAAGCCGCCCGCCGAGCGCATCACCGGGGTCGGCGCCGACGAGGCGGCCACCAGGATCACCGACTGGCTGGCGTCGCGGAAGCTCATCGCATGAGAGGGCGGATCTGATGGCCGACGTCGCCTTCCTCGCTGAGTTCGTCGACGGCGCGCCGTCGCGCTCCGCGCTCGAGCTCGCTGCCGGCGCCGCCGAGCTGGCCGCGGCCGGGGGCGGTGTCGCGGTCGGCCTCGCCTACGGGCCCGGGGCCGGGGAGGGTGCCGGAGCGCTTGGCGCGGCTGGCGCCGGGCGCGCGGTGGTCCTCGGCTCGGACGCCGCGCCGGCGGTGACAGTCGCCGGGCCGCTGGTCGCGAGCGTGCGCGAGGCGGCTCCACAGGCCGTGCTCGCCCCGGCGACCCCGAACGGCCGGGATCTTGCTGCGATCCTCGTCGGAAGCCTGGGCGCGGCCGCGTTCGGGCCCATTCGCGCAGTACGAATGGAGGGTGGTCAGATCCGGTGCGAGATGTCGACACTGCAGGGGTCTGTGATCACGGTCTCCGAACCAACGTCCGAGGCACCGGCAACCGCTGTGATCCTCGTCAGTGCGGGGACGTACGCGCCTCGTGAGGGGGGCAGCGGGAGCGCCGCGGTGTCCGCCGCACCCACCGAGGACTCGCCCCAGTCATCCGTTCGGGTCGTCGAGACCCAGGCCGAGACGGCGGCCATCGCCGCCCTCGAGGAAGCCGACGTCATCGTGGCCGGTGGTCGCGGTGTGGGCGGCGAGGCCGGTTTCGCCGAGCTCGAGAAGCTGGCGGCCGCGCTCGGGGGCGTCGTGGGGGCCTCACGGGCCGCCGCTGACGCCGGGTGGGTTCCGTACCAGCTCCAGATCGGTCAGACTGGCAAGGTCGTGAAGCCAGCGCTGTACATGGCCGTCGGAATCAGCGGCGCCATCCAGCATCGGGTGGGGATGCAGGCCGCGGAGCACGTCGTTGCCATCAATCGTGACCCGGACGCCCCGATCGGGGAGTTCGCCGACCTGTTCGTGGTCGGTGACCTCTTCGAGATCGTGCCTCGCCTGACGGCCCAGATCGAGCAGCGTCGGGGCGCGTGAGCACGGTGACCATCTTCCGTCGTCGCTCGTCTGACCACGTCGAGGCCGGAGAGCTGTCCTCCTACCGGAGCGCGATGGCGGCCCACGTCGAGCGGATCGAGGCGATCTGCGACAGCTCCGGAGAGGTCGCCGAGGACCTGCGGCGCCGGATCCGCGAGCCCGACGAGGTCTCGCAGGCCCTGGCGACGGCCGAGTCGGAGCTCGACGAGATTGCCCAGTTGGTGGCCGAGACCGACGCGCCGGAACCTCTTCGGGCGCTGCATGCCGAGTTCGACGCGAACCTCGAACGCGCGTTGCGCGGCGTGGTGACCATCGAGCGCGGCTGCGGGCTGACCCGCCTCCCGCATGCCTCGATCTACGACGACGAGCCCCAGGCCTACTGGAAGCGGGGCCACCTGAACATCATCCACGCCCAGATGCGGATGCGGGAGATTTCCGAGATCCTGTTCGCCTGGAAGTCGGGGATGCCGGCCGATGCCTCGGTCGCAACCCGCATCCAGCAGATGGGGGCCTGACCCGGAAAACGGCACATCTTGTGGTATCGTTGTCATCGGTACCACCCGTGGTGTAGTCCGAACCGGAGAGGAGCCTCATGCGCTGTCCGCGTTGCAACGAGCCGAGCACGCGCGTCATCGACTCCCGCGACCTGGAGAACGGCAGCACCATCCGACGCCGGCGTGAGTGCGAGCTGTGCGCCCATCGGTTCACCACCTACGAGCGCCCCGAGGGTGCGCGCCTGGTCGTGATCAAGCAGGACGGGTCGCGCCAGGAGTTCGAGCGCGGCAAGCTGCTCGCCGGGCTCATGAAGGCCTGCGAGAAGCGGCCGGTGACCATCGCGCGCCTCGAGGAAGCGGCCGACGAGATCGAGACCACCCTGCGCGAGCGCGGCGACGCCGAGGTCACGTCCAAGGAGATCGGCAAGCTGGCCACCGAGGCCCTGCGGGGAATTGACCAGTTGGCCTACATCCGGTTCGCATCGGTCTACCACTCCTACGAGGACATCGGCACCCTGAAGCGCGAGGTCGACCGCCTGATCCGCCAGCGGAGCGGGCCCGGCGAGTGATCCTCTCGGACCGCGATATCCGGGCGGAGCTGGCCGCCGGCCGGATCGTGATCGATCCCTTCGACGCGGAGGCCGTCCAGCCCTCGAGCGTCGACCTGCACCTCGACCGGAAATTTCGCGTGTTCCGGAACACGCGCTACCCGTTCATCGACGTCCGCGAGGAGCAGCCCGACCTCACCGAGCTGATCGAGATCAGCGGCGACGAGCCGTTCGTCCTCCACCCCGGCGAGTTCGTGTTGGGCTCGACCTTCGAGCGGGTCGGCCTGCCCGACGACCTCGTCGCCCGGCTCGAGGGCAAATCGAGCCTCGGGCGGCTGGGCCTCCTCATCCACTCGACCGCCGGCTACGTCGATCCCGGGTGGGACGGCAACCTGACCCTCGAGCTGTCGAACGTGGCGAACCTGCCGATCAGCCTGTACGACGGGATGAAGATCGGCCAGATCAGCTTCCAGCGCCTGTCGAGCCCGGTGGAGCGGGCGTACGGCGACCCGAGCCTGGGCTCGCGCTACCGCGGCCAGACGGATCCCACCGCCAGCCGCTACTTCGCCGACTTCGAACGGACGCGCGCCCGGCGGCGCGAATGACCGACCCGCTGTACGACATCACGCCGCCCGAGGCGGCGCGCGTGTTCGGCGGCGGGGTCCGGGTCCGGGTCGTCCGCGCCGGCTGGTTCCGACCCGACGCCGGCGGCTTCTTCGGGGTCGTGCCGAGGCCCCTCTGGACCCGCTTTGCGGATACCGATGACCGCGGGCGGGTGCTCGCCCGGCTGAACCTGCTCCTCGTCGACGCCGGCGACCGCCGGGTCCTCGTCGAGACCGGGACCGGGCTCGGCATGACCGCCCGCGACCGGGACATCAAGGGCGTGGAAGGGGGCGATCCGGTCGCGGCGCTCGAGGCGGTTGGCGAGGACCCGGACTCGATCGATTTCGTGGTCGTCAGCCACCTCCACTACGACCATGCCGGAGGGATGGTCGGGGCCGACGGGCGTCCTGCCTTCGGCCTGGCGCGATACGTCGTCCAGCGGGACGAGGCCCAGGCCGCCCGTGGCGACGAGCTGCGGCTGGCCGGGATCATGGAGCGCGACCAGCTCGAGGTCATCCAGGCCGCCGGACAGCTGGCCGAGGTCCACGGCGAGGTTGAGCTGACCGATGGTGTGATCGTGCGACGGACCGGCGGCCACACGCGCGGGTCACAGGCCGTCCTGCTGGGTCGTGCCGACGGGTCCGGGGAGCGGGGGATCTTCTTCGGTGACCTGATCCCGACCCGCTGGCAGCTGCCGGTGCGCTGGACGAGCGCCTACGACGACTACCCGATCGAGGCGGTCGAGGTCCGCTCCGAGCTCGTGACCAGGGCGGCCGACGAGGGCTGGTGGTGCTACTTCACCCACGATCCGGGCGATCTCCCGATCCAGATCGAGGCCACCGATCGCGGATTCGTGGTTCGCGCCGAGTGACGCCCGTTCGGGTGGTCCCGGCCTGACCCATCAGTACCGTGCCGGCCGAGCGGCCGGGTGTGGCATTCTGGCAACGGGTCTCCATGCTCATGCGTCCTGACTACCGATCCAGGCTTCGGCCGCCGCTTCGCGCGGCGGGGTTCCTCGTTGCCTTCCTGGTCGTGCTCACCGCCTGCGACGCGGTCGGCGGCCTGGGGGCCACCCCCACGCCCGACCGGACCCCCCGCCCTGTCGCGACGCCGCGCCCGACACCGCTTCCGTCGCCGCCTGCGGGTGCCGTGATCCTGTCGGCGACGAACCGCCAGTACAGCACCACGACGATCAACGGCGTCGCCAACCAGCCGACGATCATCTACTTCACGAACAACGACGACGACAACCACAACGTCACGATCTATCGGAATGCGTCGAAGGACCTCGAGCTGTTCCGCGGCGATCTGTTCGTCGGACCGAACGTGACGGTGATCTACACGGTCCCGGCGCAGCCCGCCGGCGAGTACTACTTCTCCGACTTCCAGTTCCCCTCGATGCACGGGATCTTCGTCGTCCGCTGACCGGTTGACGCGGCCGCCGGCTGGCAGCGTCGCGCCTCGGTATCATCCCGGCCCTTGATCCGCCGCCATCGCGCAGCCGCGCTCCTGGCCCTGGCTGCAATGCTCGTCGCCTGCAACGGCGCCGCCGGTCCCACCGGGTCGGTGACCTGCGTGGCCCCGGTCGACGGCGTCCTGACGATCACCGCCACGAGCCACCGCTTCGACGCCGCCTGCCTGGCGCTGCCGGCCGGTGACGCGGTGACGATCCGGCTCGTCAATGACGATACGGAGTCGCACAACGTCGCGATCTATACCGACGCCGGGAAGGGCACCGAGCTGTTCCTGGGAGACGTCATCCAGGGCGGCGAGGCGATCGACTACGAGATCGATCCGCTCGACCCCGGCACGTACTACTTCGAGTGCACGGTCCACCCCGACATGAACGGCAGCGTGGTCGTCGAATAGGCGTACCCTTCGCCCGGCCCCCGTAGCTCAGTTGGACAGAGCGGCACCGTCCTAAGGTGCGCGTCGGCGGTTCGAGTCCGTCCGGGGGCGCTTCCAAATGACCGCCCGGTCCGCACGTTGCGGCGCCGCCTCGGGGCCTCCGGACCTCGTCTACGGAAGGGTCGGGAGATCCACCCGAAGGTCCATCAGCGGACGCTGGCTGACCTGGAGCAGCCCTTCTCTTGGCCGATCGAGGTCCACCACCAACGTCAGCGTGCCCCCCAGGGCCAGGATGAGCAGCGTGGCGGCCAGGAGGTGGTGCTTCCCGGCGGTCCCGGCCCCATAGCCCACCATGCCGACCGAAATCAAGGCCAGGATCAGCAGGAAGAGGATCACCGTGTCCGGCACCCGGGCGTAGATCCCGGCCGTGAGCCGAACCTCGTGGATCGTGATGACGTCGTTCACCGACTCGACGAACAAGGCGGTAATGTCGGTCTGCTCGAGCTCGGTGGCCACCAGCTCTGCCTGCCTCCACAGCTCGACCTGGATCTCCTCCGAGCGTTCGATGTTCGCGGCCAGTACATCCGGAGGCGCACCCTCCTCAACGATCCGGAGGGGCACGTACTCCTCCAGGAGGGCGCGCACGTCGGTCTGATAGGGCTCGGGCAGATATCCGGCACGCAGGAAGGTCGTCCGGATGAAGTTCGCCTCGTCCAGGACGTTCTGCCGACGGGAGTCGAATCGGTCGGCAGCGAAGCCCATGGTCACGGCGAGCAGGAACGCGAGGAGGGCCAGCATCGACCCGACCAGCACCCCGCCGACGCCGTCGTCGCCCTCCGCCTCGGCCCCCGATCCACGCCGACCCAGCCGATAGGCGATCTCGAATACGCCCAAGCATGCGAGCACGATGCCGACGAAGACCACCCAGATTGGATAGGGGTCGAGCAGGAGCTGTGGGATCACGTGTGCGCCCCCGACAGGCTGAGCACAACGACGCCGAAGACGATCAGGGTGATGCCCGCGACGCCGGCAACTCCCAGCGTCTCACGGAAGAACACGACGCCGATCAGGGCGATGGCGGCGGTCCCGATCCCGGACCAGACGGCGTACACGACGCCGAGCGGGATTGCCCGCAACGAGAGCGCGAGGAAGTAGAAGCTCGCCGCGTAGCCCACGACCACCACCACGCCAGGCACGAGGCGCGTGAAACCGTCGGACGCTTTCAGGGCGCTCGTGGCAACGACCTCCGAGCCGATGGCGAGCAGGAGCCAGATGACGGGCGGCACGGTCCTCATAGCATCGCCGATCCGACCGGCGCGGCGTTGTGTTTCCGGGCTAGGCGGGGCTGGCGGGCGCTCGTATGATCGACCGACACGGGGTGCGTACGGAGGGACCAAGGTGATCGAGCGAATTCTCAGCGTGCTCACCGGGGCGCTGGCGACCTTCCTGGCGTTGGTGATCATGAACCCGACCGATGATGCCGAGCCCATGAGCGTGTACTTCGCCGCCGTGGTCGTCGGAGCCGTCGTGAGCCTGATCTGGCCCATCGTGTGGGGCATCCTGATCGGTCGCCGCATCAAGCAGCGACGCGACAAGGAGATCCAGGACGAGGTCGCGCGCCAGATGTCGGGCCAGTCCTGATGAGCGGCACGGTACCGGCGCTGGTCGCGGAAGCGATCGGCACCTTCCTCTTCTTCTTCATCGCCGCCGGGGCCGCCCTGGTCGTGACCGGCGACCCGGCCGCGGCCACCATCGTCGTGGCGCTCGCCCATGGCGTCGTCCTTGCCGTCCTCGTCTCTTCCTTCGGCGCCGTGTCGGGCGGCCACTTCAACCCGGCGGTGACGCTGGGACTCTGGGTCGCGGGAAAGATCGACGTCGTCAAGGGACTGACCTACATGGTCGTCCAGCTGTTTGGCGCCGCCGCCGCCGGCTTCGGGCTGGCCTGGGTCCTGGGCGACGTGTCGGGCGCCGTCCCGGCGCTCGGGGACGGCGTCGACGTGACCGAAGGGATCGTGCTCGAAGCGATCATGACCACCGTCCTCCTGTTCGCCGTGTTCGGGACCGCGGTCGACCCTCGCGGTCCGAAGATCGGTGGGCTGGCGATCGGTCTGGCGGTCGCCGTGGACATTCTCTTCGGCGGGAGCCTGACCGGGGCGGCGATGAACCCGGCGCGCTGGTTCGGCCTGGCCGTCGCCGCCGGTGACTACGCCAACTGGTACGTCTGGTGGATCGGGCCGTTCCTCGGCGCCATCGTGGTCGCGCTCCTGTACCGGTTCCTGCTGAAGGAGCCGGAGGAGGCGTCCGCCGCCTAGGTTCCCGGCGGGGCCGTCTTGACCCGCGCTACAGGAGGAACTCGCCGAAGAGCCCGGCGAGGCGGGTGAACGCGTCCAGGACGATCAGGACGCCAACGCCGGCCACGGCGAGCCCGGACGCGACCTGGATTGGCCGCGCATGGGTGCGCAGCCAGCCGAGCGCGGGCCGCAGGCGGGGCAGGAAGGCGGCCGCGGCCAGGAAGGGAAGGGCGAGTCCCGCCGCGTAGGCCGCCAGTAGCAGGGCGGCGGCGCCCACGTCCTGGGCCGACGCGCCGAGTGCCAGGACCGCGCCCAGCACCGGCCCGATGCAGGGCGTCCACCCGATGGCGACGACGGCCCCCAGTCCCAGGGTGCGCGCCGCCCGGGCCGCGGAGGAAGGCTCATCCCCGGTTGAGCCCGTCGCGAGGCTGGGTGCGGGGGCCGGATTCGGCAGCCGATCGAGGACCGGACCGAAGAGGCCGGTCATGAGCAGCCCGAGCACGATGACCACGACGCCGGCGACTTGGCGGACCAGGGGATCGCGGAACAGGTAGAAGCCGATCAGCCCGGCCGAGATGCCAAGCAGGATGAAGATCGCGCTGAAGCCGAGGGTGAACAGGCCAGCCTGGAGCAGGACCGCGCGCGAGCCGACGACCCCGCCGGGGGTCTCGACCGCCGCATCGGCCAGCACGGCGAGGTAGACCGGGAGCAGCGCCAGGACGCAGGGCGTCAGGAACGAGACGACTCCGGCGACGAACGCGAGGGCGAGGCTCAGGTCCACTGTCCTAGGTGGGCTCGACGACGATCGGCTGGGCGATGACCCACAGCGACAGCACCGTGTAGCCGATCATCAGGATCACGAGCGGCAGGCCGGCGAGGACCGGCCGCTTCGGGTGGTCTCGCAGGGCGAGCCGATGGGCCAGGAACACGGCGGCAATGTGGCCGCCGACGATGGCCGCCACCGACAGGTACCAGATGAACGCGGTCGGGATGAGGTCGAGGACCGGCGCCAGCGCGTTCGGGTCGACGAGGAGCAGCGGCAGCCAGGCGATGCCCTGGATGACGAGAGTCAGGTAGTGGGCGATCAGGTAGCCCGCCGCGATCGGCAGCAGGGTCGGCCCGTAGGTTCCGGCCATCCGCCCAAGATCGGCGGTGGTGCTGCCCGAGGTGGTGCTGCCCGAGGTGGTGCCGATCCGGCGGGTCAGGAAGACGGCCACGGCGAAGGCCGCGACGAAGAACCCGTAGAGGCCGGCCAGCATGACCGATGGCGCCAGGTAGCTCGCCCAGAGGGGGCCGAAGGCGGTCGAGAGCGGGGGGAAGAGGACGGACAGGATCTGGGCGCCCAGCGATGTTTCCTGGAGGCCGTCGAAGGTGACCCCGGCCAGCGCCAGCAGGATGAAGCCCGCGTCGCTCCACCCGACGTTGGGCTGCACCTCGGTCAGCCCGGTGATCCACCACCGGAGCTCGACGCCCTGGTCGCCGCCATCGCGCGCCGCGACGCACTCCGCACAGTCGACGCAGTGCTCCGGGGTGCAGCCATCGGTGCAGCCCGCGCACAGCTCCCGGCGGCGCGTCCGGCGGCCGGCCGGACCGACCCGCCCGAACCAGCCGTTCAGGATCTCGAACAGTTCGAACGAGCGAAGCCAGCTGACGCTGCCCAGGGTCACCATCCCGAGCAGGGTCAGCAGCGTGTAGATCAGGAGCATGCTGGCGAGCGTCCGTGGCTGAAGGCGATCCGGCCAGATGAGCTCGAGGATGATGAACACGAACAGGAGCACGATCGCCGGCCCGCGCCGGACGTTCGGGATCTTCACCCCCAGGTCGAGCCGGCGGCCGCCGGCGACCAGCCGAATGAGGGCATCGGCGGCGTCGTAGGTCGTCCGGAACGGGCTCAGGGACGGCCACGGGTTGCCGAGCAGGGCAGACGTCATCGGGATCGCGACCCAGATCCCGATCCAGAACAGGACGGCCGGCAAGAGCGAGTCGCCGCCGAGCAGGAACCCGGCCACGATCGCCCCGTACCACCACGCGAGGCCCAGCAGCCGAAGGGCGATGCCGCCGATGCGCGCCACCCGGTCGCCGACCCGACGCGTGGGATACCGCGGCGGGACACCGGGTGGCTTGCCGACCACGATGGCGACGACGAACGAGGCGGCGACCGCGATGGCCGCCCCGATCAGATAGAGCCACAGCGGAACGGGGAGCGGGAAGGACGAGCCCAGGGCGTGCGCCAGTGCGGGTGCGGGGATGGCACTCAGCACGGCGGCCGCGCCCATCGCGGCAAGGCCGATGGCGACGCGGTCGGTCCAGCTCCGATGGCGTCTGCCGCGGAAGCGGGACCCCCGGTTAGGGCTCATTAACGGTCAGGACACCCGCCTCGAACTCCTCGCCCTCCTCGGGGTGGACTTCGATGATGAACTGCCCGGCCGTGGGCGGGGTGAACGTCAGGGTCGCCGTTTCGCCGCTCACCAGCTCGGCTTCGACCTCGTCGCCCATACCGTGGACGTGGAATTCGCCGTCGATCTCGCTGGAGACCTGGAGCGTGACCTCCACGTCAACACAGCCGTCGAGCGCGGATGGCGTCATGTCCTCCTGGGTGACGGTGACCTCGAGGTCGATGGCGCTCTGCCCGCATGGTCCGGACGGGCTTGCGGCGCAACCGGCGAGGAGCAGCACAGCGGACATCGAGGCAGCCAGGCGTCGCATTCGGGGTGGTCTCGTCATCATTCCTCCATCGGCCAGCGCGAGCGGAGATAGGTCACCAGTTCCCAGCGCTCGCCATCCAACAGCGTAGTGCCAAATGCGGGCATCTGTGTTCCCGCGACGCCGGCACCGATCGTCCAGGCCAGCTCCCCGTCGAGTCGGTGCGGAACGATGTTGGCGAGGTCCTCCGGGGGCCGACCCAGGCCACCGGCCGCCGGCCCGTCGCCGGCCCCGTCAGGTCCGTGGCAGCTCTGGCAGTTGGCGCGGTACAGCTCCTCGCCCGCTGGCACGGCGGACGGGTCGTCGGCCAGAGGGTTCACCGCGGTGACCCATTCCTCGGGTGGTCGGTTGGCCACGGCAACGGTGTCACGGGCCGTCAGCGACAAACCGACCGCGATGGCGGCGACGATGGCGGCGACCCGGGACCCGCGGAGCCAGGCTGGGCGCTGCCTCGCCCTCCGGGCGCCGCGTCGCTCGACCACCAGGAGCGCGGCCCCGCCACCGAGCAGAAGCAGCGGCAGCGCCCAGGCCACCGGCCCCGGCGGTAGGCCCGACGTCGGCCCGGCCAAGATGCCGAGCACCTGGCCACCGGTGGTCGGAGGTGGGAGGAGCGGCGTGCGGACCACCTGGCGCACGGCGACGAAGGCGGTGACCTCGTCCTCGATCAGGCGACCGCGGTGCACGCTGATCTCCAGCGTCCAGGTGCCGACCACCGGGGTGAAGGCGCCGCGCATGGTCCAGATCCATGCCTGCGGGGTCGGTTCGGCAAGCTCCGTGTCCGGGTCGAGCCCGCTCTCGGCGGGCGGAACGAAGGTGATGGTCACGCCCACCACGTCCTCGCGGCCGGCGCCGGTCTCCGGATCCGCAATCGAGAACGAATAGGTTTGGACGCCCGGCTCGGGGAGGTCGACGATGCCATGCACGCTTGAGGCGCCGCCCTCGGCGTAGACGTGGGCGACGCCAAGCCGGGGATCGACCGCGGCCGGCGGCCGGTCGGTAGCGGGCTGGATGCTCACCATCGTCGTCCCGACGACGACGGCCAGGGCTGCGATGGCGACCTCGCCGCCCGCGAGGATGGCCAGTCGACGCGTGCCGGCGCCGCGCGCGAGGAAGTAGTTGGCGGCGCCGAGCCCCAGCGCCACGGAGATGAGAAGCGCCTTGACCAGCAGCAGGTTGCCGTAGGACGCCGCCACCAGCTCGCGCGACTCGTCCACTACCAGCGGCGAGTTGGCAAGCCCGGTCAGGACGACGAGCGGCGCCGCCACCAACGCCAGCCGGGCATGGGCGGCAAACGCGGCCAGGCCACCACCGGCCCGACGCGCCAGGTAGGCGACGGCCGGCAGAGCCCCCAACCAGGCCGCGATCGCGAGCAGGTGGAAGGCATCCACCACGGCCCCGGACGGGCCGCCGATGGAGGCCGCGTGGCTGGTCAGGCTCAGGCCGATGAGCACGACACCCGCGGCGAAGCCGAGCGCGATCAGCCGCCGACGGCCGGATGCCCGACCGACGGTCGCGGCGATGACGAGCGCCGCTCCGCCGCCGACCAGCGCGATCCGCATCGCGATCGCGAAGGACGTCGTCCCGAAGGGAGCCAACGGGTCGAAGGGGAGCCCACCGGGCGGGATCCCATGATGGAACGCGGCGGCGGCCGAGCGGGCCACGTAGCCGAGGAGCGCGACGACGGTGATCAGCGCGAGGACCGCGAGCGGGCCCCACGGGATGGCGACTCGCTCCTCGGCGCCGATCCAGCGCCGGTGGAACAGCCCCACCAGGACCGAGCCCACCAGGAGGAGCCCGGTCACCGTCGTGATCCACCGTGCGACGATGGCGACCGGGTCGGGCGGAGGCGCGGTCGACGGCGGCAGGGGGAGGCCCGGCGGCGCGGCGGTGCCGGTGGGATCGATCACGAAGGCGTAGATCGAGGCGTTCGGGTGCCCGTCGACCGCGGAGACGACTGAGTACTCGACGGTGTACGTGTCGGGGTCGAGCTCTGGCAGGTCGGCGCGGACGACCAGGCCGGTGCTGTCGAGCCGCGGCGTGCCGACGCCGATGACCGGCCGCTGGTCGGCGTGGACGATCCGGATGCTGATCGTGCGCGGGTCGACCGCCTCGCTGAAGAAGAGGGAGATGACAGTCGGCGAGGCCGGGATGACACTGTTCGGCGCCGGATCGGCATCGATCAGGATGGCGTGGGCCTGAGCCGTCCCGGGCGCGGCGGCCATGACGACGACCGCCGCGAGCACCGCCACCGGGACCAGGCGGCCGAGCCGCCATCGGTCAGTCTTCGGCAAAGAAGGGGTCGTCCCCGTAGATATCGAGCCAGGATCGGCGCATCTGGCGGATCGTTGCCGTCAGCACTGGTTCCGGCGTCGCCGGCGGCAGGAGAGAGGCCACGGTCGCGCGCACCTGCTCGCTGCTTTCGGTCCCGAGCAGGCCCAGGTAATCGGCGACCCGTTGGGCCGCGGTCCGCCCCTCACCCCTGGTCCGCACCAGGACCTGCGCCTCGTGGAGCAGGGCGCCGTCGTAGTCGCTCTCGGGTCGCTCGAGCTCGGCAAAGAGGGCGGGAATGGCGTCCAGGCGCGGATCGGAGTAGGCCCACCGAACGAATGAGCCCATCGGATCTGCCGCGCGCTCCTCGTGGCCGTGGTGATAGCCCTGGAGGTACTGCTGGCGTTCGGCGTCGGTGCGGGTCAGCGCAATCTGCGCGATCTGGCGCATCTCCGGGGTCCAGCGCCTCAACGACTCGACGAACTGGCGAAGGCTGAGCGACCCAGCCGGCTGCGCTCGGAACCGGTGTTCATGGGTCTGCTCCACGGGCACCTATACTACCGGCCGTGCGCCGCCGATCGACGACGCCGGCCTGGTCCCGGAGCCGCCCTTGACCCTGGCATGCGCCGCCTGAGCGCGGCCGCCGGGCTGCTGCTGGCGGTCCTCACCCTCATCCTCGCCCTGTCCCCGGCCGCGTCGCCTGCCTCGGCCGGTGGCCAGCCGCTGCGTTACCTGGCTGGCGACGTCGGTACGCTCGACCCGGCCTTCATCTCGAGCGCACAGGACGTCCAGCTCCTGCTCCAGCTCTATGCGGGCCTGACCCGGATCGACGAGGACGGCGCGGTCTACGCGTCGCTCGCCGAGGACTGGGAGGTCAGTGACGAGGGGCGGACCTACACGTTCACCCTGCGCGACGACCTGGCGTTCAGCGACGGGTCGCCATTGACCGCGGCCGACGTGCGCCGATCCTGGCTCCGGATCCTCGATCCGGCGACCGGGGCACTCGCCCCCGACGTCCTCAACGTGATCGCGGGGGCCGTGGCCTGGCGGTCGGGGAGCGGCTCCCAGAGCGAGGTGGGCCTCGAGGCCCCCGACGACGACACGCTGGTCGTCCATCTCGAGCATGCCGCCAGCCACTTCCCGGCGCTGGCGGCCACGCCCACCGCCGCCGTGGTCCCGCCGCAGGCGGACGCATCGCCCAGCTGGCAGACGGTGGACGGGTTCGTCGGGTCGGGCCCGTACGTCGCGGACCACCTGGACGGGGCGAACCTGGTCCTCGAGGCCAACCCCGAGTACGTCGCCGGCCCGCCGCCAATCGACCAGGTCGTGTGGGTGTCGGAAGTCGAGACCAGCGCCCCCGAAGCGTTCGCGAACGATGAGATCGACCTCGTGAACGTCTTTTCCGGCGACGCGTCGTGGATCCGCTACGACCAGTCATTGGGCCCGTTCCTGCACGAGGCCGCCTCGCTCAGCGTCCAGTACTTCGGCTTCGACACGACCCGACCGCCGTTTGACGACGCCCGCGTCCGCCGCGCGTTCTGGCTGGCGCTCGACCGATCGCGCCTCGTCGAGCTGGCGAGCGGGCCGGCCGCCACCGCGGCGACCAGCCTCGTGCCACCCGCCCTGTGGCCGGACGGCGTCCCAGCCGACGATCCGAGTGACCCGGAGGCAGCCCGGGACCTGCTCCGCGAGGCCGGGTACGCCGACGGCGCCGATCTCGGCACGATCACGGTCAACGGGACCGGGCTCGGAGTTGGGCCCGCCGTCGAGACCTGGCGCGAGGAGCTGGGCGTCGACATCGCCATCGAGACGATGGACTTCGGCGACTACATCGGTCTCCTGCCGGTCCGCCCGCCCCAGGTCTTCACGATCAACTGGATCACCGACTATCCCTCGCCCTACGCCCTCTACGGCCTGCTGCTGCTTCCGGAAGCGGCCTCGAACTACGGCCACTGGGCGGACCCGACCTTCGTCGAGCTGATGCAGGCCGCCGCCGAGGCGAGCGATCCGGCCGACCAGCGGGAGGCGTACCTGGCCGTCGAGGACCGGGTCGACGAGGAGGCTCCGGTCATCCCCTGGTCGTGGGACGCCTCGCATTGGCTGGTCCGCGACGGCCTGAATGGCGTCGGCCAGCTGACCGTCGGCCTGCTCGATTTCGGGAGGCTGTCATGGTCCGACTGAGCCAATCGGTCCTCGTCGGGCTGGCCATCGCGGTCCTCGCCCTCGGCGCTGCGGCTCCTGCCGCCCGGGCCGGTGGTGGGTTCGCCGACCTGGCCGCGGACGCGACGTTCGGCGTCGACATGACCTTCTCGGCAACCTGGACCGGTGACGAGCCGGACCACGTCGATCTGTTGCTCGGGTTCGTCGAGGACGATCGGTTCATCGTTCCCGTCGCGCTGGAGGGCGACCAGCTGGCCTATTCCCGCGACATGGAAGAGAACTACCTCCCGCCCAACTCGACGGTGACCTACCAGTGGCGCGCCGTTGACGGCGGGCAGGTGACGCTCAGCCCCGAGCGCGTGCTCCTGTACGACGACGACCGGCCCCAGTTCGACTGGGACCAGGCGACGATCGGCTCCGCCGCCGTCCACTGGTACGGCGGCAACGAAACGATCGCCCGCCGCTTTGGCGACCTGGCGGGTGAGGCGGCCGATGCGGCCGGCGAGCTGCTCGGCCGCCCCCTGGCGAGTCCGCTCTCGATCTTCGTCTACGCCGAGCGGGAGGACTTCCTGGGGGCGATCGGCCCCGGCAGCCGCGAATGGGTTGGGGCAGCCACGTACCCCGAGATCCGGACGGTGTTCATGTGGCTCGAGGCCGGGTCGACGTCCTACCTCGAGACGACGATCACGCACGAGGTCACCCACGTCGTGTTCCATGACGCGAGCGACAACCCGCTCCACGAGCCCGCCACCTGGTTCAACGAAGGGACCGCGGTCTGGTCTGAGGTCGGGAATGCCGAGACCGAGGCCGATCTCGTCGGGATCGAGGCCCGGAGCGACGAGGGACTGATGGCGTTCGAGGCGCTGACCGACCAGTTCCCGATCGACACTCGGGGCGCGTCGCTGGCCTATGCGCAGGGGGCGACGATGGTCGACCGCATCATCACGACCTACGGCACCGATGCGATGGCCGGAATCATGGCTGCCTACCGCGACGGCGCGACCGATGCGGAGGCTATCGAGGCCGGCACCGGAACGCCGTTCGAGGAGATACGGGCCGACTACTTCGCCTCCTTCGGCTCCACGGAGCCGTCGCCGGTCGAGCCGGTGGCGTTGGGGGACTCCGACGTGCCGCTCCCCGGTCAGCCTGGCTCCGGGCCAGACCAGCCCGAGCCGAACCCCGACCAGCCGGACGGGTCGCAGGACCTGGTGTGGTGGCTCATCATCGGGTTCGTGCTCGTCGGAGTCGTGTTCGTCGGCGTCGTCGTCTGGCGCGCGCGGCGCGCGGCGCCGCCGTCGGACGGGAGCGTCCCGTGACGGCCGCCCAGTCGGCGCGCGGCCGGATCCGGATCCGCTCGGGATGGATCCTGAGCATGGCCGTCGCCCTCGGGGCGTTGGGCTTCGTGGCGGCCGCCCAGTGGAACAGCGAGGTCCAGCGCACGACCTACACCACGTCCGCCCAGCAGGTCCTCGCCGCGCAGGCCCTCGCCCTCGAGGAGGAGCAGGCCCAGCTCGAGGCCCAGCTCGCATCGGTCGAAGCGCAGCTGGCCGACATCCAGCACGCCAGCGAGGGCTCGCAGACCACGCTCGCGGAGGTCAACGCCCAGCTGGCAGCGACGCGGGTCGCGGGCGGCCTCGCCGAGGTGACCGGGCCGGGGGTCGTGATCGAGATCGCCGACTCGCGGCGGATCGTGCCGGTCGGGGAGAACCCGGCGAACTACATCGTCCTGGCCGACGACCTGCGCGACCTCGTCAACGCCCTGTGGCACGCGGGCGCCGAGGCGGTCACGATCAACGGGGAGCGCCTGGTCGCCACCTCATCGATCTACGGCGTCGGCGCCTCGGTCCTGGTTAACACCGCCTTCCTTTCGCCGCCGTTCCGGCTCGAGGCGATCGGTCCCGGGGACATGACCGAGCGGTTCGCGACCGACCCGGCGTACCTCGGGCGGGTCGCCCAGCGGATCCAGGCCTTCGACCTCGAGTTCGCGTACACCTCGGCCGCGGACCTCCGGCTCCCGGCCTACATCGGTCCCACCAGCCTGCGCTGGGCGGTGCCGATCGAGGCGGCCGAATGATTCGCACGTGGGTCACCCCGGTGAGCCTGGCGCTGATCGCGCTCGTGATCGGTGTCGTGCTGGTCGCCCAGTTCCGCTCGCAGGCCCGCCCGGCCGAGCTGACGAGCCTGCCGGTCGCCGAGCTGTCGACCCGGATCCAGACCTTGTCCGACGCGAATGCCCAGCTGCGAACCGCGCTGGCTGACCAGCGCGACCTGCTGGAGGACTACCAGACCGCGGGAGTCCAGGGCCTGAGCGCGCTCGACGTCAGCCGGGAGGAGCTGCGTCGGGTCCGCGCGTTCTCGGGCCTGGCCGCCGTCGAGGGGCAGGGGATCGTGGTGCGCGTGGACGGCTCGCTCGACGCGATTGCCGTCAACGACCTGCTGAACGAGCTCCGGAACGCGGGGGCCGAGGCGCTGGCCATCGACGACACGCGCATCACCGCCTCGAGCGTCGTGATCCAGGGCGCACGTGCGCTGGAGGTCGACGGCGCGCCGATCGGGCGGGCGTTCCGGCTGGTCGCGATCGGCGATCCGGATGGCCTGATCGCCGCCCTCGAGCGGCCGGGCGGGATCGTGACCCAGCTCGAGCAGTTCGTGGCGGCGACGATCACCGTCAACCAGACCGGCCGGGCGCGCCTGCCAGCGACCACCCGCGACCTCACGCCGCAAGCCGCGGTTCCGCTGGAGTAGGCGATGGACGGACCGATGCACGATCTCGTCGACCAGGCGCTGGACGCGGCGACCGGCTCGGGGGCGGCGTATGCCGACATCCGGATCATCGAGCACGAGACCGAGGCGCTCACCGTCAAGAACGGGTCGCTCGCGGCCGCCAGCAGTGACCGCTCCTCCGGGTTCGGGGTGCGGGCCCTGGTAGACGGGGCGTGGGGGTTTGCGTCGAGCCCCGACCTGACGGCCGGGGAGGCGACTGCCGTGGCCCGTCGGGCCGTGGCCATCGCCCGGGCCAGCCACCTGGCCGGCGGCGCGCGGGTCGTCCTCGACGACAGTCCCCCGGAGCGGGGGACCTTCGCGACACCGATCGCCGAGGACCC
>DATBLJ010000007.1:0-11424 GCA_036555375.1 Candidatus Limnocylindria bacterium
ACCTTCGGCGACACGCACGGCCAGGTCGTGGACGAGACGTACCGGCGACCGCAGCCACCGGCATACCTCTCCTACTACGACGAGACGAAGTACCTCGCGCACCTCGCCGCCGAGGAGCGCATCGCGGCCGGCGCTCCCGTCTTGATCGCGATGCCGGGCATGGTCTACGGGCCGGGCGACCATTCCCAGGTCGGCGGCATCCTGCGCCAGGCGATGGCCGGCACGCTGACCGTGCTGAGCGCGGCCGACCTCGGCGGGAGCCTGGTCCACGTCGACGACGTCGCCGCCGGGATCCTCCTCGTCCACGACCGCGGGCAGATCGGTCAGTCGTACGTGCTGGGCGGGGAAATCACCAGCCTGCGCGAGCTCGTCCGACGGGCCGCGGCCGTCGCCGGCCGGCAGCCGCCCCAGCTGACCGCGCCGTCCTGGATGCTCCGCGGGCTCGCGCCGCTGGGCTCGCTGCTCGGCCCCGTCCTCGGCGGCGAGCCGAATTTGGGCGAGACGATCCGGGCGTCGGTCGGGGTGACCTACTGGGCATCCAGCGAAAAGGCGAAGCGCGACCTTGGCTACGCGCCACGCGATCTCGAGACTGGCCTGCGCACCCTCCTGGCGTCGACCGATGATCCGGGTTGAGCGCGAGCATCGGTTCGACTGCTCGGTCGAGGCCGGCTTCGCCTACATCACCGACCTCGCGAACTGGCCGGCCTACTGGCCCGGGTTCGTGCGGCTCTTGCCCGGGTCGCGCTGGCAGGAACCGGGCGACGAGGCAGCCATGGTCGTTCGCCTCCTTGGCCGCGACGTCGAGCTCCGGATGACGCTCCGTCGCCGGGAGGCGAACCGCTTCGTGGAGTACACGAGCCGCCAAGCTGGACTGCCCGATGCCCGCCACGAGCGCCACTTCGCCGAAGACCAGGGCGGGATGCGCTATCGGCTGGTCGTCGAGTACGCACCCCGACCAGGCCTGCGGAGCATCTCCGATCGGTTCCTCGTTCGCCGGGGCGTCGAACGCGCCATGCGCGAGACGATCACGAGCCTCGAGGCCAGGCTCGGCCAGCAACCAGGGAGGCAGGCGTCGAATCCGACGGCCGGTCGCAGGGGATGACGCACGCGTAGCAGGCGCACGAACCGGGTGGCGTTGCCGCGTACCCGCCCCACGGGTCCGCCGACCAAGCAGGCGGTGATGAGCGGCGTCCACAGTGCGCTGCGTGGCCCGGATACCCACCAGGCGGGTACCGCGGACACGCGGGGCCTCCAAGTCGGCCTCAAATGGGGCCAAGTTGGTCGATAGACCCGCCAGGTGGGTACGCCGGCTCCTCGGCGCGTTGAGGGAGCGGGAAGCGCTTCGCTATACTCGGCCCCGAATGCGGTGACGCGGGAGCAGTAGGCGCGGACCTCGTCCGCAGCGAGCCGGGACGGTGCAAGCCGGCGACGTTGGACACGCCGAACTCGCCCGCCGAGCAGCCGGTGAGAGCCGGCCGGGCGGCGTCCGATACCACGCCAACGAGTGGACCGACCGTGGGGTTGTAGCTCAGCTGGGAGAGCACCTGCATGGCATGCAGGGGGTCGGGGGTTCGAGTCCCCCCAGCTCCACCACCTTCGGTCAAGTCACGGTGGTACCGCGAGGCTGACCCCGCTTCGTCCTGACGACGGCGGGGTCATGTTGTACGCAGGAACCGATAGCAGGAGCCTCGGCGGTGGCCACGACCAGCCCCTTCATCTCCGAGCGCATGGCGGCCGACGGCCGTCCCTGGATGCTGCGCCACGCGCGCCCCGGCGATGCCGAGCCGCTCGCCCACCTCTACGCCGCGGTTCGCGCGGAGGGCCGCTGGCTGGTGACCCCATCGACCGCGATCAGCCCCCCGTCGGAGGCGTTCTTCATCGCCGAGCTGATCCGGGCCGATGAGTCCGCGGTGCTCATCGCCGAAGCCACTGGCGCGATCATCGGCAACGCCCTGGTGATGACCGATCGCGACGTCAGCTCGCGCCACGTCGGCGTCCTCTCGATCACCGTCGCCGAGGGCTGGCGCGACGTCGGGATCGGCACGGAACTGGTGGCCGCCACCCAGGACTGGGTCCGCGATCGCGGCCTGACCCGGCTGGCGCTGAGCGTGTTTCCGGACAACGCCCGGGCGATCGCGGTCTACACCCGGGCCGGCTTCATCCGCGAGGGGATCCGGCGCCGCCAGTTCCGCCAGGCCGACGGCACGTACCGCGACGAGCTGTTGATGGCCTGGTTCCCGGAGAGCGCCGCCGCCGACCGCTGGAAGGCCGGCGAGGGCACCCCGTGACCGACGCGGCACCACCCCGCGCGCGGCCCGAGCGCCACGACCCCGCCTCGTACGAGGCCAAGTGGCGCGAGCGCTGGGAACGCGACGAGCTGTACCGCGCCCGGGACGACGCCGGCGAGCCCTTCTACCTGCTCACCATGTACCCGTACACCAGCGGGGACGTCCACATCGGGCACTGGTATGCCTCGGTCGGGCCCGACGTCGTGGCCCGCATGCGGCGCATGCAGGGTCACCACGTGATGCTGCCGATGGGCTTCGACTCGTTCGGCCTTCCGGCCGAGAACGCCGCCATCGACCGGGGCATCCATCCGGCGGTGTGGACCAACGACAACATCGAGCGGATGCGGGCCCAGTTCCGGACCATGGGCGCGTCCTGGGACTGGTCCCGCGAGGTGGTGGCCTCGGATCCGGGGTTCTACCGCTGGACGCAGTGGCTCTTCATCCAGTTCTACAAGGCCGGCCTCGCCTACAAGGCCATGGCACCCGTGGACTGGTGCCCCAAGGACCAGGTCGTGCTCGCCCGCGAGCAGGTCCTGGGCGCCGATCGCCGCTGCTGGCGGTGTGACACCCCGGTCATCAAGCGCGACCTCGAGCAGTGGTTCTTCCGGATCACGAAGTACGCCGACGAGTTGCTCGACTTCTCGCAGATCGACTGGCCGGATCCGATCCTCCACATGCAGACGAACTGGATCGGCCGATCGGATGGCGCCGAGATCGATTTCGCGGTGGCGCCCGTGGCCGGCGTTGACGACGGGACCGAACCGATCCGCGTCTTCACGACGCGCCCGGACACGATCTTCGGAGCGACGTTCATGGTCCTCGCCCCGGAACACCCGCTGACGGCTCGGCTGACCACCGATGATCGACGGACCGAGGTGGAGGCCTACGTCGCCGCCGCCCGGCGCGAGAGCGAGATCAGCCGGCTGGCGGCCGAGCGCGAACGTTCGGGCGTGTTCATCGGCTCCTACGCGGTGAATCCCATGACCGACGAGCCGATCCCGATCTGGGTCGCCGACTATGTCCTGCCCGGCTACGGCACCGGGGCGATCATGGGCGTCCCCGCCCATGACGCCCGTGACTGGGACTTCGCCACGCGCTACGACCTGCCGATCGAGCACGTCGTCGCCCCGCGGGGCACCGAGCCGGACGTCGATGCGGCGTTCACCGCCCATACCGACGACGAGGTCCTGGTGAACTCTGGTGAATTCACCGGGATGAGCGCGGCCGAGGGCATCCGGGCCATCACCGCCCACCTGGCGGAGCAGGGCATGGGTGGTCCTGCCGTGTCCTACAAGATCCGCGACTGGCTGGTCTCCCGGCAGCGGTATTGGGGAGCGCCAATCCCGATCGTGTACTGCGACGTCCACGGGCCGCAGCCGGTCCCCGACGCGGAGCTGCCGGTCCTCCTGCCCGAGGACGTGGACTTCGCGCCCACCGGGGTGTCACCGCTCCAGTCGCACCCAGGCTTCCTGGCGGCCGTCTGCCCGGTCGGCGGTGAGCCGGCGCGGCGCGAGACGGACACCATGGACACCTTCGTGGATTCGAGCTGGTACTACCTCCGCTACACCTCGCCGCGCAACGAGGAGGCGGCCTGGAATGAGGAGGCCATGCGCCACTGGATGCCGGTGAACCTGTACACCGGCGGGGCCGAGCACGCCGTCCTCCACCTCCTGTACAGCCGGTTCTTCACCAAGGCACTCCGGGACATGGGCCACCTCTCGTTCGACGAGCCGTTCCTCGCGCTCCGCAACCAGGGCCAGATCCTGGGCGCCGACCACCAGCGGATGAGCAAGTCGCGCGGCAACGTCGTGAACCCCGACGACCTGGTGACCCAGTACGGCGCCGACACGATCCGCCTCTTCCTGCTGTTCATCGGCCCGTGGGACCAGGGTGGTCCGTGGTCGCCCACCGGCATCGAGGGGATCTCCCGGTTCCTGGCCCGGGTCTGGGCCGTGGGTCAGGCGTCCTTCGTCGAGACCTCGCCGCCCAGCGTGCCGGGCCTCCCGGGATTCAACCCGATGACCGGCGAGATCCCCGGCAGCGGCGGGACGAATGCCGATCTCCAGCTGGCCACGATCGAGGGCGAGGCTCGGAACCTGGAGCGGGTGATGCACCAGACGATCCGCGACGTGAGCGAGGACTACGCCGGGTTCCACTTCAACACGGCCATCTCGCGGCTGATGGAGCTGACCTCCGCGCTGGTGGCGGCTCGGGACGCCGGGATGGCCGAGACCGAGGCCTACCAACAGGCCGTGGACACCCTGCTCCGCCTGCTGGCGCCGGCGGCGCCGCACATCACCGAGGAGCTCTGGGAGCGCCGCGGCAACCCGTACTCCATCCACCGGCAGGCGTGGCCGGTCGCCGATGCCGCGATGGCGGCCGAGGACCTGGTCGAGCTGCCGGTGCAGGTCGACGGGAAGCTCCGCGATCGGCTCCTGGTCGCGCCCGGCACGCCGGCCGAGGAGATCGAGCGGCTGGCGCTCGCCTCCGAGCGGGTGCAGGCCTACCTGGACGGCCGCCCGCCGGCCCGCGTCGTCCAGATTCCGGGACGCCTGGTCAACGTCGTCACCTCACGGTAACCCCGGGGTAACGACCCGCCCCTAGCCTGCGCCCCTGCTTCCGGAGCCCGGCGTCGAGTGCCCGGGCGCCGGGTTTCGGACGCAGACCAGCCTCCTGCTCGTCGCTCGCCGTTCGGGTGCCTGGGGAGGAACGCGTGACCCGGTTCGACCTGTTGACCCTGGCCGCCGTGGGCGGCGCCGTCGTGTTGGCTGCGGCCGCCAGCCTGGCCCTGCTCCTGACCGCCGTTCCCCCGGCGTCCGGCGTCGCGGCGCCGAGCGGGGTCGTCGACCCGTTCGGATCCGCTGCACCGACCGCGGCGGTCGGGGCGCGCAGCGAGATGGTCGTCGACGTCGAGGGCGGGGTCGCCAGGCCCGGCATCCATCGCCTGCCGTCAGGGGCGCGGGTCGCCGATGCGCTGGCCGCCGCCGGCGGGTACTCCGAGACGGCCGACCTGGCGGCTGCTGCGCAGGCGCTGAATCTCGCCGCCGCGCTCGTCGACGGGCAGCAGATCTACGTCCCGGTCGTCGGGGACGCGACCGCGGGAACGGGCGGCGGCTCGGAGGGCGGCCTCGTCAACCTCAACCGCGCGACCCAGTCGGAGCTCGAGGCCCTCCCCGGGATTGGTCCGGTGACCGCCGGGAAGATCATCGCCGCGCGCGAGGAGCAGCCGTTCACGACCCTGGACGAGCTCGTCACCCGCGACGTGCTGACCGCCCGTCAGCGGGACCAGATCGCGGACCTCGTGACCGTCCCCTAGGACACCGGGCGGATGCGCGGGCCGGCAGCCGGAGCCCTGCCCGGGCTGCTGGGCGGGGTGATGGCGGGCATCGCGGCGGCCGACGGCGGGTGGCTGGCGCTGGCGCTCGGCGTGGCGGGCATCCTCGGTTTGGCTGCGCTCCTCACGGCGCTGGCGACGCGGCGGCCGGCAGCGGGCGTCGGTGCGGTGGTCGGCGGGGCCATCCTGGTCGGCCTCGTGGTCGGAGGCGCCCGGGGCGCCGCGGAGACGCCGCCGGCCGGTCCCCGCAGCGTGGCCGCCCTGCCCGGGGGCGAGACCATCCGCCTCGCCGCGGTCGTCACCGACGAGCCGATTCCGCGCGGCGACGAGCAGGACCTGCCTCTCGGGGACCTCCGACGCGCGGCAGGCCCGATCAGCGGCCGCCTCCTCGTCCGGGTGCCCCGCTCAGCTGCGGTCGCCGCCGGCGACGAGGTGCTGCTCGACGTCGCGCTGCGGGCCGCCGATCCTGCGAATGCCGACGAGGCGGCCTACCGGGATCACCTGCGCGGCCAGGGCATCGGGGGGTTGGGCAGCGCGTACGAGGTCGAGGTCATCGGCCATCGGTCCAGCCCCATCGGCGACCTGTTCTCCGGGGTCCGGCGCTGGCTGCTCGATGGCCTGGTGCGGACCGTGCCCGAGCCCGAGGCGTCGCTTGGCGCCGGGATCCTGCTCGGCGTGCGGGCCGGCATCGATCCCGCCATCCGGGACGCGTTCGCGGTGGCCGGGCTGTCGCACGTGGTCGCGATCAGCGGCTGGAACGTCGCCCTCGTCGTTGCCCTGATCGCGGCCGCCACCCAGCGCCTCCGAGAGCGGATGGGGCCGGTCGTGCCCGCCGTCCTGGCCCTGGCCGCGGTGAGCGGCTACGTCATCCTGGTCGGCGCCTCGCCGGCCGTCGTCCGGGCCGCGCTGATGGCGGCGGCGCTGATGGCCGGGCGCCTCGGCGGGTCACCGGCCCACGCCGGCTCCGCCCTGATGGCGGCGGTCGTGGCGATGCTGGTGCTGACCCCCGCCGCCCTGTGGGACATCGGCTTCCAGCTGTCGGCGTTGGCCACCGCCGGGCTGATCGCCTTCGCGGCGCCGATCGAGGGCCGGCTCGCCGCGTGGCCGGCGTGGATCCGGACACCGGTCGCGCTCACCCTGGCGGCCCAGCTGGCGACGCTCCCCGTCCTGCTGGCCGCGTTCGGGCAGGTGTCGCTCGTCGCACCGCTGGCCAACGTCCTCGTCGTGCCGCTCATCCCGATCGTGATGGCCGGCGCCGCCGCGGCCTCGGTGGTCGGCGGCCTGGCCGGCGCGGCACCACCCCCCATCGTCGGCGAGCTGGCCACCTGGCTGGCTGGCGGTGCGGCGTGGCTGCCGCTGCACGGTCTGATCGCCGCCGGGAGCGCCGCGGCCGCCGTTCCGTTGGCCGCCATCCCGCTGGGCGGGGGTCCGCTCCTGACGGCGGCCTGGTACCCGTGCCTCGCGCTGGCAGCGATGCGGGTCGGTCGCCGGGACGACCAGTTCGAGCCCGACACGCTCGAGGCCGCGCCAGTCGGCAGCGGTGCGCTGGTCCTGCCGGAAGCGGCGGCGTTCGCGACCGCGGTCACCTGGTTTGCCCGGCCGCGTCGGGCGGCAATCGGCCTCGTCGCCGCCGTCGCGCTGGCGACCGCGCTTGGCAGTACCGATGGGCGGCTGCACCTGACGGTTCTCGACATCGGCCAGGGGGACGCGATCCTGATCGAGGCGCCGAACGGCCAGACCGCCCTCATCGACGCCGGGCCGGATCCCGACCTGACCCTGCGCCGGATCGGCCAGGCGCTGCCATTCCACGAGCGGCGGATCGACGTCGTCATCCTCACCCACCCCCACCAGGACCACCTCGGCGGGCTCGAGGAGGTCGTGCGCCGGTACGAGGTCGGCGTCTTCGTCGACGGCGGCCGGCCGGCGGAGACCGACCCGCATCGTCGGGTCCTCGAGGCGGTCGCTCGCGAGCCGGGGGCTCGGCTGGTCGAGGCAGTGGCCGGCGGGCGGATCCCGCTGGGCGGGGGCGCGGTCCTCGAGGTTCTCTACCCGACCCCCGCCGACGTGGCCGCGCCACTCCCCGAGGGTGACGTGAACAATGCCTCGGTCGTCGTCCTGCTCCGCTACGGCGCGTTCGAAGCGCTGCTCACCGGTGACGCCGAGGCCCCGGTGGAGGAGCTCCTGGCGGCACGGGGCGAGCTCGAGACGGTCGATGTCCTGAAGGTCGGCCACCACGGGTCCGACTCGAGTACGACGCCGGCGTTCCTGGCCGCGACCCATCCGGCCGTGGCGGTCATCTCGCTGGCGGCCGACAACGAGTACGGCCACCCGCACCGGTCCACCCTCGAGCACCTGGAGGCGGTTTCGGGCCTGCGCCTGTACCGGACCGATCTCGACGGGAGCGTCGAGATCACGACCGATGGCCGAACGTTCGCCGTCTCGGTCGACAGGTAGGTAGGATCGGGGCGTGACGAGCGTCCTCCTGGCCCACGGCGACGACGCGTTCGGGATCGACCGGGCAGTGGCCGCCTTCGTCGCCGCGACCGGCGCCAGCGATCGGGTCGTCCTGGTCCCGGACCGCACGCCGGACGAAGCCATCCTCGAGCGAGCGCAGCTCGAGTCGGCCAGCCTCGGCCTGTTCGGCGCGCACGCGGTGGTCCTCCGCCAGCCCCTCCGCGCGGCGGGCACCTCGAGCGCGGCCGCCGACCGGCTGCTCGCGCTGGTGGCCCAGCTCTCCGAGGGGGCGGCGCTGGCCCTGGCCGAGCTGCGGCCGTCCCGCGACACCGGGCGACCGCCGGCACTGCTGGCCAGGCTGATCGAAGCCGTGCAGGCCGCCGGCGGCCAGGTCGTGGCCTGTCCGGCCCCGCGCCGCGACGAGCTCCAGGGCTGGGTTGGCCGGCGGGCAACCGAGCTCGGCATCGCCATCCGACCGGCAGCCGCGGCGGCGCTCGCCGTGCGGGTGGGCGGGGTCTGGGAGAACGACGTCGAACGCAGTGAGCAGACCCGGGTCGCCGACGGCGAGCTCCAGAAGGTCGCGCTCGCGGTCGAGGACCGGCCGATCGAGGTCGCCGATGTCGAGGCCCTGGTGATGGACGTCCGTCCGCCATCGGTCAACGCGGTGGCGAATGCCGTCGAACGGCGCGATGGGCCGCGCGCCGCAGAGGCGCTGGCGCGCGCCTTCAACGAAGGGGAGCCGGTGCTGCGGATCATGGCCGCCCTCGAGGGGCGGATCGTCGATCTGCTCGTGGCCCGTGACCTGCTGTCGCGGGGCGCCTCCGCCGCCGAGCTGACGAAGCGGCTGCGGCCGGGGAACCCAAGCGCCGCCGGGAAGACGGCGAACGCGGCCCGCCGTTACAGCGGGCCGGAGCTGGAGGCGATGCTGAGCGGGCTGTTCGAGGCCGACCTCGCCATCAAGGCGAACACGGCGGAACCGGAAGCCGCGCTCGCGGCGTGGCTGGGAACGTACGTGCTGGGAGTGGCCCGGGCCGGAGCCTGAGGGAGGGTCCTAGGCGGCGCCGGCGCGGAGGACGCGGTCGCTCTCGATGGCGAACGTGCAACGCGCGTTCGAGAGGCCGAGGATCCCGATCAGCTGGTGGTCGATGTACAGCTGCTTGCAGGGAAGGCACAGGGCGCCGGGGAGGGCGAAGAACAGCCGCTCCTCGATGCTCTCGTCGCGGAAGGACGTGTCGAAGACCGAGGTCAGGAGCCCGCCGCCGCAATAGCGACAGGACTCGACCGCGGTCGGCGCCTCGCGCTTCCGAGTGGTGCTCATGCCCGCGACAATGCGGTCGCCCCGCGACGTCCTCAATAGGACCCCCGTACCCGGCGGTGGTACCCGACCCGTGGCGGGATGCCGGCGATGGGTGGTGCGTCCACGCTCCACCCGACGTCGCGGAGTGGTACCTCGGGGGTACCAGCGGAATGACCGGCTCCCACGAACGACCGGGCGCCCTGTCCCGGCGATCCGGTCTAGACCAGGCGGACCACCGCCGGCGCTGCGCTCCAGAGCTTCTCGATGTCGTATCGCTCGCGCTCGTCGGGCGTGAACAGGTGGACGATGACCGCGTTGAAGTCGAGGAGGATCCAGCGGGCGCCGGAGCGGCCCTCGACACCGAGCGGACGCACCCCCTGGGCGCGGAGCTCCTCGACCAGCGACCCGGCGAGGGCGGCAACCTGGCGATCGGAGCGGCCGGAGGCGATCACGAAGTAGTCGGCGAGGCTCGTGAGCTCACCGGTCTTCAGCATGACGACGTCGCTGCCCTTGTGGTCGGACACGATCTCCACGATTCGATGCGCCAGCTGGCCAGGGTCGAGCGCGGCGTGGAGCGGGGTCACGTTGGGTGCGGCGTCCTGCAGGTGTGTCCTCCGGATCAGCGTCGATACAGGCGGCGCTCGAGGATCAGCTCCTCGACCGCCCGCGGCACAAGGTAGCGGATGGCGCGACCCGCCGCCACGCGGCGCCGGACGAGGCTCGCGCTGACGTCGAGCGCCGGTCCGCTGAGCAGGTGGATCCGGCCGGCGGAGCGCCCGAAACGGGTCGCCAGCTCGGCGCGGCTGGGCAGCGTCGTCCCCGGACGCGGACCGACCGCCCACAGGGCGAGCTCGAGCAGGCGGGCAGGCTCTCGCCAGGTCTCGACCTGGGCCAGCGAGTCGGCGGCCATGATCAGGACGAGCTCGTCGTCGGGATGCCGCTGGTGGAGCTCGTCGAGGGTGTCGACCGTGTACGACGGCCCGTCGCGCTCCAACTCGACGAGCGAGACGTCGAGCCGCGGATCGTTGGCCACCGCCAGCCGGGTCATCAGCACGCGGTCGGCGGCATGGCTGATCGCGCGCCGGCGCTTGTGTGGCGGGTTGGCGGCGGGCACCAGCAGGACCTTGGCCAGGTTCAGCTCGTCGGCCGCCATGGTCGCCAGCCACAGGTGGCCGACGTGCGGCGGGTCGAAGGTGCCGCCCAGGATCCCGATCCGGTTGGGCGGCGCCGCCCGACGGGCCGGCCGCGGGCGGCCACTGGGCACGGGTCGGCCGACCGGGACGAGGCGGGTGCTGCCCCGGGTCGTCGGCGGGCTCAGGCTCATTCGTCGTCGCCCCACTCGAGCTCGAGGGGGCCGATCCGGACCAGCGTCCCGTCGCGCGCTCCGAGCCGGCGCAGCTCGGCGTCGATGCCGAGCTTCTCGAGGCGGCGCTGGAAACGGTCGCGGGACTCCTCGTTCGTGAAGTCCGTGCGGGCCGCCGTTCGCTCGATGCTGCGACCCCGGACCCGCAGCCCGTCGGACTCGGCGACGACGTCCCAGCCGTCGGCCGTCGGATCGAACCGGTGCAACCGGCGGGCGGGCTCGGGCGCGACCGCCGCCTCGCGACGGGCGGCTTCGGCCAGGGCGTCCGTCAGCGCGGCGCGGAGCCGATCGAGCCCGGTCCCGTCATGGGCCGAGACGGCGATCGGGTCGTGCCCATCGGCGCGCAGCGCATCGGCCACCGCCGGCCACCGCTCCCGGGCCTCGGCGAGGTCCTGCTTGGTGACCGCGATCCGCATCGGGCGTTCGAGCAGCACTGGCTCATGGAGGCGGAGCTCCTCGGCGACGGCGCGCCACTCCCCAACCGGGTCCGCCGCGTCGCCATTGACGACCCCGAGCAGGACGCGGCAGCGCTCGACGTGGCGCAGGAACGCGTGCCCCAGCCCCTGCCCTTCGTGGGCGCCCTCGATCAGGCCCGGGACGTCGGCGAGGACCACCGAGCGCACCTCGTCCTCCCCGTCGTCGAGGGCCAGGACGCCGAGGTTGGGGGTGATCGTCGTGAACGGGTAGG
>DATBLJ010000009.1:0-17873 GCA_036555375.1 Candidatus Limnocylindria bacterium
AGGATCAGCCGGAGGAGGTCGTTAGTCACGGGCTGGGATCGGTCATCCGTGCAGCCGGAACTCGATGCTCGTGTTGCCGATCCGGACCCGATCGCCATCGGCCAGGGCGATCTCGTTGACCGGCTGGCCGTTCACCCGCGACCCGTTGCGGCTCTGGAGGTCGACGAACCCGTAAGCGCCGTGCTGGAGCTTCAGCTGGCAGTGGTGCCGGCTCACCTGCGGATCATCGAGGATCACGTCGTTGTCCGAGGCGCGCCCGACCGCGATCACGGCGCCGCCCAGGTCGAAGCGCGCCGGCGGCGCGCCATCGGTCTGGACCACGAGATGGGCGCGGGTGGCGGCCGTCGGCTCGGGAACGGCGTGGCCCGGACGGGCGTAGACGCTGGTCGCGTCGGGGATGGGCGTGGCCTCGACCGGGGCCTCGACGTCATCGGCAACCGCGGCCGCCACGCGGACCTCGCCGCGCGGCACCAGCGGATCGGCCTGGAGGATGACCCGCGGCCGAGCCATCAGCCGGTAGCCCTCGCGCCGGGCGCGGGTCAGGACGTCGTGGGCCAGATCATCCTCGAGCGACCCGTGGTAGGCCTCGAATGCCGCGTAGTCCGTCGGGCTCAGGTGCAGCACGTAGCGATTCGGGACGATGACCCCGTCCTCGCCGAATCGCTTGTTCGTGTCCATGGCCCGGGCGATCCGCTTGGCGAGCGTCACTGGTTGCAGTGCCGCACCGAGGCGTCCCGCCGGAGCCTCGACCACGCGCTCGAGGAAGCCCTCGAGCCGCCGAAAGATGCCCACGGCGCGCGATGCTAGCACGGGGTACGAACGTCGCCCTGCGGGGTACTTTGGCCCGATCCGGTGCGTGGAAGCCCCGTGGCTATACTGGCCCCCCCGTGGACGTCGGATCCTGATACATGACTGAACTGCTGACTGAGTCCTTCTGCGAGCGCTGCGGCACGCGGTACGAGTTCGGCTCGTCCGAACCGATGACCCGAACGCAGAAGACGCGCGGCCTGATGACCGGCCTGCGCCAGTTCGTCATGAGCACCGACAGCCTCCAGGACTCGATCACCGACGCCATGCGGGCCGAGGAGGAAGCGCTCGCCGCACGGCAGATCGACGCCTTCCAGGAAGCGTTCAACTTCTGCTTCGACTGTCGTCGCTACACCTGCACGAACTGCTGGAACGACGAGGCCGGCCGCTGCCGCTCCTGTGTCCCGGTGCCGGGCGTGGACGACATGGTCGGTGGAGATGAACGTCTGGCGAACCCGATCTTCATGCCCACCGAGGCGCCGGAGACGCCGCTCCTCACCACCCTCGAGGAGCCGACCTGGCCGGCCGAGGAGATTCCGGCACCGGCCCTCGAGTGGCCGTCGGAGGACGACGTCGTCCCGCCGGTCGCGGCCCAGGCGGCGACCGAGGCCGAGCAACCGGCGTGGCCGTCCGAGGACGAAGCGCCGGAGCCGGTCGCGGCCGAGGTCGAAGAGCCCGTCGAGGAGCCGGTCGCGGCCGAGGTCGAGGAGCCCGAGCCGATCGCCGCCGAGATCGAGGAGCCCGAGCCGATCGCCGCCGAGGTCGAAGAGCCCGAGCCGATCGCGGCCGAGGTCGCCGAGCCCGTCGAGGAGCCCGTCGAGGAGCCGATCGCGGCCGCCGCGGAGACGCCCGAGGCCGAGCCCGAGCCGATCACTCCCATCCCACCCGCCGCGCCGCGCCGCGACCTGCGCGACACGTTCGCGCGCGGACCGATCGCGCCTCGTCGCCCGGCCGAGCCGGTCCCCGAGAGCCTGGCCGCGCGACGCAGCCAGCTCGACGCGCTGGGCATCGACGACCCGGGCCAAGGCACCGTCCACACCGGTCAGCGCGACACGCTTCCCTACCGGTCGAGCGGTGCGGGATCGGCGGCCAACAGCACCGCCCTGGCCGCCCTGTGGGATGCATCGACCCGGAACCTCGAGGCCAGCGCCCAGCGGGCGTCGCTGCGTCCCTGTGATGCGTGCGGGCTCACCGTGTCCTCGACGGCCCGGTTCTGCCGCCGGTGCGGCGCGCCCCAGACGCTCAGCGCCTGATCAGTCGGCTCCGGTGGAGCCGGGTTTCGCGGCCGAGTCGGTCGACCCCTTCGTCCCGCCGTCTTTCGGCGAGCCGCCGTCCTTCGACGGGCTGCTCTCCTTCGCACCATCTCCACTGGAGCTGCCGGCTCCCTCCGAAGGCGGTGCCTTCCGGGAGTCGGTGGCGTAGAAGCCGGTGCCCTTGAAGATCACCCCGGCCGGGTGGAGGACCGGATCGAGCTTGCCACCGCATTGGGTACAGGTCGTCGGCCCATCCTCGAGGATGGAGTGGACGATCTCGAAGGTGTGCCCGCAGTCCCGGCAGCGGTAGTCGTAGGTCGGCACGAAGCCGGATGATCGCAGGGCGGGCGGGCGCGGGCAACGGCGGGCGTCAGGCGCACCCGCGTGGGCGCTAGTTCGGCGTTGCGCTCCCGGCGCGGAGGACGCTCGCGAACGACCAGCGGCGCTTCTCGCCGGCGACGACCGGGGTGGGCTGCTCGGTCCCGGCCACGATCCGCGCCAGGCGGTGGATGTCGGCCGTGATGCGTTCCTTCGGGAAGCGCAGGACGAGCGGCGTCCCGGCGTTGGCAGCCATGACCGCGGTGGCCCCGGCGGAGACGATGGTCGCGATCACGGGACGCCCAAGGGCGCCTTCCATGTCACGGATCGCGACGCCGTGGTTGGCGCGGTTGGCGACCACCCGGATCGTGTCGTCGATGCCAAGCTCGTGGGCCAGCTGGAGGAACTGGGCGCTGTTGCGCAGCGGTCCGACCTCGGGGGTGACGGTCAGCAGGATCTCGTTGGCCACCGACAGCATGGCGACGGTGCGGTCGTCGTAGCCGGGGTGGGTGTCGACGATGACGATCTCGTAGTGCGGGCGAGCCCAGCGCACGGCCGCGATCATCAGATCGGGCCCGATCCGCTCCGCGTCGGCCGGCTCGAAGCCCCAGGTCAGGACGTCAAGCCCGCTCGGCTCGTGGTGGGCGACCAGCGACTGGAAGGCATCATCGGTCCAGAACTCCGGGGAGCTGTCGGCCATGTCGGCCAGCCCGCGGCGCGCCGGGACGTCGATCACGGCGGTCACGTTGCCCACGCCGGCATCGGCGTCGAGGAGCAGCACCTTGTGATGGTTCTGGACGCGGAGGGCGACCGCCAGGTTGACGGAGACGGTCGTCTTGCCGACACCGCCCTTGGGGGCGAAGACCGCGACGACGCGCGCCGCGGCCGGGTCATGGGCGCCGATCATCGGCGTCGGGACCGGCTCGGCGTAGTCGGCGTCGTCCTCGGAGGACGTTGGTCCCGACGTCGGCGCGGTCAGGGTCTGGCCGGAGCGGATCAGGAGCGCCTGCAGCCGGTAGACGATCGCGTCGGGGAGCGCGGGCTTGATGACGAACTCGTCGGTCACCTGCCACACGTCGTCGAGCTCGCCGGCCTCGTCGCCGAGGAGGATGAGCGCGGAGACCGGGCCGTCCTCGTTCAGGCGTCGGTGGACGCGCCGGACGATGCTGGGAGCCAGGTCGGCGTCGATGACGGCGAGCGCGGGGCGTCGACCTTCGACAATCGTCGCTTCGAACGCCTCTTCGCTGCCGATGACCTCAAAACCGGCACGCGCCATCGCGGCCGCGATGGCGGCAGCGTCGTCGTGTGCAGCGAGCAGGACTCGGGGTCGTTCCATCGGTGCCCTTTGGTGCGGTGACTCGGGGCACCAGTGTCAGCGCCGCAGGCGCTGACGGTCTATGGGACGAATGTACCGATGGCTATCCCGATCCGCCGAGCTTCATCCCGCACTTCGGACAGTAGAAGGCCCCGGTTCCCCGGGCGTCGAAGCCGCAATGGCCGCAGACCATGCCCTCGCTCGCGTCCCGGTGAACGGGCGTGTCGGCATGGCTGACCTGGAGCCCCGAGACGAGGACCTGTTGCTGCAGGTTGCTCAGCACCTTGGTGCCGATCCGCTCGGTGTCGCCGCGCTGGCCTTTGCCGCCCCAGCCCACGACCGCCCGGACGATGAGCTCACCGGTGAGGTCGTCGAAGTGGCTCGCGAGCCCACCACTGATCGCGTCGAACGTCGGATAGCCGGTGGTATCGGTCTCGCCATGGAGCAGGCCGCAGATCAGGGTGTCGATCGTCATGTCCACCGCCTCGGTGGCCTCGAGGACGTGGAGCGCGTGGCGGGTCACCGGCCCGGCCTGCTTGCGCGCCAGGATCCATTGCTCGAGGTCGGGGAGGCGCTCGATCGCCGGCGCCGCCGAGGCGAGCTCGAGCGGCAGCGGAGCGACGACCTCCACGCCATCGATGGTCAGCGGCTCGACGATCCGGGGCAGGGTCGAGACGACCTGCGGGCCCGGGGCCAGCCGGATCGCGTCTCCGCTCCGGGCTAGGTAGGTCAGGGCCACGCCGTACTGACGCCCGGCGACCTGGGGGAACGACGGGGCCGGGGCCGGCTCGGGCTCGCCCTTCGACTTGTTGCGACGAAACAGTCCCACGCGTTGCGGTGCTCCAGCGGTGATCGGGGGCGATTCTACCCCGAGCCCGGGTCGACCCCGACCTGCCGGAGCCGTTCCACGAGATCGGCCAGCCGGGCCCGTTCGCGCTCGACGACGGCCGCCGGTGCGCGACCGGTGAAGGCCGGATCGGCCAGAAGGGCCACCAGCCGGGCGTGGTTGCGACGCAGCTCCTCGACCCGGTCGGCGTTGGGGGCCGTGGCCGGCGCGGCGTCCGCATCGAGCCAGATCGGGCCGAGGGCGGTGGCGACGGCCCGGGCATCGGCCGGGGTGCCGGGGGGCAGGAGCTCGAGCCGAACCCGCGCCAGCGGCTCGAGGTAGCGGCGCACGGCCTCGGCGCCGTCGGCGGCCGCGGGACTGGACGGCACGAGGTGGAGCGCGACGGTCGCCCCGGCCGGGACCCCGGCATCGGTTCGCAGGTTCCGCGCCGCCCGGACGGTTTCGGCCAGGCCGTCGATGGCGGCCTCGGCCGCAAGGTCCCGAGGCCCAGGTTCGGGCCAGCGGGCAGTCATCAGGAGCGACTCCCCCTTCTCGGGCACGGCCGCACCGAGCGCGCCCCAGATCTCCTCGGTGACGAATGGCGTGATCGGGTGGAGCAGGTGCAGGAGGTCGGCCAGGACGTCGACCGACGCGCGCCACGTTCGCCAGCGCGCCGCCGGCGCGGCCGCCGCGTCGCGGAGGTCGACCTTCGCCATCTCGAGGTACCAGTCGCAGAAGTCATTCCAGGCGAAGTCGGTGACGGCCCCGACGTACCCGCCGAGGTCGAGCCGGTCCAGGCGCCGGGTGGCGTCGGCCACCGCCTCTGCGGTCCGCGACCGGATCCAGGCCTCGGCCAGCGAGGGCGTCGCCTCCGGTTCGGTCCCGACCGGCGGCTCGGGCTCCGCGCCGAGGACGAATCGGGCTGCGTTCCAGAGCTTGTTCGCGAAGTTCCGCGCGCTCTCGAGCTTCGCCATCGTCAACCGCTGGTCGTTGCCCGGCGAGGTCCCGCTGGTCAGGCCCATCCGAACCGCATCGGCGCCGATCTCGTCGATCAGCTCGACCGGGTCGGTCACGTTGCCCTTCGTCTTGCTCATCTTCACGCCGCCCTCGGCCCGGACCAGGCCGTGGAGGTAGACGGTGTGGAACGGCTCGACATCGGTCAGGAACAGGCCGAGCATCATCATCCGGGCGACCCAGAAGAAGAGGATGTCGTAGCCGGTCTCCATCACGGAGGTCGGATAGAAGCGGCGGAGGTCGGGCGTCTCGTCCGGCCAGCCCAGGGTCGAGAACGGCCAGAGTCCGCTGCTGAACCAGGTGTCGAAGATGTCGGATTCCTGGGTCAGGTCTGCGGCCGGACGTCCGCAGGTGGCGCAGGCGGAGGGCCCGGCGGCCTCGTCGGAGACCGTGATGTGGCCGTCGGGACAGAACCAGGCCGGGATCCGATGTCCCCACCACAGCTGGCGGCCGACCGCCCAGTCGCGGATGTTCTCGAGCCAGTGGGCGTAGACCTTCTCGAAGCGGGCCGGGATGATCGTCGTCCGCCCCTCGCGGACCGAAGCCAGCGCCCGGGCGGCGAGGTCCGCCGTCCGAATGAACCACTGGACCGACAGGCGCGGCTCGATGACCGTCCCGCAGCGGTCGCAGTGGCCCACGACCATGGGATGCGGCTTCGCACCCTCGAGGTCGCCCATCGCCTCGAGACGCTCGACGATCCGGGTCCGGGCCTCGAACCGGTCCAGGCCGGCGAATTCGCCACCGGCCGCGTTGACCCGGGCCTCCTCGTCGAGGATCGAGATCGGGGTCAGCCCGTGGCGCTTGCCCATCTCGTAGTCGTCCGGGTCGTGGGCCGGGGTGATCTTCACCGCCCCGGTTCCAAACGCCGGGTCGACCGCGGCGTCCGCGATGATCGGCAGTCGCCGGCCGAGGAACGGGAGGACGGCCTCCTCGCCGACGAGGCTCCGGTACCGATCGTCCTCCGGATGGACCGCCACCGCGACGTCCCCGAGCAGGGTCTCGGGTCGGGTGGTGGCCACCGCGATCCAGCGGTCGGGGTCGACGCCCCCGTCGGCCGCGGCCAGGTGGTAGCGGATCGTCCACAGCGTCCCGGACTGCTCGCGATGGATGTTCTCGAGGTCGCTGATCGTCGTCCGGCAGCGCGGGCACCAGTTGACGAGCGCCTCGCCGCGGTAGACGTAGCCCGCGTCCCACAGCCGCTTGAACGCGACCCGCACCGCTCGCGCGCTGCCGTCGTCCATCGTGAACCGGTTGCGGGTCCAGTCCGCGCTCGCCCCGAGCCGGCGGAGCTGGAGGGAGATCACGTCGCGGGTCTCGTCCATGAAGGCCCACATCCGCTCGAGGTACGCCTCGCGGCCGAGGCTCGCGCGGTCGAGGCCCTCGGCGGCCAGCAGCTTGTCGAGCACGAACTGGGCGGCGATCGACGCGTGGTCCACGCCCGGCACCCAGAGCGTGTCGTCGCCGCGCATCCGGTGGTACCGGATCATCACGTCCTCGGCGGTCACGAACAGCGCGTGCCCGGTGTGGAGCGAGCCCGTCACGTTGGGCGGCGGCATGGTGATCACGAACCGATCGGCCCCAGCCGGCGGCTCGGCCGCGGGCGTGAACGCTCCGCTCGCCAGCCAGCGCTCGTAGACGCGAGGCTCGACGGCCCCCGGCGTGTAGCGCGGCGCCAGCTCGGTCCGCTCCCCGCTCATGCCACCTCCCTGCACACACAGACAGCCCGCTCGTCGAAGGACGAGCGGGCTCGTGGTACCACCTTCGTTCGGAGACGCCGGCGGACCGACGTCACCCTCACTTCCGCGTTATCGGGCGGATCCCGATCGGCTCGCGTGCGACCTTCGTCCGCTCGTGCCGCAGCGGGCTTGCAGCCGTGACCCGCTGTCTCTGCCGGCCGGTGGAGGACTACTCCTCACGGTCGTCGCCGTGGCCGGAGTCTACCCCCTCGCGGCTCAGCGCCGCTTGCCGGCGCTCAGGTGAACGACGCCGTCGGGGTTGCGCTGGACGGTGGCCCCGGGCTGGGCCTCAGCGGCCGCCACGGCGACGTCGAGGTCGGCGCGGTGGGTGACGCTGTACATGAACTCGCCGCCGGAGCCGAGGCTCAGCCGAACGGCCGAGACGCCGTCGACCTTCTCGAGGGCGGTCTTGAATGAGGTCACCGCGCCGAAGCTGCCCAGGCCGACGGCCGCGATCGTCGTCGTGGTGTCGACCGTCGCGTCACCCAGGGCCGCCGCCGCGACCGACTGGGAGGCGGGCTCGGCGACGGAGGGATCCGGCTCGGGGTCAGCCGTGGCGGCGGGCATCTCGGCCGCCTCGGGCTCGGTGCCATTTGTCGTGGGGACGTCGCCCTCGGCCATGTCGGTGTGCCCATTGCGATCGATGCCGAGCCCCCGCAGCC
Source organism: Candidatus Limnocylindria bacterium (assembly GCA_036555375.1). Lineage (GTDB taxonomy): Bacteria > Chloroflexota > Limnocylindria > QHBO01 > QHBO01 > DASTEQ01. Next base: position 7,932 of record DATBLJ010000009.1, read on the forward strand.
GCTCCTCGTGGCTGCCCGCGGGCGCCTCCTCGGCCATCGGCGGGCTGTCGGGCTCGGCCGCCGGCTCCGCGTCGGGGGCGGGCAGGCGTGGCATCCGCCGGGCGGCGCTGATGAAGGTGTCGGGGTCGGTGATCTCGCCGAGCTGGGAGAAGAAGAGCGCCAGTTCGCGCTCGTAGTCCTCGACCTGGGACTCGAGGGCGGCGATCTCGGCCGAGGATCGCCGGTCGTGCTCGTCGAGCTGCTCGGCGAGCTGGGCGCGCCGCTGCTCGACCTTGCGCTGGGTCTCGGCCTCGATCCGGACGATCTCCGCGCGCGACCACTCCCCGATGCCGGTCACGTCCTGCTCGGCGCGAGTCTTCAGCTCATCGGAGCGGGCGGACGCCGTCGCACGCATGGCCGCGATCTTCGCGGCGATGGCGGCGCGCGCATCGGCCAGGCTCGTCTCACGGGCATCGTCGGCCACCCGCCGCATCGCGGCGGTCAGCGAGCTCAGGAACTGGTCCGAAGGCTCGGCACCAGGTTCTGGGCTCGGGGTGGCGGGATCGGCGGCGATGGCGGTCGTCTCCGACTCGATGGCTTCATCCATGTCCGTATCGGCCTGCTGTGCTTCCTCCGACGGCTCGCTGTCGCTGCCCCACGTGAGGCGAAAACCGGAGCGACGTTCGGCTGCCGTCATGACCCGACTCCGTTGGCCGGCTGATGAGATGCGTGCGGCCATCCTAGAGCCGGGACTGCACCAAACCGGACTGACCGGTGGTACCGGAGTTGCCGAACGGTGGTACCACCGCGCGGGGAATCGGTCAGGCCGACTCTTCCCGGGCGGGCTCCTCGCGGGTCCGGCTGCGCCGGCGCGGCGTGGTCTCGTCGGTCTCGGTGACGAGCATTGGCGGGCGACCGTGCTCGATCGTGTCGGCGGTGATGACGACCTTGGTCACATCGGTTCGCTCGGGAATGTCGTACATGACCTCGAGCAGCGCCTCCTCGACGATCGTGCGCAGGGCGCGAGCGCCGGTCTTGCGCTCGGTGGCCAGCCGGGCGGTGGCCTCCAGGGCGTCATCGGTGAAGACGAGCTCGACCCGGTCGAGCGACAGGAACTTCGCGAACTGGCGGACGACCGCGTTCTTCGGCTCGGTCAGCACCTTCACGAGGTCCTCACGCGACAGGGCCGACAGGCTGACCACGACCGGCATCCGGCCGACGAACTCGGGGATCAGTCCGTAGCGGAGGAGGTCGTCGGGCATGAGCTGCTCGAGCAGCCGGCGCCGCTCCTCGGGGTCGCGCTGGGCCTCGGACCCGAAGCCGATCCCTCGCCGGCCGACCCGCTCTTCCACGATCCGCTCGAGGCCCTCGAAGGCCCCGCCGCAGATGAACAGGATGTTCGTCGTGTCGATCTGGATGAAGTCCTGGTGGGGGTGCTTGCGACCGCCCTGCGGCGGCACGTTCGCGACGGTGCCCTCGAGGATCTTCAGCAGGGCCTGCTGCACGCCCTCGCCGGACACGTCCCGGGTGATGGACGGGTTGTCGGTCTTGCGCGCGATCTTGTCGATCTCGTCGACGTAGACGATCCCGCGCTGGGCGCGCTGGACGTCGAAGTCGGCGGCCTGGATCAGGCGGAGGAGGATGTTCTCGACGTCCTCACCGACGTAGCCGGCCTCGGTCAGGCTCGTGGCGTCCGCGATGCAGAACGGGACGTCGAGGACGCGGGCCAGGGTCTGGGCCAGCAGGGTCTTGCCCGAGCCGGTGGGTCCGACCAAGAGGACGTTGGACTTGCCGAGCTCGACGTCGTCGACCGCCGACCCGGCGTTGACCCGCTTGTAGTGGTTGTAGACCGCGACCGACAGGACCTTCTTGGCCGCGTCCTGGCTGATGACGTACTGGTCCAGCGCTTCCTTGATCTTCCGCGGGCTGGGCAGCGGCGGCGGCGGGGTCCGGCTGGCGCGCGGCGCCTCAGCCATCTCCTCGTCGATGATCTCCTGGCAGAGGTTGATGCACTCGTCGCAGATGTACACGCCCTGCCCGGCGATCAGCTTGCGGACCTGCTCCTGGCTCTTCCCGCAGAACGAGCAGCGGTACGGAGCCTTGGTCTTGGTCGTCATCGCCGGCCGAGGATAGCACGCACCTGCACGCAGTCGGCCATGGACCGATGGGCCGGAGGGACTGGTCAACCCAGGTCCAATGGATCATGTGCGGGGCCGCTCGGTCGACTAGTTTCCGATCGTGAACCGACCTGCCGCCGCTCCGGCCAGCCCGGCCGCGCTGCTGCTGGCGCTGAGCATCACCGCCTGCGCCGCCACCAGTGTTTCCCCGAGTCCGTCGGAGCCGGCCAGGCCGGTCGATTCGCCAGCCCCCTCGGTGGGAGCCCTGCCCAGCGCGCCTCCGGCCGAAGGGCCCGTGACGCTGCTGATCGATACCGACGTGGCACCCGACGACCTGCTGGCCATCACGTTCCTGGTCTCCGCCACCGACGTGACCATCTCGGCGATCACCGTTTCGGGGACGGGTGAGGCCCACTGCGCGAGCGGCGTGGACGTCGTGCTCCGTCTGCTCGAACGGCTGGACGCGCCCGAGGTGCCGGTCGCGTGTGGTCGAGAGGAGCCGCTCGCCGGAGACCACACCTTCCCGAGCACGTGGCGCGAGTGGGCCGATGCCGGATCCGGCCTGGACCTCCCGACGACCGATCGCGAACCGGCCGACCTGACCGCGATCGAGCTGATGGCGGCCACCTTCGCCGAGCACGATGGCCTCACCGTCCTGACCCTCGGACCGCTCACCAACCTGGCGGACGCCATCCTCAGCCGACCCGAGCTCGTGGACCAGATCGGATCGGTCTACGTGATGGGTGGCGCCGTCGACGTGCCCGGCAACATTGCCGGCTCGGACCCGGCGGCACCCGACAACGAGGTCGCCGAATGGAATGTCTACGTCGATCCGCTGGCCGCCGCCACCGTCCTGGAGAGCGGCCTGACCGTCCGGCTGGTGTCCCTGGACGGCACGAACCAGGTTCCCGTCACCGAAGCCCTGGGTCGGCAGGTCATGGCCGCGAGCGAGGCCAGCGATGCCCTCGGCATCCGCCTGGTCGTCGAGCTCGGCGCGGCCAACCCGTTCATGTCGAGCGGCAGCTACTACCTTTGGGATCCACTGGCGGCGACGCTCGCCGCACGCTATCCGACGGGCACCTTCTCCCCGCTGCGAATCGAGGTCGAGACCGCCGAGGGTCCGACCAGCGGCGCGACGATGCGCGCCGACGGTGATCCGAACGTCGAATACCTCGACGAGGCGGACGCGCCCGCCGCGGAGGCGACCCTGGTCGGGGTGTGGAGCGCCGACTGACGGTTCGCGCCAGGCGGCACGGGGCTATTTCTTCGGCTTGCCGTCCTCGGCGGACTTCCCGATCGGCGACTCGCCGCCGTGGGCGAAGACCTCGTCCACGATCCCGTAGGCCTTCGCCTCCTGGGCGCTGAGGAAGTAGTCCCGCTCGGAGTCCTTCTTGACCTTGGCCGGCTCCTGCCCGGTGTGGTGGGCCAGGATGTCCATCAGCCGATCGGTCAGGGCCAGCATCTCCTTGACCTGGATCTCGACGTCCGGGGTGTTGCCGCGGAACCCGCCCGAGCCCTGGTGGATCATGACCCGCGAGTTCGCCAGCGCGAAGCGCTTGCCTTTCGTCCCCGCCGCCAACAGGACGGCCCCCATCGAGGCCGCCTGGCCAATGCAGATCGTGCTGACCGGGGCCTTGAGGTACTGCATCGTGTCGTAGATCGCCAGGCCGCTGGTCACGATCCCGCCCGGGGTGTTGATGTACAGCGAGATGTCCTTCTCCGGGTCCTCGCTCTCGAGGAACAGGAGCTGGGCGATGACGAGGTTCGCGACGTGGTCCTCGATCGGCTCCCCGAGGAAGATGATCCGCTCCTTGAGCAGCCGGGAGTAGATGTCGAAGGCGCGCTCCCCTCGGGCGCTGCTCTCGATGACCATCGGGACGAGCATCTGGTTCACTCCGCGCTGGGTTCGGTTGGGGCTTGTGGGGACGGCTCGGCTTCGGCCGATTCGGCCGTACCCGGGCCGACCGCCCGGTCGATCAGGCTGTCGACGAGTGTACGGTTCCGGAGAGTCATCCGCAGGTAGGACCGACCACGTCGGGAGCCCAGGTACTCCCGGAGCTGGGCCTCGTCCGGATAGCGCTCGAGCTGGCGGGCCACCTCGGCGTCGATCTCCGCCTCGTCGGCATCGATCCCCTCCTGCTCGGCGATCGCCGAGAGGACGAGGAGCGTCTTCACCCGCCGGCTGGCCGGCTCCCGGAGCTCGACGATCAGCTCCTCCGGCGTCTGGCTCGAGAGCTGGAGGTACTGGTCGAGGCCGATCCGCTGCTCCGCCAACCGGGCCCGGAGCTCGTCGCGCATGATCTCGACCTCGTTCGCGATCATCACCTCGGGGAGCTCCACGCTCGCGTTGGCGGCGGCGAAGTCGATGATCCGGTCGCCGAACTGGTGCCGGGCCTCGGCATCGGCCCGCTGGTTGAGCGCGTCGCGGATCTCGGCGCGCAGCGCGTCGAGGGTCGCCACCTCCCCGACCGACGCGGCGAATGCGTCGTCGAGCTCGGGGAGCACCCGCTCGCGGAGATCGCCGATCGTGACGCTGAAGTGAGCGGTCTTGCCGGCCAGGGTCTCGACCCGGTAGTCATCGGGAAAGGGCAGGTCGAATTCTGCGGTCTCGCCAACCTTCAGGCCGATCAACTGGTCCTCCCAACCGGGGATCATCCGATCCTCCCCGACGACGAGCGGCAGGCGCTCGGCACTGCCCCCGTCGAACGGCTCCCCGTCGATCGTCCCCTGGAAGGACACCGCGACCAGATCGCCCTGCTCCACGCCGCGGTCGTCGACCGGGCGCAGGGTGGCCTGCTGGTCGCGGAGCTCGGTCACGACCTGCTCGACGTCCTCATCGGTCACCGGCGGAATCTCGAGGCCGAACGGGTAGTCGGTGTACGCGCCGAGGGTGACGGTCGGCCGCACCGCGACGGTGGCAGCGAACGTGACGGGGTCGCCCTCGCGCACGGCGGCCGGGTCGATGTCGACCTCCGGCTGGTCGATCGGGATCAGGTCGGCCTGGACCACGGCCGCGTCGTAGCCCGCGTCGACGAGGTGCTCGACCGCTTCGGCCAGGACCGCCTCCCGGCCGACATACCGCTCCAGGACGGCGCGGGGGGCCTTGCCCGGACGAAAGCCGGGCACCCGGGTCCGCGCCGCGAGGTGGCGATAGGCGGTCTCGAAGTGGCGGTCGACCTCGTCGGCCGGGACCTCGATCTCGAGGCGCACCCGCGAGCCGGGCTCAGGGCGCGTGGTGACGGTGGTCATCGGGCGAAGGTCACGGGGCGGCGTCCTCTGGGTGGTGGGCGAGGCGAGATTCGAACTCGCACGTCTTGCGACACCAGCTCCTAAAGCTGGCGCGTCTGCCGTTCCGCCACTCGCCCGAGGTCAGGGTGCTCGGCGGCTGGCCGAGTCTAGCAAACGGTCCGCCCGAGACCCGCCGGGGTCAGGAGCCGGTGGCCGCGGGCGTGGTGGGCGGCGCGGCCGCTTCCTTGGCGGCGTTCTTGGCCGGCGGCTTCGCCGGTCCGGCCACCGAGTCGCCCCGGCCCGACCAGCCGCTGTACCCGGTCTCGGCTGGCCCAGTGGCGGAGGCCGTCTTGCCTGGACCCTTCGCCTTCGCGGGCGCCGCCACCGACGGGGCGTCGAGCGGTTCTGATGCGGCGCCTGGGCTCCCACCGCCGAGCCAGTTCTTGATCGCGCGCTGCGCGACCTGGCGGGTGAGGATCCCGCCCGCCGTCACGGCTGCGATCTCGACGAACGCCCAGAACGCACGAGATGGGCCGGGCGGGGTGAGCGTCTCGCTCGCCAGACGCTCGGCCTTCTTCCGATTCTTCGGGTTCTCCCGCCACGCGTGGAGCGCGAGTGCCAGCTGCCTCCGCGCCTCGTCCTTCGCCGCACCGTGACCCGGGGCGGAGTCGTCGACCAGGTGCTTCAGGGTCAACGGAAGAGCCGCGTAGGCCCGCTCCGCGTCCACCGGCCCGCGGATCGCCCGACTGATGCCGCGCACGGTCCGCCGCGGGCCGCCGAGCAGGAGAAACGCCATGCCGGCCACGACCGCGGCGGTCTGGACCGGATGCTCGCCGACGAGTGCCCGGACATCGAGGGAGCGTCGCACGGACGACTCGACCCGTGTCGCCGTGGACCTGACCCGCGCCCGCTGGGCGTCGAGTTCTACCCGCGTTTCGTCAAGTGTTGCGCCCACTCGAGGTCCTCCTTGGCAGCGGCGATGGTCGCCTCAGGCATGAGTCGCGCCCGCTTGACCCGACGGTACCCGAAGTACGCAAAGATGACCGCCAGTGCGACCACCATGAACAGGACGAAGAGGGCGGTCGCCCAGAGCGGCAGGCCGGTCATCGCGCTCACCGCCGAGACGAAGAGCAGGACGAGGACCATGGCCGCGACGGCGAGCAGCGCCACCGTGACGCCGAAGAAAATGAGCGCGATCTTGAGCTGGTTGAATCCCTCTTCGACTTCCTGACGGGCGCTCGTCGCGTACAGTCGGGCCAGCTCGCCGAGCTGCTCGATGAGCTGGCCCAGGAGCCCGCGCACGCCGGTCGGGTTTCGATGTTCCTCAGTCACGCCCGCCGATTCTAGCAACGCGGTCCCAAACACCCTCCCGGACCAATTGGCCGTCCTCGGCTATTCTTCGCGGCCGTATGTCCCGTCGCCGCACCTCGTCCCCCCAGCGCCAGCGCGCCACCGACGCCGCCCTGCAGCGCAAGGTTGGCTCGTCCTCGGGCGGCGGCCTGAGCGGGACCACGCTCGTCGTCGTCGGCATCGGCGCGCTCGTCATCGTGGGCCTGACCGCCATCCTCGTGTTCTCGCTCCTCGCTCCAGGTGCGTCGGAGGTCGTCGGCACGCCCCAGGCGATGGACGGTCGGACCCACATCACCGAGGGCACCGCCGGTGGGCCCTACTCGTCGACCCCCGCGGCGTCCGGACCCCACTGGCCGCAGCCGATCGAATGGGGCGTCTACACGACCGCCATTCCCCAGGAGCCGGCAATCCACAACCTCGAACACGGCGGGATCGTGATCTGGTACCAGGCCGACCAGCTGTCGCCCGGCGAGATCACCGAGCTGGAGGACTACGTCCGCGACTGGAACGCCAGTGAGCGGTACAAGGTCCTCGTCGCGCCCTGGGGCGGCAGCGACTTCGGCCACCCGATGGCGATCCTGGCCTGGACCTGGCTGCTGGACCTCGACGAAGTCGATACCGAGCTCATGGATCGGTTCATCGACCAGCACTACGGCGACGGACCGGAGCCCGGTGGCGGGCCGGGGCCCCCGGCCGTCCCGTAAGTTGCCCTGCCGCGGTCGGTCGGGCATCATCGGTCAGGGCGCCTAGCTCAACGGCAGAGCAAGTGACTCTTAATCACTAGGTTCAGGGTTCGAATCCCTGGGCGCTCACCAACGTTCCAGTTCATTCGCGTTTCGGGCGGGCTCGGGGAGAGCCCGTTTCGTTCGCCCCCGACCGACCCGCGAGGCGCACCGCATGGCCCATCTCCCGATCGAACGGCACCGGCTGGACAACGGGCTGCGCGTCATCCTGTCCCCGGACTCGCGGACTCCGATCGTGGCGGTGAACCTGTGGTACGACGTCGGCAGCCGGAACGAGGAGCCGGGCCGCACCGGGTTCGCCCACCTGTTCGAGCACATGATGTTCCAGGGGTCGGCCAACGTCGCCAAGGGCGAGCATTTCGCCCAGATCCAGGCGGCAGGAGGCACGCTGAACGCCTCGACCTGGACCGATCGAACGAACTACTTCGAGACGCTGCCCGCGCATGAGCTCGAGCTCGCGCTGTGGCTCGAGTCGGACCGGATGGCGAGCCTGCTGCCGGCCATGACCCAGGAGAAGCTCGACAACCAGCGGGAAGTCGTGAAGAACGAACGGCGCTTCTCGGTCGACAACCAGCCCTACGGCACGGCCGAGGAGCGGGTCCAGGCCCTCCTCTGGCCGGAGGGCCACCCGTATCACCATTCGACGATCGGCTCGATGGAGGACCTCGGCGCCGCGTCGCTCGAGGACGTCCGTCGCTTCTTCGCCACGTACTACGCACCGAACAACGCGGTCCTGACCGTCGCCGGCGACTTCGAGCGCGACCATGCCCTGGCGGCCGTCGAGCGCCACTTCGGCCCCATCCCGGCCAACGACGCGCTGCCCGCGCCGCCCGCGATGGAGGTCCCGCCGACCATCGGCCAGGGGTACGACGAGGTCGTCGAGGACCAGGTGGAGCTGCCGCGGATCCACCTCGCCTATCGGATCGCGCCGTTCGGCACGCCGGACCACGAGGCGATCAACGTGGTCAGTGACGTGCTCGGCACCGGGCGGGCGTCCCGACTCTATCGCTCGCTCGTGCGCGAGCGACAGCTGGCCGCCGATGTCGCCGCGTTCGTCTTCCCCTGGGCACATGGATCGACGGCGCTCGGGATCTGGGCCACCGCGCGCCCCGAGGTGGCCGTCGAGACGCTCGAGACGCAGCTGCTGGCCGAGATGGACCAGCTGGCCGCCGATGGACCGACCGATGACGAGCTGGCACGGGTGCGCACCCTGCACGCCGCGGCGGTCGAAGCCGGCCTCGAGCAGCTCGGTGAGCGGGCCGATCGGATCAGCCAGTACGCGTGCCTGTTCGACGACCCGGAGATGGTGAACACCGAGGTCGCTCGCTACGACGCGATCGACGGCCCGGCGATCCGTGCCGCGATGGCCGAGCGGATCCGCGACGACAACCGGGTCATCCTCACCTACGTCCCGGCGGCCGAGGATGCCGCTGAGGCGGCATCGTGACCACCGCGAACCCGAGCCGACCGGCGCCCGGCACGCCGCGCCCCTACCACTACCCCGATTTCCAGCACGATCGGCTTCCCAACGGGCTGGCGATCTGGACCGTGCCGCTCCTCGACCGTGAGCTGGTGAGCGTCCACCTGATGGTCGATGGCGGAGCGGCCGCCGAGAGCGAGGCGGAGGCCGGGCTTGCCGCCCTCACCGCCGAGACGCTGGTGACCGGCACTCGGCGCCTCGACGGCCATGCCTTCGCCGAGGCGACCGAGCGGCTGGGAATCGAGCTCCATGCCGACTCGTCGTGGGACGTCGCCCGGGCCGGCTTCCAGGCCCTTGGCAACCGCCTCCAGGACGGGCTCGAGCTGCTGGCCGAGATGGTTCGAGAGCCACGGTTCGACGAGGGCGAGTTCGAGCGGCTCCGCGAAGAGCGCCTGGCCGACATCCTCCAGGCCCGCTCCGAACCGGGCCGCCTGGCCGACGAGCACTTCCTCCGCGAGATCTACCCCGACGGGACGCCCTATGGCCGGCTGTCGGCCGGGACCCCCGAGAGCGTCGAGCCGCTGACCGTCGAGCAGGCACGGAGCCACCACGACCGCCATTGGCGGCCTGATCGCGGCCACCTGGTCGTTGCCGGACCGGTCACCACCGCCGACGCGCGACGCGCAGCGGAGGCGGCGTTCGGCTCGTGGGCGGGCACGAGCCCCGGCCACCGGGAGGTCACCGCCACCGATCGCGGTGGCCGTCGGATCGTGATCGTCGATCGACCCGGATCGGTCCAGAGCGAGGTCCGGATCGGGCACGTCGGGATCGCGCGCGACAACCCCGACTACTTCCCGGCCGTGGTCATGGCCTCGCTGCTGGGCGGGACGTTCAGCAGCCGGCTCAACCAGCGGCTCCGCGAGGAGCTGGGCTACACCTACGGCGCCCGCGCCGCCTTCGACCCGCGTCGTTCGGCGGGTCCGTTCTCCGCGCGGGCCGCGGTCCACACCGAGGTCACGGCCGATGCCGTCCGCGAGACGATCGGCCTGATCGAGGGCATGCAGGCCGCGCCGCCGGACGAGGCCGAGCTGCGCGAGGTGATCGA
>DATBLJ010000013.1:0-2153 GCA_036555375.1 Candidatus Limnocylindria bacterium
ACCAGGGCGTCCACCCGCATCCGGCCCTGCCCGTCGGCCGCCACTGCGACGACCCGCTCCCGGCCGAGCCCGAGGTACTGCAGCGCGGTCTGGACCGTGGCGTGCGCCTCGGCACCCAGGACGACGGCGATCTCGGGCGCGCCGTACAGCCCGCGCGCCTCGACGTCCCAGCCTTCGCGTGCCAGGACGGCATGCCGGGCGGCGGCCAGGGACACGGCATTCGCCAGTCCTGCGCCGGCGGGGAAGCCCACGCTCGCGTCGGCCGGGAGTCCGAGGAGGTCCAGCAGCCACTCGGCGGCGACCGACTCGACGGCAGCCGCGGCGGGGGACATCGAGTGCAGGTTGGCGTTCTGGTCCCAGGCCGCGGCCAGCCAGTCGGCGGCCACCGAGGCCGGGAGCGCACCCCCGATGACGAAGCCGAAGTAGCGCGGCCCGGCCGTTGCCACCAGGCCCGGGTCCAGGACACGTGCCATCTCCTCCACGACCTCGGCCGCATCCTGGCCGTCTTCGGGGAGCGGCCCGCCAATGCGGGCGGCCAGGGTGTTGCCGTCGACCGTGGCTCCGACGTGCCGCTCGGGAAGGCCGTCCAGGAACGCCTCGGACAGCTCGGCGGCGCGCCGGAGGGCGCGGGTCCGCTCGTCCATGGCTAGGCCCCGACCGGGTCGCGGAGTGGCTGGCCGACGAGCGCGGCGAGGCGCTCGGCGAGGGCCATCCAGTCGTACCCCTCGGTCACCTCGCTGGCGGGCAGCCGGAGGCAGCGGTCGGCGGCCACGTAGATGGGCACGATCCGGTCGAGGATCGCCTCGACCTCGTCGCGGAACGCGTCGTTCGTCGACCGGACGCCGTCGGCGAGCAGCTCGACGTCGGGCAGCAGCCGGACGAACAGGTCGTACGTCAACGACCAGCGGCGGATCAGGGGCTCGACGCCGAACGGATCGGCGCCATCGGTCACCCGCAGGAAGTAGGCGAAGTTGTCGACGACGCTGCGATCGGTGACGAGCACATCGGCCTGCCCGAAGAGCTCGAGCTCCTGCTGGACCTGGGCCATCAGGACCCACAGCTGGGCCTCGGGGGTGGCCGACTCGTTGCGGCCCAGGGGGTTGAAGCGGATGACCTCGCGCCCGACCTCGACGCTTCGCCCGGCCCGACCGACGGCGGAGGCGAAGGCATGCACCGCGTTCGTCTTGCGGACCGAGTGCGAGCCGATGAACGCGATCTTGGCGGGGCGGGTCCAGGCCATGGGGGCAGGGTAAACACTTCCTTCACCGCCCGGATGTAGGCTGTGTGAATGACCGATGAAGCTCCCACCGAGGTGACCCCGCCTCCTGCCCCGAAGCGGGCGTCCCGGTCCTCCAGGTCCACTGCCCCGCCGCCGGCAGCTGCGCTGCCACCTGATCCGCCGCCGGCCGCCAGCCCGCCGCCCCGACTGCCGGGGAGTGTCAACGCGGCCGCCATCCTGCTGCTGATCTTCGGTTCGCTGGCCGCGCTCGGCACCGCGATGAGCCTGCTCGCGGCGGTCGCGTTCAGCTTCCGACGTTTCGGCCCGGCCTTCGACGGATTCGGCGGGGGTGGCTTTGACGGCGGCGGGATGTCCGCAATGGGATTCGCCCCGTTCCTCGTCACGCTGGCCCTGGGCGGAGCGGTCGCCGCGGCCCATCTGGCTGCCGGCGTCGGCATCCTGCAGCGGCTGGCCTGGGGACGGATCCTCGGGATGGTCGTCAGTGGCGCAGCCCTCATCGTGGTCGGGCTGAGCCTGGCCGCGTCGATCATCTGGGTGGTTGCCCTGCCCGACTTCCGCGAGATCGGCGACGGCCGGATGTGGATGGACTGGATCCGCAACCTGATGACCTGGACGATCGCCGTCGGCATCGTCGTCGGGGCGCTCCTGATCGCGGCCTATGCCTTCATCGTGTGGGTGCTGGCCCGCGCCGACGAGGTCTTCGCGTAGCGCGTCTCCGGACGGACGACGCGTGATTGAGGCGCCGCGGCACGGTGTAGGCTCCCGCTGCACACAATCCCGATCGGCTCACGGAGGTTGAACACACCGATGGCCCGCATCGTCAAGGCAGCCCTGTTGCAGGCGGAATGGACCGGCGACAAGGACTCGATGATCGAGAAACACGAGCGCTACGCGCGCGAGGCCGCCAAGCAGG
>DATBLJ010000024.1:0-7033 GCA_036555375.1 Candidatus Limnocylindria bacterium
CAACGAGGACGGGTCCCTGCCCACTGACGAGCAGCGTGCTGCGCGATCCGAGAACGAGGAGTACGTCGAGCAGCTGAAATACGCGAACCGCCGGGTCCTCGAGACGATCGACACCATCCTCGCCAACCGCGAGCCAGGCACGCCCGACCCGGTGATCCTGCTCCAGACCGACGAGGGCCCGTTCCCGCCGCGCTTCCGCGAACAGGGCGCCGACTTCCAGTGGCTGGAGGCCACGCCCGACGAGGTCCAGTGGAAGTACAGCATCCTGACCGCCTGGCGCCTGCCCGGCGTGGATGTCCAGGACTACGGCTTCTCCGACCGGATCAGCCCGGTGAACCTGTTCCGAGTTGTCCTGGACGCGTACTTCGACGCCGACCTTCCCGTGCTGCCCGACAAGACCTACCTGTCACCTGACCACGACCACATGTGGGACCTCCACCTGTACGAGCGACCCGACGAGGCCGACTAGGTCGACGGCGGAGTGGGAGACGGCGAGGGAGTGGGGGTCGGCGGTGGTGGCTCGCTCGTGGCGACCAGGTACACGTCGCCGTCAGCTCCGGCGGCCATGTACCCACGGACCTGCTCTCCGCTGTGGTGGACAACCGATTCGACCCGATACCAGACCAGGCCCTCGGCGACTTGAGCGGGCGCCAGGATCCGGACGACATCACCGGTGAACAGGGCGCCGACCACGGTCGAGTCGAGGGCCGGCTCCACCCGCACCCGGACGCCGTCGTAGAGCACCTCCGCATAGCCCCCGGGGGCGAGGTCCGTCGGCGGCGAACCGCCCGCCGGTGTCGCGACGGGCACCTCGGTGAGCTCGATCATGGCCCTGATCTCGACCTCGCAGGCGCTCGGCGGAATGGATGGCGCATCCAGGCCGGGTCCGGGTCCATCCCAACCGATGACGGTCCAGGTCACCGAGCCGGCCTCCACGTCCGGCGGGGCGGGGTGGGTCACCGACGCCGCGGCCCCGACCACCGCGGTGAAGTCGCCGGCCTCGGTCGAGCCATAGCCGAGGAGCGAGCCCCCCGGACCGAAGTCGATCACCACCGCGGAGCTGGGTGGGAATCCGGATCCGGCGAATGCCAGGACGTCGTCCGAATCACCCGTGTCGGGGTCGACCGAGATCGTCGTCGGCGAGACGCTCACCTGGCAGGCGATCGCCGGCGTCGGGGTCGGCGTCGCCTCCGGCTGGCGCGAGGACAGTCCGAACCCGATCGCGAAGCCGGCGATCAGGATCACCCCCGCGCCCAGCGCGAGCAGCACCCCCTGGCGCCGGGTCATCGCGGGTCGGGCAGCAGGCAGCCGAACCGATCGGGGTCGTAGGCGGCCGCCACCTGGATGGCGTTCAGGGCCGCGCCCTTGCGGAGGTTGTCACTGGCCACGAACACGGCGAACCCACGCTCCCGACCGGGGATCGCCCGGAGCCGTCCGACGAGGACCGGGTCGCGGCCCTCGACGTCGAGCGGCATGGGATGGCGTTCCGAGCCGTCGGCCGGGCGGTACTCGAGGCCGGGCGCGTCCCGGAGTGCCCGCTCGAGCTCGGCCACCGTCGTGTCGTGGACGGTCCGGAAGTGGATGGCCACCGAGTGGCCGGTGTGGACCGGGACCCGGACCGTGGTGGCGGCCACGTCGAGGTCCGGCAGGTCGAGGATCTTCCGGAGCTCAGCCGCGATCTTGCGCTCCTCCCCACTCCAGCCGTCGTCGAAGAGCCGGTCGATCTGGGGCACCACCGAGTCGGCGATCCGGCCGTGGAACGGCGTCTCGGGCGCCGGGTCGCGGTGCTCGGTCGCGCGCTCCGCGACGAACGCATCCACCCCGGCCCGACCGGCGCCGCTGACCGCCTGGTAGGAGGCCATGTCCACCGACTCGAGCCCTGCCCGGTCGCGGATCGGGGCCAGGGCCACGACCGCCGCGGCCGTCGTGCAGTTCGGGTTGGCGATCAGGTGGCCGCCGTAGCCGGCCAGCACGTCCCCGTTGGCCTCGGGCACGACCAGCGGGACCTGCGGATCGAGCCGGTAGGCGCTCGAGTTGTCGACGACCAGGCGCACGCCACGGGCCGGGCCCTCGACCAGCGCCCGCGAGGCCTCGCCATCGGTCGCCAGGAACAGGACCTCGAGCTCGCCGGCGGCGGCCTCGTCGAGGACGCCGAGCGGGACCTGGCTGCCGTCGTAGGTGACCGCGCCGGCATCGGTCGCGAAGGCGCGAAGCGAACCGGCCGGCAGGCCCGCATCGGCCAGGATCGAAAGGAACACGCCGCCCACCATCCCGCGCGCGCCGGCCACGCCGACGATCGGCCACTCAGGCATGGACCGGCCTCCGCGTGAATGACCGGCCGATGATCGGGCGCTCGCCGCGCGCCAGCCGGGCGAGATCGGCATAGACCGCGCCGGCGGTCGCCGCTCCCCCGGCCCCTGGTCCCCGGACGGTCACTGCGCCGGCGTGATCGGTGTCGACCTCGAGGACGCACTCGACGCCCTCGGCGGTGGCGAACGGGTCGGCCACGTCCAGGGTCACCGGAGCCACTCGCAGGCCACCCGGCGTGGCCTCCGCCACCAGCCGGACGACGGAACCCGGCTCGACCGCCACTCCGACGATCCCATCGGTCGTCACGTCCGTTTCGGGCCGCCATGCGCCCCAGGCCAGCCAGGCCAGGATGGCGAGCTTCTGCGCTGCGTCGCGGCCATCGACGTCGAAGGACGGATCGGCCTCCGCGTAGCCCGCCGCCTGGGCCGCGCCGAGCGCGTCCGCGTACGAACGACCGGTGGCCATGGCCGAGAGGATGAAGGTCGTGGTCGCGTTCAGGAGACCCCGAAGCCGGGTGATCCGGCCGGTGGCGGCCAAGTGACCGACGACCTCGAGCATCGGCGTCCCACCGCCGACCGAGGCGGATGCCAGGAGGGCGGCGCCGCGGGCCGCGGCCAGGTCGGCCAGCTCCCCGCCGTGCGTGGCCAGGAGCGCCTTGTTGGCCGTGACATAGGGAAGGCCCGCCCCCAGCGTGCCCATGGCCCAGCCATGGGGTTCCTCGATGCCACCTGCGAGCTCGACGACCGCATCGACCTCGTCCAGCGAGCCGGGCTCGCCGGCGACGGGCACGCCATCGGGGAGCGGCACGCCACGCTCGCGACCCGGGTCACGGACCGCGACCCAGGCCAGGCTGACCGGCAGCGGTCCACGCTCGACGAGCTCGCCGAGCGCCGAGCCGACCGTTCCCCAGCCCACCAGGCCGATTCGAAGCGGTTCCACGGGGCAGACGGTATCCTGCCCGGGCCATGGGCGCCACCGAGACGATCGACCTCTTTCTCGAGCTCATCAACGACGACCAGCGGGAGCGCGCGGTCGCCCTCTTCGCCGAGAACGCGATCATGGGGATCTCGGTTCCGGGCTCCGACGAGCGGACCAACCTGCGCGGCCGTGACCGCGTCGGCGGCTGGTTCATCCGGGCCGGGGACGGGTTCCGGATGTACGTCAACGACAGCCGGGACATGGGCGCCTCGATGATCGCCGACGTCACGGTCATGCGACCCGGAATCGATCCGATGCACGTCGAGGCGAACTTCCGCGTCGAGGCGGGCGAGATCGTCTCCCTGTTCCTCCAGCCGACGGGCCGCTCCTAGGGAAACAGGTTCCGAGCCGGATCCATGACCAGGGGGCGGGCCCCTGGGTCCTCGCCTGACGGCCGCGCATACCGATAGCCGCGGACCACGACCACCGGCTTTCCCGACGACTTCCCCGCCGCCAGCTCGGCGGCTGACGCCAGCTCATCCGCGATCGCCACGACCGTGGCGTGGAGCTCGCGACCATCGGCGTCCACGCTCCCGCGGAGGTCGGCGAGGACGTCTATCCCGGCTGCCCCGATGGCCACGTCGGTGATCCCGTCGCGCCACGGCCGGCCGAAGGAGTCGGTCACCAGCACGGCCGGTGAGGCGCCGGTCAGCGCCCCGAGCCGCTCCCGGATGCCCCGCGCCGACGCATCGGGATCCTCGGGGAGCAGCGTCGCGTGGTCCGCCGCCGGGCCGGTGTTCGAGACGTCCACCCCGGCGTTGGCGCACACGAACCCGTGCGGGGTGCGGCTGATGATCAGCCCGCCGTCGCCCCAGCGGAGGACCTCGGCGCTCTCGCGGAGGACGACCTCGACCTGGCGAGGGTCCTTTCCCCAGCGCTCGGCCCAGGCCCGAGCGGCCTCGTTGGGCTCGACCGATCCAAGGTCGACCACCCGGCCCTCCGCCTTGGAGACGACCTTCTGGGTCACGACGACGACGTCGTCATCGGTCAGGCCGATGCCGGCGGCGTTGACCGCCGCCGCGATGAGGGCGCCCAGGTCATCCCCGGCCTTGACCTCCGGGATGCCGTCGAGGACGAAGAGCTGGACAATTGCCTCGGCGGTCACGCGACCTGCCCCCCGGCCACCCAGGCATCGAGATCGGCCGGCGTGTCGACGTCGAACGCGAGGCCCGGACGGCGGACGAGGGTCACCCACGCCCCGGCGCGCTTGGCCGCTTTCCGGTGGGCGACCAGGCTGTCGGGGCCGAAGTGGAAGCCGATCACCGCAGGTGGCGACAGGGCAAGGCCGTTGGTCCCGGTCTCGGCGGCATCCGGGGCAATGGCCACCATCGGCCGGTCCGAGCCGCGGGCCGCGTTCAGCAGGGCCTCGACCTCCTCGACCGCCAAGGTCGGGAGGTCCCCGTGGAGGACGCCAAGGACGGTGACCCCATCACCGATCGCGTCGGCGCGGGCCTCGGCCAGCCCGGTGTTCAGCCCCATCCCGTGCTGGACGGTGAGGCGGGCGCCGGCGGCGCTCACCAGCGGCTCGAGGCCCGGGTCGGGAGAGATGACGACGACTTCGTGCCCGCTGGCGACCGCGGCCCCCAGGACGTGGCGCAGGAGCCGCTCGGCGACCGCCGCCCGCTCGGCCGGGTCGAGCACCCCACCGAGGCGGGTCTTGGCGTGCTCGAGGCCGCGATGCGGGACGATGATCCGGGTCGTCACCCGGTCAGCCTACCGCGCCGCCTCCAGGAGGGCCCGGGCGAGGTCGGCGCGGCCGGCATCGGTCTCCATCACCGTGGCCGCGGCCGTCGCCTCCATGCCCAGCCCCGCGACCTCCGGCACGAGCCCGGCGTCGGCCTCGTCGAGGACGTACCGGTCCAGGAGCCCCTCGTACAGGCGGGCCACGCCGACGGCGCTGACCTCGTGGCCGAGCGAGGCCAGCATCCGGTCGGTCGGCCCCTTCAAGGCGCGGCCGGCGACCACCGGGCTGACCGCGACCTTCCGGCCGGCGGCCGCGGTCCAGGCCTCGCGGAACCCAGGGATGGCGAGGATCGGACCGATGCTGACCAGCGGGTTCGACGGGCCGATGACGAGCAGGTCGGCCCCGGCCAGGGCGTCCACCACGGCCTCGGTCGGGCGGGCCGCGTCGACGCCCTCGAAGGTCACGCCACGCACCTCGTCGCGCTGCCCGCGCTCCACGAAGTAGCGCTGGAACTCGACGTCGCCGTCATCGGTCAGGATCCGGGAGCGCAGCCGGTCGTCGGTGGCGGGCAGGATCCGGGACCCGATCCCCAGGGCGGTGGCCATGTCCGCGGTCACCTGGGTGAGTGTCGCGCCTCGCCGGAGCTGGGCCGATCGCCGGACCAGCGTCCCGAGGTCCGAGTCACCGATCCAGAACCACGTCTCCTCGCCGTAGCGCTCGAGCATGGTCAGCGCCCGGTCCGTGTCGCCGGCTACGCCCCAGCCGCGGATCGGGTCCACCAGGCCGGCGAGTGTGTACAGGACGCTGTCGAGGTCGGGGCTAACGTGGAGGCCGAACAGCTCGAGGTCGTCGGCCACGTTGACGATGACCGAGAGCTCCCCGGGAGCGAGCACCTGCTGGAACCCGTGCGCCAGCTTCGCCCCGCCGGTGCCCCCGGACAGCAGCGCGACCCGCGTCACGCGGGCAGGGTACGCCTAGGCTGCTGGCGCGGCCTCGACCATCGCGCGGACCTCGCCGGCGAGGCGCTCCATGGTCTCGGCGTCGACCGGCGCCGGGAAGCCGGCGATCAGGTGGCGGTAGCCGATCCCCGCGAAGCGGCGGAGCTCGGCCGCCACCGTCTCGGGCGTCCCGACCAGCTGGTTCGGCCACGACCGGGCGCCGCCGTTGTGGGCGGCCAGCGCGGCGAGGACCTGCGCGGCCTCGTCGGCGGTGTCGCGGATGACGACCACGCCCAGGTTGGCCGTGCGCTCGATCTCGGACGGGTCGCGGCCGACCTCCGCGCAGTGCTGGAGGAGGATCTCCTCCTTGCGGGCGACCCGCTCGTAGCCGCCGCCCAGGTTGTTCGCGTCGGCGTGGCGGGCCACGATCCGGAGCGTCTTCCGGATCCCGCCCCCACCGACCAGGATCGGGAGGTGGGCCTGGACCGGCGGCGGGTCGTTCCGGACCGCCTTCGTCTCGTACCGGGATGAGCCGGACGGCTCAGTCCCGTCGAACATGCCGCGCAGGATGACGACCGCCTCTTCGAGCCAGCGGAGCCGTTCGCCGACCGAGTCCCCGAACTCGAGCCCGAAGTCGTGGTGCTCCTCGTCGAACCAGGCGGCTCCGATGCCGCAGGTCATCCGGCCGCCGGTCATGTGGTCGAGCTGGGTGACCATCTTCCCGACCAGGGCGGGGTTGCGGAATGGGTTGGCGCCCACCAGCAGCCCGATCCGGATCTTCTCGGTGGCGGCTGCCCAGCCGGCCAGGGTCAGGTAGCCCTCGAACATCGGTCCGTGCGAGCTCCCGACGATCGGATACAGGTGGTCCCAGGTCCAGAGCGAGTCGTACCCGAGCTCCTCGGCTCGAGCGCCCGCGTTGCGGAGGGAAGCCCAGTCGGTGTACTGCGGCCAGGCCAGCGCGCCGAGCTGGATGGCCCCGCTCACGGGTGCCAGATCACGCGCTCGATGCGGACTCGGATGTTGATCCGCTCACCCACGGCGAACGAGCCCTCGCCCTCGCCATAGCGGCGGGCCATGGCCCAGATCCCGGCCATCCCGGGGTCGGGCGACAGCTCGGCCCGGC
>DATBLJ010000065.1:0-13566 GCA_036555375.1 Candidatus Limnocylindria bacterium
GAGGGCGTGACCGTCATCGGCGACTGGCCGGATCGAGCCTTCGCCGCCCACGGCCTCCGCCACGACGACGCGGTCGTCGTCCTGTCCCACGACCCGAAGATCGATGAGCCGGCCCTCCTGGCCGCCCTGGGCGCGGAGAACGGACCCCGCTATGTCGGCGCCATCGGCAGCCGTCGCGCCCAGGAGGACCGCCGCGCCCGCCTTCGCGCCGCCGGCCTCGACGAGACCCAGCTGGCCCGCCTCCGGGCGCCGATCGGCCTCGATCTCGGCGGTCGGGAGCCGGCCGAGATTGGCCTGGCGATCGTCGCCGAGCTGGTCGCCGTTCGGCATGGGGCCGCCGGTGGACCGATGAGCGCGCGGTGACCGACCTCGTCATCCGCGGCGGAATGGTCGTCGACGGAAGCGGGGCGCCGGGTCGACCCGGAACGGTGGTCGTGGCCAAGGGCCAGCTCCGGATCCTCGAGCCCGGTGCCGAACCGCCGCCGGCAGCCCGCATGATCCACGCGGGCGGGATGGTGGTGGCGCCCGGATTCATCGACCTCCACTCGCACTCGGGGCTGTGGCTCCTCCACGAGCCCGAGGACGAGCCCAAGGTCCGCCAGGGCGTGACGACCGAGGTCATCGGGGTGGATGGCCTGTCGTATGCCCCGTTGACGAATGCCCAGGACCTGGCGGCTCTGTTCCGGATGAACGCCGGGCTGGACGGGCGCCCGCCGATTGCGCTCGACTGGGACACGGTGGCCTCGTACCTCGGCCGCTTCGACAACCGGGCATCGGTCAACGTCGCGCTCCTGATCGGCAACTCGGCGCTCCGGATCTGCGCCGTCGGCTGGGACGACGTGCCGGCCGACCACATGGCCATGGCCGACATGCGGGCGATGCTCCGCGAGGGCATGGCGGAAGGCGCGTTCGGACTGTCGACCGGGCTCGACTACCCGCCCGGCTCCTATGCGACGACCGAGGAGCTGGCCGACCTGACCGCGGTCGCCGGGGACGGCGGCGGCTTCTATCACACCCACGTCCGATACGACCTCGGGGACCGCTTCCTCGACCCGTTCCGCGAGGCGCTGGCGATTGGCGAGATGGGCCACGGCCCGGTCCACCTCACCCACTTCTACCACCGGGAGTCGTACCCCGGCGGCCACGAGCCGATGCTCGCGCTCGTCGACGACGCCCGCGCGGCGGGCCACGACGTCACGTTCGACACCTACCCGTCCGAGTGGGCCTCGACCCGGCTCCTGATCCAGCTCCCGCAATGGGTCCAGGCCGGCGGACCGACGGCCCTTCTCGAACGCCTGGCGGATGGGGCGGTTCGCGACCGGCTCCGGGCCGAGATGAGCGGCCATGCGCCGGTCCACGGAGCACCCCGGACCTGGGCGGACGTCCGGATGGGCGCCTTCGCGGCACCGGCCAACGAGCCGTGGGAGGGGCGCACCGTCGCGGAGGCCAGCGCCGAGCTGGGTCGCGACCCGGTCGACGTCGTCTGCGACCTGTTGCTGGCCGAGGACCTGGGGATCAACCAGGTGACCCCCGGGCCGTGGAGCGAGTCACTCCCCCACTTTGTCGCGCATCCGGTCGGGATGGTGGGCACCGACTCGACGTTCATCGGTCGGAAGCCGTCCCCTCGGACCTATGGCTCGTACCCACGCATCCTGGGCCAGTTCGTCCGCGACGAGCGTCGGCTGAGCCTCGAGGAGGCGATCCGGAAGATGACCGCGGCCCCCGCCGCCCGGCTCGGGTTGCGGGACCGGGGCCTGCTGCGCGACGGGTACGCGGCCGACGTCGTCGTGTTCGACCCCGAGCGCATCCGGTCGAATGCCACGTACGACGCACCGCGGCAGTTCCCCGACGGCATCGAGCACGTCCTGGTGAACGGGGTGGCCGTGGTCGACGGTGGCCGCCACACCGGGGCGCTGCCCGGCCGGGCGCTGCGGCATGGCCGCGACTGACCGTCCCGACTGGATACCATGACCCGGTGCGCACGCGGGCCGGGGCCGAGACACCGCTCCTGATCCCCCCGGGGACGATCGCGCCCGGCCGGGCGCGATCAACGCTCCCCCTCCGGCGCGAAGGTCCCGAGAAGCTGACCGGCCTCGCGAAGTACGCCGACGACCTCGTCTTCCCGGGCGCCTGGTACGGCGCCACGATCCGGTCGACCGAGCCGCACGCCCGGCTGCGAAGCATCGACCTCGACCCGACGTTCGACTGGTCGAAGGTCGTCGTGGTCACCGCCGACGACATCCCCGGCGACAACGTCGTCAGCCTGATCCAGGACGACCAACCGGTCCTCGTCCCGCTGGGCGGGGAGATCCAGCACCAGGCCGAGCCGGTGTGCCTGCTGGCCGCGCCGGACCGCGCGCTGCTGCGCGACGCGAAGGCACACGTGTCGCTCCGCACCGAGCGGATGCCGGCGGTCTTCGACCCGCTCCTGTCCGACCGCGAGTTCGCCCACTTCGAGCTGGCCAAGGGCGACGTCGAGTCCGGTCTGGCGGCCGCCGACCTCGTCATCGAGGGTGAATACCGGGTCGGCCACCAGGAGCAGCTGTACATCGAGAACCAGGCGATGATCGCCGTCCCCCGGCCCGACGGCGGTATCGAGATCCACGGGTCGATGCAGTGCCCGTACTACATCCATGGCGCGTTGAAGCGGGCCCTCAACCTGACCGATGCACAGGCGGTCGTCATCCAGGCCGAGACCGGCGGCGGGTTCGGCGGCAAGGAGGAGTACCCCTCGATCATCGCCCTCCACGCCGCGTTGCTGGCCCAGCGGGTCGGCAAGCCGGTGCGGATGATCTACGACCGCCACGAGGACATCAGCGCGACGACGAAGCGCCACCCGGCCTGGGTGCGACACCGGACCGGCGTGACCCGCGAGGGCGACCTGGTGGCCCAGGACATCGAGGTCGTGATGGACGGTGGGGCCTACGTGACCCTCACCCCGGTCGTGCTCTCCCGCGGCACGATCCATGCCGGCGGTCCGTACGCGTGCCCGAACGTGCGGATCCGGGGACGGGCGATGGCAACCAACACCCCGCCCAACGGGGCGTTTCGCGGCTTCGGGGCGCCCCAGACCGAATTCGCGGCCGAAACCCAGGTCAACCGCATCGCGGATCGGCTCCGGCTGTCGCCGCTCGCCCTCCGACGTCGCTGGGTCTACCGCGAGGGCGGGGTGACGCCGACCGGCCAGGTGCTCCGCGAAAGCGTGGCCGGGCTCGAGGTCCTCGAGGCCGCGGCCCAGGCCAGCGAGTACGAAGGCGTGGCGTCCCACACGAAGCGGGCCCGGGCCCAGCGACGCGAGGACGCGAAGACCGCCCGCGGCATCGGCCTCGCGCTGGCCTGGCACGGCGCGGGCTTCACCGGCTCCGGGGAGGTCCATCTGGCCAGCGTGGCGTCCATCGAGCTGACCACCGAGGGGACGATCCGGATCCTGACCGCCTCGACGGAGATGGGCCAGGGCACGAAGACGATCTTCCCGCAGCTCGTCGCGGCAGCCCTGGGCGTGGACCCCGACACCGTCGAGATCGCGCCCCAGGACACCTCGATCGTGCCCGACTCGGGGCCGACGGTCGCTTCCCGGACGGCGATGGTCGTCGGCGGGCTGCTCATCAAGGCCGCCGAGCGGATGCGGGCCCAGGTCGAGGCGGCCACGGGTGGCACCTTCGCCGATACCTACGCCGCGTTTGCGTCCGCCAACGGCGCCCTCCGCGTCGACGAGCAGTTCACGCCCTACCCGGGGGTCCAGTTCGACGACACGACCTACACCGGTGACGCGTACCCGTGCTTCGGCTGGGCGGCGGCCGTCGCGGAAGTCGAGATCGACCTCGACACCGGCGAGGTGCGGGTGACCGATGTCGTCAGCGCCGACGAGATCGGTCGCGTCATCCACCAGGTCCTGGCCGAGGGCCAGGTCGAGGGCGGCTCGCTCCAGGCGGTCGGCTACGCGACGATCGAGGAGCTGAAGCTGACGGATGGGCGCTACCAGAACGACCGGCTGGCCACCTACCTGATCCCCACCGCGATGGACGCGCCACGGATCACGTCGCTCCTCCTCGAGCACCCCTACAGCGGCGCGCCGCACGGGGCGAAGGGCGTCGGCGAGCTGCCGATGGACGTCGTCGCCCCGGCGATCGTTGCCGCCATCCACGACGCGACCGGAAAGTGGATCACCGACCTGCCGGCCACCTCGGAGCGGGTGCTGGCGGCCCTGACCGACACCACGCCTCCCGCCCCGCCTGGGATCAGCGCCGAGCGGCCGGCATGACCTACCGGCTCACCGTCAACGGCGCGCCGGCCGAGGTCGAGGCCCCGGGCATGCGGCGCCTGCTCGACGTCCTCCGCGAGGACCTCGGCCTGACCGGGACGAAGGAGGGCTGCGGAGAGGGTGAGTGCGGCGCGTGCTCGGTCCTGGTCGACGGCGTGGTCGTCGACTCGTGCCTCGTCCCGCTCTGCCAGGTGGCGGGCACCTCGGTCGAGACCGTCGAGGGACTGGCCGATGCCGAGGGCATGAACGTGCTGCAGGCGGCGTTCCTCGAGACGGGCGGCGCCCAGTGCGGGATCTGCACGCCGGGCATGCTGATGGCCGGCGAGGCGTTCCTCGCCTCCGGCGCCGCGCCGACCGAGGACGCGGTCCGCGAGGCGATTGCCGGCAACCTGTGCCGCTGCACCGGCTACACGAAGATCATCGACGCGATCGTCCTCGCCGCCGAGCGTCGAACCGCCGCCGCCGATTCCCCGCTCTGACCGATGCCGGCCGAACCGCCCGTCGAGAGCCCGGCCAGCCTGCCGGATGCCTATCGGCTGCTGGCCGATGGCGGCCCGGCCTGGCGGCCGGTCGCCGGCGGGACCGACCTGCTCGTCCAGGTCACCGGTGAGCTCGGGCCACGGCCTGACCGCGTCCTCGACATCTGGGCCCTCGACGAGCTGCGTGGCATCAACCTCGAGGGCGACGAGCTCGTCATTGGCGCGCTGACGACCTACACCGACCTCCGAACCTCCGCGCTGGCCGCCGAGCTGCTGCCGGCGCTCACCGCCGCCGCCGCCACGATCGGTGCCGCCCAGATCCAGAACCGCGGCACGATCGGCGGCAACCTGGTCAACGCGTCCCCAGCGGGCGACACGCTGCCCATCTGGCTCGCGACCGACGCCCAGATCGTGCTCGGCAGCGCGAGCGGCGAACGGGCGGTCGCTGCCAACGCGTTCTTCACCGGCTACCGACAGACCGCCCGTCGCGACGACGAGCTCGTCGTGCGGGTCCGGGTGCCGCTGATCCCCCGCCGCCACCTCCGCTTCCGGAAGGTCGGCACGCGCCGGGCGCAGGCCATCAGCAAGGTGGTCCTGGCCGTCTCCTGGATCACCGGGGAGGACGGCGCGTGGCACAACCCTCGCGTCGCGCTGGGGTCGATTGCGGCGACCCCGGTCCGTGCTGCCGCGACCGAAACCGCCCTCGATGGGCGCCATCCGGTCCGGGTTACCACTGATGCAGCAGTAACAGCCCTGGAGGGGGAGATTCATCCCATCGACGACGTGCGCTCGACCGCCGACTATCGGAGGCTGGTGGCGGGGCGTGTGCTCCGTCGCCTACTTCGCGAGGAAGGAGGTTGGTAGGACATATGAACGAGCCGAGAGGCTCGCGCGTCCTCGGCGCGCTGCTCCTGGTTGTCATCATCGGTGTTGTCTTTGTCGGTCTCTGGGCCTTCATGAGCATGGCCTTCGTCGAGGGTGGAGTCCCGAGTGACTCCGTCGTGTTCACGGTCGGCGCGATTCTCCTGGCAGCGGTGGCCATCGTCACCGCCGTCTGGCTGATCCGCCTGGTGAACGCGCGCAATGCGAGCAACTCCGCGGCACCACCGCCGCCGGCTGACAGCGAGCCCCCGACCAGCGCCTAGCGCCTGAGCCGGGGGAGCTCCGGTCCGGCTGGATCGGATTCGAGGGTGTGCTTCGGCATGCCCGCCGCTGGTAGAGTCCGGACCCCTGTGAGTGACCCGCGCGGTTCGACCGTCACCCTCCTGTTCGCCGACATCGCCGGCTCGACCCGGCTGCTGGCCGGCCTCGGCTCCGAGTACGCGGCGCTCCTGACCGACTACCGCCGGCTCATGGCCGACGCGGCCGAGCCCGAGCACGGGACCCTGATCGACACCGCCGGCGACGGCCTGTTCTACTCGTTCCCAACCGCCCGCGGCGCACTGACCGCCGCGTTGGCGGCGCAGCGCGCCTTCCACGGCCACGCCTGGCCATCGGGCGCCCAGGTCGAGGCCCGGATGGGGATCCACACCGGTGAGCCGATCACCTCCGACACATCGCTGGTCGGGATCGACGTCCACCGCGCCGCTCGGATCTGCGCGGCGGGCCACGGCGGCCAGGTCCTCCTCTCGGTGACGACCCACGAGCTGCTCGGCGCGCCGCCGACCGACGTCGTCCTCCGTGACCTCGGGGAGCACCACCTGAAGGATCTCGAGCGCCCCGAACGCGTGTTCCAGGCCACGGCCACCGACATGCCCGCCGAGTTCCCGCCGCTCCGCTCGCTCGAGAACTGGCCGAACAACCTGCCCCGCCAGCTGTCGACCTTCGTCGGCCGGGAGGACGCGCTGGCCGCGGTCAGCGCCCAGCTCGGCACGTCCCCGCTGCTGACCCTGGTCGGGCCGGGCGGGGTCGGCAAGACACGGCTCGCACTCGAGGCCGCGGCGCAGGCGATGGACGCCTTCCCGGACGGCGCGTTCGTCGTCGAGCTCACGGACCTGACCGACGATAGCCTCATCCCGGAGACGATCGCGGCCACGCTCCACGTCCGCGAGCAGCCGGGCGTCCCGATCCTGACCACCCTGGCCCAGCAGATCGGCGACCGCCGGATCCTGCTCGTCTTCGACGACTGCGACCACGTTCTCGAGGCGGTGGCCACGGCCGCCGATGACCTGCTGCGGGCCTGCAGCGGGCTTCGCGCGCTCGCCACCAGCCGCGAGGCACTCGGGATCGCCGGAGAATCGCTCTACCCGGTGGCCTCGATGGCCCTCCCCGCTCCCGACGCGGTCGTATCGGTCCAGTCGGTCGAGACGATCGCCGAGGTCGAGGCCGTCCGCCTCTTCGTCGAGCGCGCCCGAGCGGTCCAACCCTCCTTTGTCCTTTCGGAGCGGAACGTGGCCGCGGTCGCCCAGATCTGCCGCCGGCTGGATGGCATCCCGCTGGCCATCGAGCTCGCCGCGGCACGGGTTCGCGCCCTGCCGCCCGAACAGATCGCCGCACGTCTGGACGACCGATTCCGCCTCCTGACCGGCGGCAGCCGGATGGCGCTCCCCCGCCATCGGACGCTGAAGGCCGCCATGGACTGGAGCTTCGAGCTCCTGACCGGGGTCGAACGGGTCTTCTTCGCGCGGCTCGCGGTCTTCGCTGGCAGCTTCGGGCTCGAAGCCGCCGAGCAGGTGGCCGGCAGCGACCCGGTGGACGCGACCGACACCCTCGACCTGCTGAGCCGGTTGATCGATCGGTCCCTGGTCGTGCTCGAGGAGACGCCGTCCGAGGCACGCTACCGGCTCCTCGACACGGTCCAGCAGTACGCGGCCGAACGACTCGCCGAGGTGGACCCAGCCGAGACGACCGCGGCGCGCCACCGCGCGCACCTCGTGTGGCTCGTCGAGCAGCTCGCGCCACTGCTCTTTGCGGGTCCGCAGGCCGCCGCGTCGGCCGAGCGGCTCGCCCTCGACCACGAGAACCTGCGCGCCGCGCTCCAGTCGGCCGATCGCGATCCGTCCGGTGCCGTCGACGAGCTCCGCCTAGCCGGCAACCTGTGGCGCTACTGGGAGCTGGGCGGCCACCTCGCCGAGGGGCGGAGCTGGCTGACGCGCGCCCTGGCCCGCACCGATGGGGAGGTCTCCGAGCTGCGGGCCAACGCGCTCAGCGGGCTCGCCAGCCTGGCCGCCCAGCAGGGCGACCTCGTGGCCGCCGACGCCGGATACTCCGCCGCCCTCGCCACCCATCGCGCGCTCGGCGGGCCGGCCGGGATCGCGTACGCGGCCAGCAACGTCGCGAACATCGCCGCTGAGCGAGGCAACTTCGCCCAGGCGCGCGAGCTGTACGAGGAGTCGATCGGGCTGACCCGCGAGATGCAGGACGACCGGGCCACTGCGATCGGGGTGATGAGCCTGGCCGACGTTCTCGGCCGGCAGGGCGAGACGGCCGAGGCGCGGCGCCTGTTCGACGAGGCGGTCGCCACGTTCCGCGGGACCGGCGACCCGTTCGGCCTGGCCCTGGCGCTCGGCCGGGACGCGACCTTCAGCCTGTCACTTGGGGATACCGCGGACGCCCGCACCAAGCACGAGGAGGCGCTCGAGACCTATCGCCGCTTCGACGACGGGCGTGGCGTGGCGCGGACCCTGATGTTCCTCGGCGACATTGTCGCCGTCGAGGGCGACAACCCGAGGGCGGAGGCGCTCTACCGCGAGAGCATCGAGCAGCGCCGGCAGCTGGGTGACCGGGCGGGGCTCGCGGCCGCCTGCGACCGGGTGGCGCGCCTCCACGTTCTCTCCGACCCGGAGCGGGCGGCACGGCTGATCGGCTTCGCGGATGGCCAGCGCGAGCTGATCGGGGCGTCGCTGGCACCGGCGGACGCGGCCGAACGCGATCAGCTGCTGGCCGCCCTCCAGGGCCGGCTGGGTGCGGGCTTCGATGGGCTCCGGAGCGAGGGCCGCCGCCTGTCGCTCGACGCGGTGCTCGCGGGCGCCTAGACCCCCTCGGTGACCTCCTGGATCACGTCCGCCAGCAGGCCGTGCGCCTCACGATGGACTTCCTCGGCCGCCTCGGGGCTGGGGGCCTCCACGAGGCAGTAGACCTTGCCGGTCGCCTCGTCGTACCAGTAGCGCAGGTACGAGACGCCGTACTTGCCCTGGACCTCGAGGTCCCGGGCATGCGCTTCGGCTACGGCGGCTCCGGTCAGGCCGGGGACGTGACTATGGGTGTCAAGATAGAGGGGCATGTGGCAGGAGCGACCTCGCTGGAATTGCGTCGACGGCGCCGAATGGTACGCGCCTGCGGGCGATCTGTCAGTCGTCTCGCCGACATGTGCCACGGGCCGTGGCTGAGCGGCCGACCCGCGACCAGGTGACCGTGTTTCCCGACGCCGCCGCCTTCCGGACCTGGCTCGAGCGGCATCACGACGACACCCCCGAGCTCTGGGTTGGCTACTACCGGAAGAACGTCGGCAAATCGAGCATCACCTATCCCGAGGCCGTCGACGAGGCACTCTGCTTCGGATGGATCGACGGCCTGACCTTCCGGGTCGACGACGAGGTCCATACCAACCGCTATACCCCACGTCGAAAGGGCAGCACCTGGAGCGCCCTCAACGTGCAGCGCGCGAACGAGCTCATCGGCGAGGGCCGGATGACCCCGCCTGGCCTCCGAGCCTTCGAGGCGCGGACGGCCGTCAACACGGGGATCTACGCATACGAGAATCGCCCGCGTGATCTCCCGGCAGGTTACGCGCGTCGCCTCCGGGCCAACCCGGCGGCCTGGGCCTTCTGGCAGAGCCGGACCCCGTCGTTTCGTCGCAACGCGACGTGGTGGGTCGTGAACGCCAAGCAGGAGGCGACGCGCGAGCGGCACCTGGAGCGCCTCATCGCCGACCTGGCGAAGGGCGAGATTCCGCTGCCGCTGAGGCCGATCGGTCGTGAGTAGGGCCACCGAGACGGCGCGCCCCGAGCTGCCGCCGGGGGTCGAGGTCACGGCGAGCGGCGGAGTGCACCACGACGAGGTCCTGACGCCCCACGCGCTCGCCTTCGTCGCCGGCCTGCATCGGTCGTTCAACGTCCGCCGCGAACGGCTGCTGGCCGACCGGGCCGCGCGCCAGGCCCGATTCGACGCCGGTGAGCTGCCGGACTTCCTCGACAACACGGCCCACATCCGGGCCGATCGCGAGTGGAAGGTCGCGTCGGCGCCGGCCGACCTCGACGACCGGCGGGTGGAGATCACCGGTCCTGTCGAGCCGAAGATGATGATCAACGCCCTGAACAGCGGCGCGAAGGTCTTCATGGCCGATCTCGAGGACGCGCTCTCCCCGACCTGGGAGAACGTCGTCACCGGGCAGTGGGCGGTCCGCGAAGCGGTCCGCCGCCGGCTGGCCTTCCAGACCGACGAGAAGGCCTATGCGCTGAACCCGGAGATCGCGACCCTCGTCATCCGGCCGCGCGGCTGGCACCTCGAGGAGGCGCACGTCCGGGTCGATGGTGCGCCCATCTCGGCCAGCCTGTTCGACTTCGGGCTCGCCTTCTTCCACAACGCACGGGAGCAGCTCGTTCGCGGCTCGGGTCCGTACTTCTACCTGCCCAAGCTCGAGTCGCACCTCGAGGCCGCCCTCTGGAACGACGTGTTCGGGGCCGCCCAGGCAGCGCTCGACATCCCGTACGGCAGCATCCGGGCCACGGTCCTGATCGAGACGATCCTGGCCGCGTTCGAGATGGAGGAGATCCTCTACGAGCTGCGCGACCACGCAGCGGGGCTGAACGCGGGCCGCTGGGACTACATCTTCTCGATGATCAAGAAGCTTCGGTCCCGCCCCGAGATGGTCCTCCCCGACCGAGGCCAGGTGACGATGGCCGTGCCGTTCATGCGGGCCTACCAGCAGCTGCTGGTCCAGACCTGCCACCGCCGCGGTGCCCACGCGATCGGTGGGATGAGCGCGTTCATCCCGAACCGCCGCGAGCCGGAGGTCACCGCCCAGGCGCTCGACCAGGTGCGGGTCGACAAGGAGCGCGAGTCGGGTGACGGGTCGGACGGGACGTGGGTCGCCCACCCGGACCTCGTCCCCCTCGTCCGCGAGATCTTCGACGGGGTCCTCGGGGAGCGGCCGAACCAGAAAGACCGCCTGCCCGAGGCGATCGTCACCGCCGACGAGCTGCTGAACGTCGAGATCGCCGGCGGCCGGGTGACCGAGGCCGGCGTCCGGACGAATGTCGGGGTCGCGCTCCAGTACCTCGCCGCGTGGCTGGCCGGCAACGGGGCGGCCGCGATCAACAACCTGATGGAGGACGCAGCGACCGCCGAGATCAGCCGCTCCCAGCTCTGGCAGTGGCGGGTCAACGCCACGCCCCTCGAGGATGGTCGACCGATGACCGCCGAGGTCTACATCGCGATCCGCGACGAGGAGCTCGCCCGGCTCGAGGCCGCGATGCCCGGATTCCGCTGGAGCGATGCCGCCACGCTGCTCGACGACCTCGTCCTGTCCGACGAGTTCGCCGAGTTCCTGACGCTGGACGCCTACCCGCTGCTCGGCTGAGCCAGGCGTCGCTCGAGGAACTGGCCACTTCCCCGGCTGCCGACCAGGGCCCCGTCACGGATCACCGGGCGGCCGCGGACGAAGACCGAGCGGACCCGGCCGGGCACCTCGAGCCCCTCGTACGGGGTGAAGTCCGCGGTGTGGTGGAGGTCGGCCTGGCGGATCGGATGGTCGCCGGCCGGGTCGTACAGGACGAGGTCGGCGTCGCGGCCGACCTCGAGGGCCCCCTTGGTCGGCATCCCGAACAGGCGCGCCGGGGTGGTGGACAGCCGATCGACGAGCTGCTCGACGGTGATCCGGCCCTTGGCGACCCCTTCGGCATAGACCACCGACAGCAGCGTCTCGATCCCCGGCGCGCCGTTGCTGATCTGCGGGAATGGCGGGGCGGGCACGCGCTTCTCGACCGCCAGCCGGTCCGGGACGTGGTCGGAGGCCACCAGGTCGAGACCCTCGCGCGCCAGGCCCAGCCAGAGCGCCTGGCGGTCTGCGTCCGACCGGAGCGGGGGTGAGATGACCGACTTGATGACCTCCCCCTCGTCGGGCGTGGCGTATCGGTCCTCCGTCAGCGACAGGTAGTGCGGACAGGTCTCGGCGTAGACCGGCCAGCCGCGGGCCTTGGCGGTGGCGACCTCGGCCAGGGCATCCGCGCAGGACAGATGGACGATGTAGACCGATGCGTCAGCGGCGTGGGCCAGGGCGATCGCCCGATGCGTCGCCTCGGCCTCCGCGTAGGTCGGGCGGCTCAGCGCGTGATGGCGGCAGGCCACGTTGCCGCGGGCCACCGCCTCGGCGGTGAGCGCGTCGATGATCGTCGCGTTCTCGCAGTGGACCTCGAGCATCCCACCGGCGCGGCCCATCGCCTGGAGCGCCGCAAACAGGCGGTCGTCGGTGAGGCGGAAGTCGAAGACCATGAACGCCTTGGCGGTGGGTACCCCCTGGCCGACCAGCTCGGGCAGCTCCGCCACCGGGTCGGCCTGCTGGCCGGTGATGACCGCGCTCAGCCCAAAGTCGACGACCGATTCGCCCTCGGTCCGCGACCGAAACTCGCGGAGGCCAGCCAGCAGCGAGCGGGCGCCGTCGTGCGAGATACCCGTGCCCGGGTTGTTGAAGGCCAGGAACGTGGTCGTCCCGCCGAACGCGGCCGCGACGCTGTCCCGGAAGAACCGATCCGGCTCTTCGTCACTCGGGACGCGGGTGTGGGTGTGGACGTCAACGACGCCGGGCAAGACCAGCAGCCCGGTCGCCTCGACGACCTCGGCATCGGCGACGCGTGGCAGACCGGGAGCAATGGCCGAGATCCGTCCATCGGCGACCGCGACGTCGGCGTCGAACGATCGCTCGGCAGTGACGACCGTCCCGCCGGCCACGACCAGGTCGGCCATGCGATCAGCCGGCGCGGTAGCGCCGGCGGCGACGGTTGGGTGGCCCGCTCCCCGCGGGCAGGTTCGGGCCAGGGGCGACGGAGGGCAGCTCGAGGTGATAGCTCATCGTGGCCGGGTCGAGCGAGTAGGCCGCCACCGCGTCGGGGTCGCGCGGACGGGCCGAGGTGCCGGATCCTCCACCCGGAAGCGGATGACCACCCAATCGCGACGTCACGAGGACCACGACCAGGCCCACGAGGAGCGCCATGAACGGATCGAAGACGACGAGGGCAGCCAACGCGACGGCGAGGGCGATGAGGACGTCGCGGATCTTCATGTGGCGGTGATCTCGATCGGCTGGGCGCCCTCCCACAGGACGCGTCGGCCGAGCTCGGGGAGCTGATCCCCTCCCTCGACGACCGTCGCGAAATGGTTGCCGGCCAGCTGGCCGAGCTTGCTGCTGAAGTCGCAGGCCCCGTACGGGAAGAGGATCTCGCACTCCGACAGGTCGCCGGTGTAGATCAGCAGCTCGCCCGGCGCGGGGTGCGACGTGTGGTGCTCGTACCCCACGTCCGGCCTCCGGTCGCCGAACGGGATCCAGGTCCCCTCCCCGCTCCATCGACAGTGGACCAGCTGCGAGGTGATGGGCAGCCACGGCTCCAGCGCGGCCCGGGTCAGCGGCGCCTCGTGCTCCCAGCGCGCGGTGAAGACGAGTTCGCCGACCGTGATCCGGAGGTCGCTCATCGGCGCGGCTCCGCGGGCGTGGTAGCCAGCCGCCAGACCCAGGAGACCGCCCAGGCGGCTCCGAGGAGCCCGAGCGCGGTCCGCACCCGCCCGCTCGGGTCAAGCAGGCTCGCCGTCCGCTGGTCGCCGCCCACGACCAGGGCCGCAGCGGTCAAGAACGTGATCGGTCCGAACAGGTCATGGCCGCTCGCCTCGACGAAC
>DATBLJ010000031.1:0-62040 GCA_036555375.1 Candidatus Limnocylindria bacterium
CGGTGAGCGGGTACAGGATGCCCGCCGCGACCGGGATGAGCAGGACGTTGTAGCCGAACGCCCAGACGAGGTTCTGGCGGATCGTTCGCATCGTGGCCCGCGCCAGGCCGATGCCGATGGCCACCGCGCGCAGGTCGTCACCGAGCAGCGTCAGGTCGCTCGCCTCGATGGCCACGTCGGTGCCGGTCCCGATGGCGATGCCGATGTCGGCCTGGGCGAGCGCCGGCGCGTCGTTCAGGCCGTCGCCGACCATCGCGACGCGGCGTCCCTGCGCCTGGAGCGCGGCCACGGCCTCGGCCTTGCCGGCCGGCCTCACGTCGCCCACTACGCGCTCCAGCGGAATGCCCACCAGCTCACCGACGGATTGGGCTGCGGCTGCACGGTCACCGCTGACCAGCCACGCTTCGAGGCCCGCATTCTGGAGCTGCGCCACGGCGTCGCCGGCCTCGTCCTTGAGGCGATCGGCGACCACCAGGAGCCCGGCCGGCTGCCCGTCGGTGGTGACCCAGATGACCGTCTGCGTCGCACCGTCCGCCGCCTCGACGGCGCGGGCAAGCGATTCGGCAATGGGTTCCAGGTCACCGAGAGCCCACCTGGCACTGCCGACCCGGACCGACTGTCCGTCCACCGTGCCCTCGACCCCGCCCCCGGGCGTGGCCAGGAAGTCGGTGACCGGCACCGACTCCGCGTCGATGCCGGCGGCGCCGGCCCGCCGGACGACGGCCGAGGCGAGCGGATGCTCGCTGGCCTGTTCGACCGCGGCCGCCAGGCGGAGGACCTCGGTTGCCGCGGCGCCCTCGGCGCCGACCCCATCGGTCGCGATGACCTCGGTCACCTCCGGACGACCCCGGGTGAGGGTGCCGGTCTTGTCGAGGACGACGTCGGTGACCGTGGCCGCGCGCTCCATCGCGGCGCCGTCGCGGACGAGGATGCCCGCTTCCGCCCCCTTGCCGGCGGCGACCATCAGCGCAGTCGGCGTGGCGAGGCCCATCGCGCACGGGCAGGCGATGATCAGGACCCCGATCGCGCTCGACAGGGCCAGCGGCAGGCGGGGCTCCGGCCCGAGAGCCATCCAGGCCAGGAAGGTCAGCGCCGCGATCACGGCGACCGCCGGCACGAACCAGGTCACGACCCGGTCGACGGCGCGCTGGATCGGGGCCTTCGACCCCTGGGCGTGCTCGACGAGCCGGGCGATCTGGGCCAGCGTCGTGTCGGCGCCCACCCGATCGGTGCGGACCACGAGCGTGCCGTGCTCGTTCAACGTCGCGCCGGTGACGCGGTCACCGACGGCCTTGTCGACGGGGAGCGGCTCCCCGGTGAGCATGGCCTCGTCCACCGCGGATTGCCCCTCGACGACGACCCCGTCGACCGCGATCCGCTCGCCCGGCCGGACCCGAACCAGATCTCCGACCCGCACCTCGCCCAGCGGGACCTCGGCTTCGGATCCGTCCCGAACGATCCGGGCGGTCGCCGGCCGCATCCCGAGCAGGGCCCGGACGGCACCCGCCGCCTGGCCCTTCGCCCGGGCCTCGAGCCAGCGCCCGATGAGCACCAGGCCGATGATGATCGCCGCGGTCTCGAAGAACGTGTCGAGCGGCAAGCCGGCAGCCGTGACGGCGTCCGGCGCCAGCGCGATCACCGCCGAGTACCCGAACGCGGCCCAGGTCCCGAGAGCGACCAGGGTGTCCATCGTCAGCTCCCCGTGCGGCAGGCCGCGGAGCGCGCGCGCCGTGAACCGGCGGCCCAGCACCAGCTGGACGAACGTGGCCGGCACGAGCAGGACGAGGTTGAGCGCCTCCATCGAAAGACCGATCCCGCCCGGCCACAGCCCGACGACCATCATCGCCAGGCCGATGGTGGTGGCGGCCACGCCGTCGCGCAGCAGCCCGCGCCGCTCGGCGGCGCGGGCCAGATCGGCGGCGTCGAGCTCGGCGTCGGCGGATGCGGCACTCCCGCCCGTGTCCAGGCTGGGCCGCACGTCGTAGCCGGCCGCCTCGATCGTCCCGACGATCCCGGCCCGATCGATCCGTGTCGGGTCGTAGGTGACCGCGGCCTGCTCACTGGCGAGGTTGACGGTGGCGGTCGTGACGCCCTCGGCGCGGTTCAGGAACCGCTCGATCCGGTTCACGCAGGTCGCGCAGGTCATCCCCTCGACGGGCAGCACGATCTCGAGCAGGGGAGCGGTCGAGGGGGTGGAGGCGGGGGAGCGGGTGGTCATCGGTCCAGGCGGTTGGCGGGTCTCCGGATACTATGGGGGAGTATCCACCGAGGGTCAATCGGCCGGCGCCGCTGCTAGGCTGGCCAGATGCGGGTCCTGATGCTGACCAACGAGTTCCCGCCATCGGTGTACGGCGGCGCCGGCATCCACGTCGAGGAGCTGACCGCGGCCCTCCGCGGGCGGATCGAGCTCGACATCCGGACCTTCGGGGAGCAGCGCCACGATGAGCCCGGCTACCGAGTGCGGGGCTACCCGGCCCCGATCGACGTGGGCGAGGCGCCCGAGCCGCTGCGGCCCGTGCTGTCGGCGTTCGGCCGCAACCTCGCGATGGCCGCCGACCCGCCCGCCGCCGACCTCGTCCATTGCCACACCTGGTACACCCACCTCGGCGGCCTCGTCATCGGCCAGGCCTACGGCCTGCCGCTGGTCGTCACCGTCCACTCGCTGGAGCCGTTGCGGCCGTGGAAGCGCGAGCAGCTGGGGAGCGGCTACGAGGCCTCGGCCTGGGTCGAGCGCCAGGCGCTCGAGGCGGCGGATGCCGTCATCGCGGTGAGCGACGCCTCCCGGCAGGACATCGTCGACCACTTCGCGGTCGACTCGAACCGGATCCACGTCGTCCACAACGGGATCGACGCCACCGCCTTCGCACCCGACCAGGGCCGAGAGGCCCTGTCCCGCCACGGGATCGACCCGAAGCAGCCCTACGTCCTGTTCGTCGGGCGGGTGACCCGCCAGAAGGGGATCACGACCCTCGTCGACGCGATGCCGCATCTCGACCCGCGGATCGGCGTCGTCCTGGCCGCCGGCCAGCCCGACACGCCGGAGCTGGCTCGAGAGGTGGAGGCCGGCATTGCCGAGGCCCAGGCGATCGCCCCGACGCGCGCCATCCACTGGATCCCGGAGATGCTCGACCGGAAGTCGGTCCGCCAGCTCTACACCCACGCCGCCGTCTTCGCCTGCCCATCGGTCTACGAGCCGTTCGGGATCACGAACCTCGAAGCCATGGCCTGCGGGGTGCCGGTCGTCGCGACGCGGGTCGGCGGCATCCCCGAGGTCGTCGTCCATGGCCGAACCGGCCTGCTCGTCGACGTTCCGGCCGAGGGGCGGACCGATGACGACCCGGCGGTCGCCCAGGCGCTGGCGGCGGCCATCAACGAGCTCGTCGCCGATCCGGCCCGGCGCGCGGCGATGGGTGAGGCCGGTCGGGAGCGGGCGATCGACCAGTTCAGCTGGGGCGGAGTCGCGAACCGGACGCTGGCCGTCTACGAGGCGGTCGTCGGGTAGGGCCGCGGTGGGCAGCCCGGACGTCGGACGGATCTCGAGGCGCCGCCTCCTGCAGGCCGGCGCGCTGACCCCCGCCGCGTTCCTCGTGGCCTGCGCCGAATCGCTGGTGCCGACCCTGAGCCCGACCGCCCGGCCGACCGTCACGCTTGCGCCCACCGCGACGGCGAGCCCGTCGCTGACACCCATCCCGACCCCGGTCCCCACCCCGGCGCCGGCCGCCCCGGTGCTGTACCGCGGGGCCGCGCTGGTCGACGGCCGGGGTGCCCAGGCCCAGCGGAACGTCAGCCTGCTCGTCGCCGACGGGATCGTGCAATGGATCCGGCCGATCGACGGGGAGGAGTCCGTCGCCGGAGCCGCGGTGGTGGATGCCGCCGGTGCGACGATCGTGCCGGGGCTGGTGGATGCCCACGCGCATCTGACCGGCGCCGGCGGCCTCAATTGGATCGAGCGGTTCGGAGACCCGCCCGCCACGCTCGCCGCGACCGGTGAGGAGAACGCAGCGCTCGCGTGGCGGGCCGGCGTCCGCTGGGTCCGGGACCTCGGCGCCCCGATCGTGACCGACCCGGTCGACGGCCGGGTCCGCGCGGCCTCGCTCGGCGTCCGCGACCGGCTCCGCGGACGCTTCGGCTTCCCCGAGATCCGCGCGGCGGGGAGCTGGGTCTCGCGAGCCGGCACGCTGTCCGGCCGGATCACCGCCGAGGCCCGTAACGCGGACGAGCTGCTCGCGGTCGCCCTCCAGCAGCTCGACGACGGGGCCGATCTCGTGAAGCTCTACCTCGAGGGACCCGACCCGTCCCGCACGCCGTGGTCGATCGCAGAGACGAAGCGGGTCGTGGACGCCGTCCACGCGCGCGGCGCCCGGGTGGCGGCCCACGCGGGGCGGATCAACGACATCCGGACCGGGGTCGAGGCCGGGGTCGACACGATCGAGCACGGGACCGAGCTGGACGCCTACACGGCGCGCCGCATGCACGACCTCGGGACGATCCTCGTCTCGACGCTGACCGTCTTCCACTCGTGGCTGAGCTTCGCGAATACGACGACCGCCCCGTTCTACGCTGCGCGCTCCTCGATCAACCGGGTCCAGGGCCAGCTCGAGGGCGCCCAGGCCGGGGTCCGCGCCGCCCGAGCGGCCGGCGTGGCCATCGCCGCCGGCTCGGACTCCGGGGGCGGGTCATCGCGGGCCAACCACATCGGCTGGGAGTTCGAGGCCCTGATCCAGGCCGGCTTTCCGCCGGTCGAGGCGCTGGCGGCCGTCACCTGGCGGGGCGGGGAGGCGCTCGCCGAGCCGGAGGCCGGCGTCATTCGGGAGGGTGGCCCGGCTCGCTTCTTCCTCGTCCACGGCGACCCGCTGAGCGATCCCGGGGCGATCTGGCGCGTCTGGCGCCACGTCTGAGGCGCCGGGTACCATCGGCCCTCCATGAGCGTCGCCCCAAACTCGACCACTGGCGCACCGATCCTCGTCGTCCGCGACCTGCGGAAGGCGTACGGCTCGCTCCAGGCGGTCGACGGGGTGAGCTTCGAGGTCCGCGAGGGCGAGGTCTTCGGGATCCTTGGCCCCAACGGCGCGGGCAAGACGACGACCCTCGAGATGATCGAGGGCATGCGCCCCATCGACGGGGGCACGGCCACCGTGGACGGGCTGGACGCGGGGTCGGAACCACGGGCGGTCAAGGCCCGGATCGGGATCCAGCTCCAGTCCTCGTCGTTCTTCGACGAGCTGAACCTGACCGAGCTGCTCGTCCTGTTCGGCCACCTGTACCACGTCCAGGCGGATGCCCCGGCGCTCCTCGAGCAGGTGGGCCTCACCGAGAAGGCGAAGGCCCGGGTCCGGCACCTGTCCGGCGGCCAGAAGCAGCGGTTCAGCATTGCCGCGGCGCTCGTCAACGACCCGCGGATCCTGTTCCTCGACGAGCCGACGACCGGTCTCGACCCGCAGGCCCGACGCCACATGTGGGGCCTGATCAGCGAGATCCGCGTGCGCGGCCACACGGTGATCCTGACGACCCACAACATGGAGGAGGCGGAGGCGCTCTGTGACCGGGTCGCGATCATGGACGCGGGCAAGATCGTCGCTCTCGACACGCCCGACAAGCTGATCAACGCGCTCCTCGACCGCGGCTTCACGAAGGAGCGTCGGGAGCGGCTCGCCAACCTCGAGGACGTGTTCATCGACCTCACCGGCCACGAGCTTCGCGAGGACTGACCGATGGCCGGGCGAGTCGAGATCTTCTGGCACCTCTTCGTCGCGTCGGCCAAGACCTTCCTCCGCGACCGGACGGCCGTCTTCTTCAGCTTCTTCCTGCCGCTCGTGATCATGCTGATCTTCGGGGTGCTGAACTTCGGCGCCGCCGCCGAGCTCGAGGTCGGCGTCGTCGACGAGGCCGGGACGGCCTCGAGCCAGGGGGTGATCACCGCCTTCGGCCAGGTGCCGATATTGACCATCACCGAGGGATCCCGGGAGGACGAGCTGGCAGCGCTGGAGGAGGGCGACCGGGCACTGGTCGTCGTGTTCCCCGAGGGCTGGGAGCTCATCCCGCCTGGATCGGACGGATTCCAGCCGCTGACCGCCTTCACGAACGAGGCGACTGCCCAGGAAGGGCAGACCGCCCTGCTGGTCGTGAACGCGGTCGTCGCCCAGGCCCTGGTCACGGCCGGTGGCGGCTCACCCGAGCCGCTCGTCGTCGTCGAGGAGGTGGCCGGTCGCGACCTCGGCTACATCGACTTCCTCGTCCCCGGCATCCTGGGGCTGACGATCATGCAGCTCGGCCTCTTCAGCGTGGCGTTCGGCTTCGTCCAGCTCAAGACCACCGGCACCCTGCGCCGGCTGTTCGCGACGCCGACCTCCCCGAACTACTTCCTCGGGGCGCAGGTCAGCTCACGTCTGCTCATCACCATCGTCCAGGTGCTGATCCTCCTGGGCGTGGGCATCTGGTTCGGGGTCCAGCTGGTCGGCAGCATCTTCGTCGTCCTGGCGCTCAGCATCGTCGGCTCGATCGTGTTCCTGGCGATGGGCTTCGGCGTCGCGGGCTGGGCGAAGAACGAGAACCAGGCAGCCCCGGTGGCCAACCTGATCAGCCTGCCGATGATGTTCCTGTCCGGGTCGTTCTTCCCCCGGGAGGCGATGCCCGAGTTCCTCCAGCAGGTGACCCGCTTCCTGCCGCTGACCTACCTGAACGACGCGCTGCGGGCCGTCATCAACGACGGGGCCGGCCTGGACGTCATCGGGCCGGACATCATCGGCCTCGCCGTCTGGGCGGTCATCTCGTTCGTCATCGCCACCCGCCTGTTCAAGTGGGAATGACCGAGCCGGACCGCAGCGTCGCCTGGATCCTCCGGATCGAGTCGGCGGCGATCGGGGTGGCGGGCGTCGTCGCCTGGCTGACCATCGGCGGCTCGCCGATCCTGCTGATCCCGGCGCTGCTGATTCCCGACCTTTCGGCGCTCGGCTACCTGGCCGGGCCCCGGGTCGGCGCGATCACCTACAACCTCGTCCACAACTGGGCAATCGCGGTGGCGTTCGCCCTGCTCGCGATCTTCGGCCACACGCTGTGGCCGCTGGCGGTCGCCGCGATCCTGGCGGCACACGTCGGTTTCGACCGGGCGCTCGGCTACGGGCTGAAGCTGCCGACCTCGTTCCAGGACACGCACCTCGGCCGCATCGGCCGCCGGCGGCCGGAGGCGGCTACCGGTCCCTGACCGGCGCGGCTGAGCGTCGGCCGGTCGCAACCGGCGGCCTCGGTCGACGGACGAGCAGCGCGGCCAAGCCGGCCACGGCGACGCACGTCAGGACCGGCACGGCAGCCTTCGCTGCTCGAGGTGGGAGGACCAACTCGAACAGTGGGACCGGATCACCGAGTCGCCGCTGGAATGGCCCCAGGGGGCAGTTTCCGCGGCCGACGACCAGGGCCGTCCCTTCGACCAGGAGGAGTCCCACGCTGGCGGCGAGGGCTGCGTCGCGCCGACGTGTCAGTGCGCAGGTCCAGACGTAACCCAGGGCCGCGAGCTGGACCCCGGCATAGATCGCGTGGGCGGCCCTGAATCCGAGGGCCTCACGGCTGAGCTCGTGATCGGTCGCTAGTCGGGTGACCGGAGTTCCTGGCGTGCCCGTCAGGTGCCGTCGCCGCCGAGGTGGTGCTTCGCGACGAAGGCCGCAGCCTGCGCGCGGCGCTGGAGGTCGAGCTTCGACAGGATGGACGAGACGTAGTTCTTGACGGTCTTCTCGGACAGGAAGACCTCGCCCGCGATCTCCCGGTTGGTCTTTCCCTCCGCCACGAGCATGAGGATCTTTCGCTCCTGCGACGTGAGCGTCGCGAGCTCATCGTGGGCGTCCCCGGCGGCGAGGCGCCGAACGCGCTCCAGGACCCGCTCGGTGACCGCGGGGTCCAGCAGTGAGTCGCCGCGGCCCACCGCCTCGAGGGCGGCGACGAGGTCCCGGCCGCGGATCTCCTTCAGCAGGTAGCCGCTCGCGCCGGCGAGGATGGCTGCCAGGACGGCCTCCTCGTCCGGGTAGCTGGTCAGCATCACGACCCGGGTCGCGGGCCGCTCCGCGCGGATGGCTCGGCAGGCTTCAACGCCGTTGCCATCGGGAAGCCGCACGTCCATGAGCACCAGATCGGGCTGGTAGCGGCCGGCGGCCGAGATCCCGTCGGCCATGGTGCCGACATCCGCCACGACCTGGAATGCCGGACGCCGATCGAGCAGCGCCCGAAGTCCCTGGCGCACGACCTCGTGGTCGTCGACGAGGAGCACGCGAAGCGGCTTCGTCGCCGGCCGTTCGGTCCCGGTCACCGGGGACCTCCCGGGCGTTGCGACGGCACCTCGGCCGCCACCTGGGTGCCGGTGCCGGTCGTCGACGTGACGACCAGCCGCCCGCCGAGCGCCGCCGCCCGGTCGCGCATGTTGATCATCCCGTGGTGCTGGGGATCCGCCGGCCGGCCCGGGTCGAATCCGCGGCCGTCGTCGGTGATCGTCAGGCGTGCCGTCTGGTCCGAGAATGCGAGTCGTAGCGTGGCGTGCTTCGCCGCCGCGTGCCGGCCCACGTTGCTGAGCCCCTCTCGGGCGATCGCCACCAGCTCGCGCGCCAGCTCGGGAGGGAGGAGCGGGTCGCCTTCGATCTCCACGCTGACGGCGGTGTGCCCGGATCGAGCCAACTCATCCGCGAGCTCGAGCAGGGCGGCGCGGAGGTCGCCCGCCGACAGGAGCACGGGACGAAGGTCGTAGATGAACGATCGAATGTCGCCGATCGCGGATTGGAGGGCCTCGATCGACCGCTCCACCCGGTCGCGGGCGTCACCGGGCGCCTCATCCATCAGCTCGGGCACGTCATCGAGGGCCAGCGTGACCGCGTACAGCCGCTGGATGACCCCATCATGCAGGTCGCGACCGATCCGGTCGCGTTCCTCCACGACGGCCAGGCGCCGCACCTGCTCGTGCAACCGAGCGTTGTCGATGGCGATGGCCGCATGCAGGGCAAACCGCTCGACCAGCTGCTGGTCCTCGAGGCTGAACTCCGCCGCCGCGCGCTTGTTCGTCAGGTAGAAGTTGCCGATCGCGCGGTCGCGGAGCCGGATGGGGACGCCCAGGAAACTGTGCATGGGCGGGTGGTTCGCCGGAAAGCCACTGCTCCGCGGGTCGGCGCCGATCTCGGGGATGCGAACGGACGTGCTCTCCCGGATGATGAGGCCCAGCAGGCCGAGGCCCACCGGCAGGGCGCCGATCCGGCTCCGGTGCGCGGCCGTGATCCCGCTCGTGACGAACCGCTCGAGCGTCGCATCCGGACCCACGATTCCGATCGCCGCGTACTCGCCATCCGCCAGGTCCCGCACCCGATCGACAATCAGCTGCAGGACACGGTCCAGGTCGAGCTCGCCGGCGATGCTCCGAACCGCGGCATCCAGCGTTTCGCGCTCACGATTGGACCGATCAACGAGCCCGACGCGGTCGTCCACGGACGTGACGGTAGCAGCCCCCCGCGGGCCACTGGTCACCAAACTGTCGTGACCCCGTCGGCAGATACCTCGACGCGATCTCCCCCAACGGGCGACCCGTTCACGCGCTCCCTTCCTCGCGTTCGGCGCGGTCGGCGTCGGCCTTCGTGAGGTGCACCGTCCCGGGTGCGTGATGCGGCGGGGCATAGATCGTGTAGAGCCTCAGCACGCCCCGCCCGGTGTTGACGAAGTTGTGGATCGTGCCGGCGCGGACGAAGACGAGCTCCTGCGCCGCCACGCGGAATGTCTCCCCGCCGATCCGTGCCTCGCCCTCGCCGTCGACGAAGACGAGCGCCTGGTCGGTATCCGGATGGACCTCCTCGCCGATCTCGCCGCCAGGCGGGATTGCCATGGCCACGACCTGCTCATGGGCGCCGGTGATGAGCTCCCGCCGGAATGCATCGTTCTCGCGGGTGGCCTCGACGATGTTCATCGCGATGCCGCCGCGACGTCTGCCGGCACCACGGCCTCGGCGATCTCGGACGCCCAGGCCGAGATCTCGGCCCAGTCACGGAAATCGCCGTAGGGAGCCTTCACGAGCTTCACGACAGCGCGCTCCGCGAATCCAAGGTCCCCGGGTGTCAGGCGACCGGCGAAAACCCGGTGGGCTCGCGCACCGGACATCTCGATCATCGCAACCGCGTCCAGAGGAACGTCGTCGGGCTTCTGGGCGCCGTCGAGCGGACCGCTCGAAAACAGCCACACGGGAAGCAGACGAAGCTCCGCCTGGAACCGGTCGATCAGCGCCTTGGCGGGCTCCAGCCAGCGACCGGCGTAGACGCCGCTGCCGATGACCACCGCATCCACCCCCTCCAGCGAGGTGACATCCGCCGCGTGGGTCGTGAATGCCTCGATGCCCTTCGCCTCGAGGGCAGCCGCGATCGCGTCGCCGATCTCATGCGTGGCGCCGTGTTTCGACGCGGTGCTGACAAGGATGCGAGTCATGGTCCTGCCGCCTTTCGTGGTACAGCCAGTCCGGGATTCCTCTGCACGGCGAGGGTGGCGCACCAGCCCCCCGCGGTCACCGGCCTAACGGCCCGTCGATTCGGGCCCTTCGCACCTGCCGCCGCGACGCGGCGGCAGGGCACCCTCGCGTCACGTATGGCGACGGCGACCGGAGAAGCGCACCTGCGCACGAGCCTCCACACCGAGCACGAGGTCGAGACCCTCGAGCGGCGGCTCCGTGCCCGTGGGCCAGAGGCCTGGCTGGGAATCAGCACTGACCGTGCTCCGCGCGGCATGCGTCGCTACGCGACCGACCTCCGCCTCGGAACCCCGTCCCGCGGCGCGCTGTCGGTGATCCACAAGTCGGCGTACGTGGACCTCGGCCCGGTCGCCATGGACGAGCGGGCGACGTTGACCGTCGAGATCAGCTGGCGATCGGCCAACCTCGCTCCGCTCTTTCCGGTGTTTTCCGGATGGCTCACGGCCCGACCAGGGGAAATCGCAATCGAGGGGCGCTATGTCCCGCCCGGCGGTCCGCTGGGC
Organism: Candidatus Limnocylindria bacterium; assembly: GCA_036555375.1. GTDB lineage: Bacteria > Chloroflexota > Limnocylindria > QHBO01 > QHBO01 > DASTEQ01. The sequence continues at coordinate 10,981 of DATBLJ010000031.1, forward strand.
TTCGTTGCCGATCGTGCCCTCATGCACCGAGCTGCGCGCTGGACGGCGGACTGGGTCCTCCGGGAGCTCGATGGGGCTCCTCCGCGCCCAGCCCTGAGCCACGGATCCGATGCCGAACCGTTCAAACCCGATCCATCCGCCTTGACCTGAGAAGGAGCAGTACACCATGGGCCGTCTCTTCCTCTACGCCGCCGCTGTCACCAGCGTCATCGTGCTGACGCTCGTCTTCACCATCCTGACGGTGGGGTCGGCCGGTATCCCGTCCTCCAGTCCAGCGCCCAGCGCCGGCACCGGCGGCGATCCCGGCGCGCCCATCGGCGAGATCATGATCAGCGCCTTCGACCTGGGGTTCGATCCGTCCGAGGTCGACGTCCCCGAGCCCGGGACCTACACCGTCCACTTCACGAACACCGGCGCCATCCTCCATGACCTCACCTTCGACGGCCAGCCCAGCCAGTCGGCGGAGCCGGGCGAGATGGTGATGTTCGACGTGGTCATCCCCGAGGGCGGCACGACGTTCCAGTGCACGGTCCCCGGCCACGCCGACGGCGGGATGACCGGCACGGTGACCGTCGCCGGTGCAGGCGGCGGGCACGAAGCGATGACGGCCGAGGAGATGCGGGACGTGGACGCCGCAGTCACCGCCCGATTTCCCGAGGAGACTTCGGCCCACGGTGGCCAGCTGCTCGAGCCGGAAATCCTGGCCGACGGGACGAAGGTCTTCGAGCTGACGGCATCGGTCATCCAGTGGGAAGTCGAGAAGGGGCATTTCGTCGAGGCGTGGGCCTACAACGGCATGGTTCCGGGGCCGGAAATCCGCGTCCAGCTGGGCGACCGGGTTCGGATCGTCCTCCACAACGAGCTGGACGTCCCGACCACCCTTCATTCGCATGGCTTGATCGTCCCGAACGCGATGGACGGCGTGCCGGCCATCACCCAGGACGCGATCCTGCCCGGCGAGAGCTTCACCTACGAGTTCACGGTCCGGAACTCGGGTTCGCACATGTATCACAGCCATTTCATGGCGCAGCGCCAGGTGCCGATGGGCCTGCTCGGCGCGTTCGTCGTCGAGGACCCGGCCGATCCGCCGGTCGATGTCGACACGGCCATGATCCTGAACGACGGGCCACTTGGGTTCACGATCAACGGCAAGGGGTTCCCGGCCACCGCACCGATCGTGGCCACCCAGGGCCAGCTGATCCGGGTCCGGTACATGAACGAAGGGCTTCAGATCCATCCCATGCACCTGCACGGGATCCCGCAGCAGGTCATTGCGGTCGATGGGTACCCGTTGGAGCATCCGTACTACCAGGACACCGTCCTGGTGGCCCCCGGTCAGCGCGTCGACGTGCTCATCCGGGCCAGCGAGCTTGGCGTCTGGGCATTCCACTGCCACATCCTGAGCCACGCCGAGAGCGACGAGGGGATGTTCGGGATGGTGACCGCCCTGATCGTCACTGAGTAGCGGTGACGGGGGAGCGGGCTAGGCGGCTTCCGCCTGGGGGAAGGTGACCTCGATCAGCGGGCTGCGCTCCATGAACAGCTCGATGTGGTCGGACGATCGCCAGTTGCTGGCCACCTGTTCCATGACCCGGCGCCGCTCGACCGGCTCCGTGATGGGGCGAGCAAGCGCCGGCAAGTCCGCCTGGACTGGCCCGACCAGGTGGAACGTGATGTCCGGGTTGGCGAGGACGTTCGCGTACCAGTCGCGGCGGCCGGGCTTGCCGCTGACGATCACGCGGCCGTCGATGTTGTGGAAGACGAGCTCGATCCGGCGCGGCTGGCCGCTCTTGCGTCCGGTGGTCGTCATGTGAAACAGGTGGCCCCGCGAGAGGGCATGCGCGATCTGCGGGTCGGGGTGGATGGGGGTCGGGGTGAGGACGGGGTCGCTTTGCATATCAAAGCGAAAGGTAGCCGAAAACCTCACCGGGCGCAAAAACGCCCCGGAGGAACCTCGCGGGCCCCTTGATGCAATCTCGGGACTCGCCCGGCTCCTCCGGGACAACCGGAACAATAGGGGACGGCGACCGATCCGCCAATAGCCCTTATCCACGAATTGCGGGGATTCTCGGGGACTTATCCACGGCCCATCCACGACCCGGAGCGTGCCCGAGATCAGCGCGCCGCTCGCGGCCGATCAGTTGGGGACGAAGATCGGCAGCAGGTAGTGGTTCGTCAGGCCGGCCAGGTTGAGCCAGGTCGCGATCACGAGGAACGCAACGAAGGCGCCGACCACGACCCACGACCAGCCGTCCATCTTCAGCCGGCGGAACCAGGTGCGGCGCCCGATCCCGAATCCACGCAGGTCCATCGAGTCGATCGTGTCCTCGGCCCCGGTCAACGAGCCCACGGTGACCGGCACGAACACCGGGGCGAGGCGCTTGAGGCGGGCCACCGGGCCGCCGCCCCGTTGGAGCGGGTCGAAGCCGCGGACCCGCTGCGCGTCGATCGTCTCGGTGAACTCCTCCGACAGGGTCGGGATGAAGCGGACGGTGAGGTCGACCATGACCGGCAGTCGGTTCCCCAACCCCAGCTGGTGGAGCGCCGGCCCGAAGTCGCCGGGGGCGATCGCGTAGGCGACCGGGAAGCCGACCGCCGCGATGGCCACGAACCGCAGGACCTGGGTGATGACCAGGCTGAGCCCCTCGGCGGTGACCTCCGCCCCGAACGGCGGGATCGTGAACAGGACGTGGGTGTCCGTGCCCGAGAACCCGCCAGACTGGCCACCGGTGATCAGGGCGTTGATGCACGCGACGGCGGTGATGACGACGAGCAGGTACGCCCATTGGCGCCGGACGGTCCGCCAGGGGATGGAGGCCAGGGCGTAGTAGCCCAGGGCCAGGATCGCGACGACGAGCAGGTGGCGCGCGTCACGCAGCTGCGGCGCCCCGATCACGAACAGGAACGCGGCGAGCAGCAACGACCGAGGGTCGCGGCGGGCGAGCCACGACCCTCGGCCCAGGTACGCAAACGCGGCCCGCATGCGCGGCGCGCGTCAGGCGGCTAGCGCCCCATCTGTGCCGAGATCGGCTCCCAGGCGAGGACGAGGATGGGGGTCACGATCGCGGCCGCGATCGAATTCGCAATCACGGTCGGGATGTACTCCTCGGTCAGGATCGCGTTGAAGCCCATCTCCGACTGGGTCACCAACTCGACGAAGATGAAGAGGAAGCCGATCAGGGTGGCCACCACGCCGGCCACGGCCGACCAGGCCGCCTTGCTGCCAACGCTCTGCATCCGGCTGGCGAGCATGAACGGGAACAGGCCGGCGACGAGGCCAGCGAGCCCGTTGGCCACGCTCCACGGCCACGAGGTGAAGGCGCCCCAGCCGGTGAGCTGGTCGCCGACCACGTTGCCGATGAAGCCGGTCAGGAACCCGACGATCGGTCCGAACGCGAAGCCGAAGAACGTCAGCAGCCCGTAGTGCGGGCGCACGCTCACGTTGTTCGCACCCGGGATGGCGATCGCGAACGAGATCCAGTTGAAGAGCGCGTACAGCGCCGCTCCGATGGCGGCGTACACGATGACCCGGGTCGTGACCGACCACGGGCTGGTGGATGGGGATGGGGACTCGGCGACGGCAGTCATGGGCGAAATGCTTCCTCCGATGTCAGTGCGCTTGGTGGCTGAGCTGGGCGGCGAGGGCCTCGGGACCGAGGAATCGGCTGCCCCGGACACCATGCTGGCGGTTCGCCTCCATGAGCGAGGTCTCGCGCAGGTTGCAGGCCCGCCAGCGGTCCCGATCCTGGACGACCTCGTGGGGCGTCCCGTCGGCGGCGATCCGACCGTCCTTCAGCAGGATGATCCGATCGGCGGTGGTCAGGGCCAGGTCCACGTCGTGGGTGACGAAGTAGATGCTCTCCAGTCCGGCGATCCGTTCCACCTCCCTCATGAACGCGGTGGCGCTTCGATAGTCCTGTCCGGCCGAGGGTTCGTCAAGCACCAGCGTACGCGGTTCGAGGGCCAGGGCGACCGCAATCGCGAGCCGCTTCTGCTGGCCGTGGGAGAGGGTCCGGGGCGGCCGCTCGCCGACCTCAGGCTCCTCGTCCAGGCCCACCCGCGTCAGGGACGTCGCGACGAGCCCGTCGAAGCCGTCGGGGTCGCGCAACAGGTTGCGCGGCCCGAACAGGAGCTCCTCGCGGACCGTGGCCGCGAACAGCATCTGCGAGGGGTTCTGGAACACGTAGCCGAAGGTGGTCGCCAGCTCGGCCACGCCCCGCCCGGCGATGGTCGCCCCGTCGACCAGGACGTCCCCGGCGGTCAGTGGCCGCAGCCCGATGGCGGACTTGAACAGCGTCGTCTTGCCCGACCCGTTGGGTCCCAGCACGGCGACCCGCTCGTGGGCCCCCAGCGCGGCCGAGATCTCGTGGAGGACCGTTCGATCGTCGTACCCGGCGTCCACGCCCCGCCATTCGATCCGCGGCGCCTGCCCGTTGGCCACCACATCCGCGTCGCTGTCCGATGAGGCCGATGGCGCCGCGCCCGCCCGGGCGCGGCGCAGCCACGCGTCGAACGGCAGCTTGACCCGGGTAGGGTCCGCCGTCTCGAGGAAGCCGGCCATCGAGCCCAGGTACCGGATCGCCCCGTCCTCCATGTACAGGGCGCGTTCTGGGCGGGCCTCCAGCACGTCCTCGATCCGATGCTCGACGAGGACCACCGCGGTCCCCTCGTCGGCGAGACGGCGGACGAGAGCCAGCAGCCGGCTGGCGGACGCCGGATCCAGGTTGGCAAGCGGCTCATCGAGGACGAGCAGCCGCGGTCGGAGCATGAGCGCGCCACCGATCGCGATCTGCTGGGCCTCGCCGCCGGACAGCTCATCGGTCGTGCGCCCCAGCAGGGGCTCGAGCCCGCTGGCGGCCGCGACCGCGACCAGCCGGCGTCCGATCTCCTCGTGCTCGACGCCGAGGTTCTCCGGCCCGAAGGTCAGCTCGGCGGGGACGGTCGAGGCCACGAGCTGGCGGGTCGGCTCCTGGATGACCGTCCCGACGACCGTGGCCAGCCCCTTGAGGGTCGTCGCCCGGGTATCGAGCCCGCCCACCCGGACCGAGCCGGTCAGCTCACCGCTGTACGAGTGGGGGATGAGGCCGTTCAACGCTCGGATGAGGGTCGACTTGCCGCACCCCGAGGGGCCGGCCACGAGGAGCACCTCGCCGGGCTGGATCTCGAGGGCGATGTCGCGCAGGGCGGGCTCGATCCCGCGCCGGTATCGGAAGGAGAGGCCCTCGACGACGACGACCGGATCGGTCGTCGGGTTCGTCATGCGACGGTGATCCGGATGGGCTGGTCCTGGGCCAGGCCCAGCCGCTCGGCGGCGTTCCCCTGGTTGACCGCCACGGTCAGGCGGTCGTAGCTGTCGACGTAGAGCATCGGCTCACCCGTCGCGACGTTGCCGAAGGTGTCGGACCAGGCCATGTCCCGGGCCGGGGCACCGTTGGCCTCGATCCGGACCGCGCGACCGGGGTGCATCGGTCCGGCGGAAGCCTCCAGGTCGGCCCGCATGCCGGCCAGCTTGCAGTTCCCGAAGGTGTCGACGTAGACGACGCTGGTCGCCACCCCTCCCGGAATGGCGGTGGCCGGCGGGATGTCGAGCGCGACGAGCGACGCCGGGTCGAGCGCCGGCCCGAGCTCGCCGACCGGCACGCCACTCGCCAGGTGGGCGACCGCCGGGGCGAAGATGTCGCGCCCGTGGAAGCTGGTGCTGACCGGATGGAGCCGGTACGCCTCGCTGGTCAGCTCGTGGGCGGCGACCACCCCGCCCAGCTTCTCCGCGGCCGGCATCAGCAGCCCGTTGTCCGGCCCGATCAGGACGTCGCCACGGCCCGTGGTGACCGCCACCGGGCGGCGCGCGGTGCCGACCCCCGGATCCACGACCGCCATGTGGGTCCCCACCGGCAGGAACGGCAGCGCGCACCACAGCATCAGCGCGCCGTCGCGGATCGCGAACTTCGTGACGTCGTGGCTGATATGGATCACGGCTGCTTCGCGGCAGATGCCCAGGATCACGCCCTCGCAGATCGCGCCCGAGGGATCCCGGGCGCCGAAGTCGGTGAGGATGCTGACCACCGGGCGAGGCGACATGGGAGCCGATGGTAGCCGGAGCGGCTCAGGCCCGGAGGGTCACCGACTCGCCGAGCGCGGGCACCACGGCCTGGACGCCCAGGTTGCGACCGATGCGGGCCGCGAAGGCGGCCGCGGCGTCGGGCTCGCCATGGGTGACGTAGACGGCCCGCGGCTTGCCGTCCGCCTGGGACGCCGTCCCGAAGTGGCCGATCCAGGTGTCGAGCTCGGTCTCGTCGGCGTGCGCCGAGAGGCCGGAGATCGTCTGCACCCGGCAGCGAACCGGCCAGGTCTTGCCGTCGATGTGGGCCTCCTTGCCGCCGTCGGCCAGGTATCGGCCCAGGGTCCCTTCGCCCTGGTAGCCGATGAACAGGAGCGTCGTGGCGGGGTCGGGGAGCAGGTCCTTGAGGTGGTGGAGGATCCGCCCACCGGTGAGCATCCCGCTTGCCGATACGAGGATGAACGGCCGCGGGCTGCCGACGATCGCTTTGGACGCCTCGACGCTGGTCGTGCAGGCCTGGCCCGGGTAGACGAGCGGCGAGTCCCCGGACTGGAGGAGCGCCAGCGTCTCGGCGTCATAGCCCTCCGGGTGGCGGAGGTAGACGTCGTTGGCCTCGCACGCCATCGGCGAGTCGATGAACAGCGGCAGGTGCGCGATCGCCCCCTTGCGGACGAGGTCGTCGAGCAGCCAGACGACGTGCTGGGTGCGACCGATGGCGAAGGCCGGGATGAGCAGGACCCCGCCCCGGGCGGCGACTTCGTTGACGACCGCGGTCAGCTCGGCGATCGCCTGGCTGGCGTCGGGATGCTCGCGGTCGCCGTAGGTCGACTCGACGATGACCGCGTCCGCGTGAGTCAACGGGGTCGGGTCGCGGAGGATGGGTGTGTCCGGTCGGCCCAGGTCACCGGAGAAGACGATCGTCATCTCCTCGCCGCCGTGATCGCGGACCCGCAGTTCGATGATCGCCGAGCCCAGGATGTGGCCCGCGTCGTAGAAGGTGGCCTCGACCCCTTCGGTGACGGTAACCGGTCCCTGGTAGGCGACCGGCCGGACGAGGTCGATCGTCCGTTGCACGTCGTCGACGTCGAACAGCGGCGTGTGGGACTCGGTATGCATCGGCGCCGGTTTCGGGACCTTCGCCGCGGTGGCCGCCATCTCGGTCTCGGTGGCGGTAGCCTCCGACTCGCCGCCGCTCGCCTGGGCGGCCGCCTTGACGGCCGCCTCTTCGGGGTGATGCTTCTTCCAGCGTTCCGCGGCGTACATCTGGAGGTGGGCGGAGTCGGTCAGGACGATCTCGGCGAGGTCTGCGGTCGCATCGGTCGTGAACACCGGGTGGCGATAGCCGGCCCGGACGAGCGCCGGCAGCCGGCCGATGTGGTCGTTGTGAGCATGGGTCAGGAGGACCGCGTCGACGTCGCGGGACCCGTACGAGAACGCCATCCGGTTGCGGGCGATCTCCTCCATCCCGCCCTGGAACAGGCCGCAGTCGACGAGGACCCGCCGCTGGCCGACGCTGAGCAGGTACTGCGACCCGGTGACGCCCCCGGCGGCGCCGAGGAAGCGGAGGGAGATGGCCACGGCCGGAGTATGCGGCAGTGGCCGGGTACCATCGGTCCGTGGCCTTTCCCATCGAGCCGCCCATCGAGCCGATGCTCGCCAAGCCGCAGCCGGCCATCCCGACCGGTCCCGGCTGGCGCTACGAGCCGAAGTGGGACGGCTTCCGCGCCCTGGTCTTCCGCGACGGGCCGGAGGTCTACATCCAGAGCCGCGACCTCAAGCCGCTGAACCGCTACTTCCCCGAGCTCGAGGAGCCGTTCCGGAAGATCGGGAAGCCCAAGGACCGGTTCGTCCTCGACGGCGAGATCGTGATCGCCACCGAGGGCGAGCTGAACTTCGACGCGCTCCTGCTCCGGATCCACCCCGCCGCCTCGCGGGTCGCGATGCTGGCCGAGCAGGCGCCCGCCTCCTACGTCGCGTTCGATCTGCTGGCCGATGGCGCCAAGGACCTCCGCGACCGCCCGTTCGCCGACCGGCGCACCGGCCTGGAGCAGCTGCTGGCCAAACCGCCCGATTCGCTCCAGCTCACGCCGGCGACCGACGACCCGAAGACCGCCCAGCACTGGTTCGAGGTGTTCGAGGGGGCCGGGCTGGACGGAGTCGTCGCGAAGCCGGCCGACCTTCGCTACGTCCCCGGCAAGCGGGAGATGATCAAGATCAAGCACCAGCGCACCGCCGACTGCGTGCTCGCCGGCTTTCGCTGGCACAAGAACGGCCCGGGAACGATGGTCGGCTCCCTTCTGCTGGGCCTGTACGACGACGCGGGGACACTCCAGAGCGTCGGTGTCGCTAGCTCGTTCAGCGAGGCGCGGCGCCGGGAGCTGGCCGCCGAGCTCGAGCCGCTCCGCAAGGACGCCCTCAGGCACCATCCGTGGCGGGAGTGGAAGGAGGCCGAGGCGGCCTGGGAGGGGCGGCGCATGCCCGGCGCGACGAGCCGATGGAACCGCGGCAAGGACCTCTCCTGGGAGCCGCTCCGGATCGAGCGGGTGGTCGAGGTCGCCTACGACCACCTCCAGGGTGACCGATTCCGACACGCCACCCAGTTCCAGCGCTGGCGGCCGGATCGCAAGCCGGCGTCGTGCCGTTACGACCAGCTGGAGGCCACCCCGCCCGCGCTCCTGACAGACCTGTTCGGGGGCCGCTGACCGGGCTACACTCCGGGGGCACTCATCTTCGTGCCCGTCCGCCGAAGCCCACCCCTGCTGACCACGAGGTATCTGGTTCCGTGTCCCACCACGATCCCAACCTGGCCGTCTCCGAGCTGGCCGATCGGTTCTGGGAAGGCGTCCTCGAACGCGATCCCATCACCGCCACGATCTACGGCGACGACCGTTACGACGAGCGCTGGCCGGACCTCGGTCCGAACGGTCGCGCGGCCGAGCGCGCCGCCCTGACCCAGGCGCTCGCCGAGGCCGAGGCGATCGACCCCGCCAGCCTCGACGTCGAGTCGGTCATCACCCGCGACCTCCTGATCCTCATCGCCCAGAACTACCTCGAGGCCCAGGACCGCAAGCTCTACCAGCTGGCCGTCAACCACATGTCCGGCGTCCAGACCTGGCCGTCGGAGATCGCTCAGTACCAGAGAGTCGACACCGAGGTCGGCCTCGACCGGCTGCTCGCCCGGTACGCCGCCTTCAGCGGGCTGATCGACCAGCACATCGAGACCCTGGACGAGGGCATCGCCGATGGCCGGACCTCGCCGGCGGTGCCGGTTCGCAAGGCGATCGAGCAGATCGACCGGATGCTGACCGTCCCCGCGGATGTCGCCCCGCCGGTCGTCCTGGCGAACGTCGCCGACGAGTCCGGCCGCGAGGCGATCCGGGCATCGGTTGCGACCGACCTGTACCCGGCGCTCCAGAAGCTCCGCGACTACCTCGCCGAGACGTACACCCCGCACGCCGCCGCGACCCCGGGCATCAGCGACACCCCCAACGGCCATGAGGCGTACGGGCTGTGCATCCGAATGCAGACCACCGTCGCCGCGACGCCGGAGGAGGTCCACGCCTTCGGGATGGAGGACCTCGAGAAGATCGAGGCCGAGAAGGACGAGATCGCGCGGCGGCAGGGCCATGCCGACCGGCACGCCTTCAATGCCGCCCTGGCCGAGGACCCCGCCAACCGGACGTCGGACCCGGCGCACATCATCGAGCTCGCCCGCGAGCAGACCGACCGGGCGTACGCCACCGCGCCGCGCTACTTCGGACGGCTGCCGGCGGCGAACTGCGTCGTCCTCCCGGTGGAGGAGTACCGCGAGCGGGAGTCCGCCCCGGCCTTTTACATGCCGCCCACCCTGGACGGCTCGCGCCCCGGCCAGTACTACCTGAACACCTACCAGCCCGACCAGCGCCAGCTCCACAAGATCGCGTCGATCACGTTCCACGAGGCGACCCCGGGCCACCACTTCCAGATCGCGATCGAGATGGATCTCCAGGGCCTCGGCCGGTTCCGGACCATCGGCGCGAAGATGGCCGGCTCCGCGTACGTGGAGGGCTGGGGACTCTACACCGAGCGACTTGCCGATGAGATGGACCTCTATCAGACCGATGCCGAGCGGCTCGGGATGCTTGACGCCCAGTCCTTCCGGGCCGCGCGCCTGGTCGTCGACTCCGGGCTGCACGCGATGGGCTGGACCCGCGACCGCGCGATCACCTTCATGCACGAGCGGGGCTCGCTGCCGATGGTCGACGCCGAGATCGAGGTCGATCGGTACACGATCTGGCCCGGCCAGGCCCTCAGCTACAAGATGGGCCAGCGCGAGATCGAGCGCGCACGCGAGGACGTGAAGGAGCGGCTGGGCGACCGGTTCGACCTCCGCGCCTTCCACGACGAGGTGCTTGGCCACGGCTCGCTGCCGCTCGAGACGCTCCGGCGCGAGATCCCCGGCTGGGTGGCCGCAGCGGTGACCACGCCCTCCGGGGCGTAGCCCGGCGCGGTCGGCGTTTCATGCTCCGCCCGGAGCGGGTGACGCTCGAGGGGCGGGTCGTCCGGCTCGAGCCCCTCGAGGGGCGGCACCGCGACGACCTGCTGGCCGCGGCCGCCGACCCCGACACCTGGCGCTACATGGGCACCGTGCTGTCCGGTCCGGAGGGCTGGGACGCGTATCTGGCCTATGCCCTGCGCCCCGAGTTCGTGGCGTGGGCCACCGTCGACAAGGCCTCGGGCAAGGCGATCGGCTCCACGCGCTTCGGCGACATCGAGCCCGACCACGACCGGGTCGAGATTGGCTGGACCTGGATCACGCCTGCCTTCCAACGGACGGCGGTCAACACCGAGGCCAAGCTCCTCCAGCTGACGTACGCCTTCGAGACGCTGGGCGCCGGTCGGGTCGCCCTGAAGACCGATGGGCGCAACGAGCGCTCGCAAGCCGCCATCGCCCGGCTGGGCGCGGTCCGGGAGGGCACCCTGCGCCGCCACATGCGGCTGCCCGACGGCTACGTCCGGGACACGGTCTATTTCTCGATCCTCGCCGACGAGTGGCCCGCAGTGAAAGCCCGCCTCGCCGAGCGCCTGGAGCGCGGCTGAGGGTCGCGGAGGTTGGAGCGGGAGACGGGGATCGAACCCGCGACATTCAGCTTGGAAGGCTGACGCTCTGCCAACTGAGCTACTCCCGCCCGCGAGGGCGACGGCCATGATAGACGCTCGTTTCGCGATCGCCGGCCTCGCGACGATGACCAGCATGACGGCCGCGACCACTACCATGGGGGCATGCCACACAAGCACGGTGGGAAGGCAGGTCGGCTCGCCGCCGGAGTGGAAGCGGTCGCGGACGCCGTGGTCGAAGCTGGCGAGGCGCTCCCGGGTCGACGGCGGAATCGACCCTTGCCGAATCTGTACGACGTCCATCCAGATGCTCGGCTCGCGCCAGTCCGCGAGCTCGGCCTGTGTGCCGTTCCGGTGGGCGAGGTGATCGGGACGGCCGTTCAGGGCGTCGCTCAACGCGGCTTGGACTTCCAGCCATTGCCTGCGTTCCGCTCCACGAACTGGCGCGGGCGCTTCCAGCGCATCCGCAAGGCCCTCGACCGGCTGGAAACGCTCCCGCCCATCGACGTGCTGAAGACGGCCGAAGGGTACTGGGTCATCGACGGCCATAACCGGGTCGCTGCCGCCCGAGCCAACGGCCAGGTGGACATCGACGCGGACGTGCGGTACGTGATGCTCCCGGGCCAACCGCCCATCCCATCGGGCTCGCTGGCCCCGGTGCTGGTCGGATCGGACCAGATTCGGGCGGTGGGTCGAGGCCGGTACACTCCGGGCCTTTCGGCCGACTCGCGCGTGGGCGATCAGACCATCGAGTCCGCGGCCGACGACCCCGAACAGCCCCGGTGACGCGCCGGCTCGCCCTCCGTTGGCCGAACTCGCGGCCTTTCCATCGCCACGGAGGACGGCCGCTGCGGCTCCTCGCCGTTTCCGATGAGATCGATCCGGCGCTCGAGGTGCTCGCGAACCGGGATGCGCTCGAGCCGGTGGACCTCGTCGTCGGTTGCGGCGACCTGGCGCCCGACTGGCTGGGATTCCTGGCGGACGCCTTCCGGGCACCCCTGACCTACGTGCGCGGCAACCACGACCGGCGCGGTCCGTGGCCGTTTCCGCCCGGCATCCCCGCCCCCTCCTCCGGCTGGGTCGACCGGCTGGTGCCGGGCGTCCCCATCCTTGCCCTGCCGTGGCCGGGACGTGACGGCGAGCCCGCGCGTCGCGACGAGCGGGCCGCCTGGGGCCAGGTGCTCGGCCGCGTGCTGCTCCGCCCGCCAAACCCTGCCGTGGGCGCGATCATCGTCAGCCACGTGCCGCCGCGGGGGGCCGGGGACACCCCCGGGGATGAGTACCACGTGGGCTTCGCCGCCTATGCGTTCGCCCTCCGGCGCGTCCAGCCCGTGGTGTGGCTGCACGGCCACACGACCCGGGCCGCGCAGCGGGACTGGCGGACCCAGCGCGGCGCGACCACCCTGGTGAATGTGACCGGATCGGTTCTCGTGGAGCTGACCTCGCCCGACGCTGCGGACGGGGTGCCCGGGGAAGCCGGAGGCCTTAGGTCGAGCGCGGAAGGACGGTGATGGCGGCGCTGTCGCCCGACATCGGGGCCGGAACCTGCTCCGCCATCGGCTGCGGCTCCCGACGGGGCTGACCCGCCTTCGGTCCGCGCTGCTCGGCCTGGATGACGTGGACCACCGCGTTGATCAGGGCCAGGTGGGTGAACGCCTGTGGGAAGTTGCCGAGGTGACGGCCCGTTTCGGGGTCCAGCTCCTCCCCGTAGAGGCCCAGCGGGCTGGCGTTCTTCAGCAGCTTCTCGCACAGCCGGCGGGCGCGGTCCCATTCCCCGATCTCGACCAGGGCCGATACCAGCCAGAAGGAGCAGATGGTGAAGGTGCCCTCGTCCCCGGACAGCCCGTCATCGGTCTGGTCCACGCGGTAGCGGCGGACGAAGCCGTCCTCGGTCAGCTCGTCGGCAATGGCCAGCACGGTGCGACGGATCCGCTCGTCGCTCGGCGGTAGGAAGCCGACCAGCGGCATGAGCAGCATCGAGGCGTCGAGGGCGTCGGTGTCGTAGTGCTGGGTGAACACGCCCCGCTTGTCGAGGGCGTGCGCGCAGATATCGGCCCGGATCTCGTCGGCCGCGGCGTTCCATCGCTCCGCGAGCTCGGCCTCCTCGCGCAGGCTGGCCAGCTTGGCGCCGCGATCGACGGCCACCCAGCACATGACTTTCGAGCTCGTGAAGTGCTTCGGCTCCCCGCGGACTTCCCAGATGCCGCGGTCCGGCTCGCGCCAGTAGCGCAGGGCCGACTCGACCTGGCGGACCAGGATGGGCCAGATCCGCTCGTCCAGGCTCTCGCGGCGGGCGTGGAGATAGACCGAATCCAGCATGACTCCCCACACGTCGTGCTGGCGCTGGCCGTACGCCGCATTCCCGATCCGGACCGGGCGGGCCCCCTGGTAGCCGTGCAGGTGATCGAGCGTCTGCTCCTCCGGGACCGGCCCACCGTTGATGCCGTACATGACCTGGAGCTCGCCCTCGGCCCCCGCGACATCGGCCAGGAAGTACAGGTAGTCGTTCGCCTCCCAGTTGAAGCCCAGGGTGTGCAGGCCCCACAGGGCGAAGGTCGAATCGCGCAGCCAGGAGTAGCGGTAGTCCCAGTTGCGCTCCCCGCCGCGGGTCTCGGGAAGCGAGGTGGTGGGCGCCGCCACGATCGCGCCGGTGGGAGCGTAGGTCAGGCCCTTGAGGGTGAGCGCGGCACGCTGGAGGATGCTCCGCCACGGGTGGTCGGGGAAGCTTCCGCGCGCCAGCCAGTGCTGCCAGTGGTGGGCGGTCCAGAGGAGCCGCCGCTCGGCCTCGTCGTAGGTCCGGGGCGGCTGCCCGGTGTGCCAGGAGAGGGCCACGAACCGCGTCTCGCCGTCCTTGATCATCGTTCGGCCCAGCGCCCGGGGACCTTCGGAGCCGAGGTTGATATCGCTGGTCAGGGTGACCGACTGGGTCGTGCCGTCGGCCTGACAGCGGGCCTGGAAGTACCCGTCTTCGGTGAACTCCCAGGAGCCCAGGGTCTGCCCGTACTCGAACACCGGTTCGCAGTCCAGGCTGACCTGCACGTGGCCCTGGACGCAGCGGACCGTCCGCAGGAGGACGTGCTCGGCGTCGTAGTCGGTCGGGGCGCGGCGCTGGGAGTGCGAGCGGTCGCGATCATGGCGCCACGGGCCGATGAGCATCACGTCCCGGACGATGATCCAGCCCGTCTCGGTCTGCCAGGTCGTCTCCAGGATCATCGTGCCGGGGAGATACCGAAAGGAGACGGGAACCGTGACATCCGAGGGGCCAAGCCGGAAGCCGCCGGCGTCCCGGTCCAGGATGGCGCCGAACACGCTGGGCGAGTCCATCTGGTTGAGGCACAGCCACTCGACATTGCCGCTCGGCGCGATGAGGGCCGTGGTTTCGCAGTCGGAGAGGAACCCGTACTCCTCGATGGGGGGGTAGGCCGATCCAGACGGGAAGTGGCCCATCCCGGACCTCTCCTCGTGCGCCGGCTTTCCGTTCGCGGACATCCCGTTGCCGTCCATGGCCGCACAGTCTGCCTCGCAGGCGCGCGTTCCGCCAGAGGTACCGATGGTCATGGGCAGGATCGACCAGGCGGTCCCAAGGGGCCGATAGACTCCGAGCCGTGAGCCGCACCGAGCGAGCCAGGCTGGCCGAGCTGCGTTCGAAGGTCGGAGCGCTGTATCGGTCCAACCGGCGGCAGGGCCACGCCGATTGGTGCCAGCGGGACTACGACTACGTCTGTCCGTCGCCGGATACCTACCCGTTCCAATGGTTCTGGGACTCCTGCTTCCACGCGATCGTCCTCAGCCGCTTCGATCCGGCTCGCGCTGCAGCCGAGCTCCGGACCCTTCTTGCCAACCAGCTCCCGGACGGCTTCGTCAGCCACATGACCCTCTGGGAGCGCGATCTGCGTGACGCCGCCCGGGAGACGCTCCAGATCAACTGGCGCACGCCCTGGCTGTCGGACGCGATGCAGCCGCCCCTGCTGGCCGAGGCACTGGCCGCGGTCGTGCTCCGCGGAGGAGGCATCGGCGTGCTCCATGAGCTCCTGCCTGCCGTGCGTGCGTACTACGACTGGTGCCACCGCATCCGCGATATCGATGGCAGCGGCCTGATCGTTGTGTTCGAGCCGCACGAAACCGGCATGGACCAGAGCCCGGTGTTCGACGAGTACGTCCAGGTGGATGATCTGAGCCCGAGCGGCTTCGAGGCCGCGTGGCGCTCGATCGCCGAGGCCCAGGCCGCGGTGGGCCGCGATCCGGCGCAGATGGTGGCGCTGGACCGGTTCGTGGTCGCGGACGTGCTGGTCAACGCGGTCTACGCCGAGAACCAGCGCGTCCTGGCGGACCTGGTTGCCCAGTCCGGCGACGACGCCGGGGCGGCCGAGATGAGAGCTCGCGCCGAGCGCACCGCGTCGGCACTCCTAGGCCGCTGCTGGAGCGATGCCGACGAGGACTTCCACGGGCTGGCTGGACGGGTCGGAAATCCGTTGCCCGGCGGCAGCGTGGCCGGGCTTCTTCCGCTCCTGCTTCCAGAATGCCCGGAACCGATCGTGACCCGAATCGTGGGTCGCCTCGAGGACGAGACGGAATTCGGTGCGCGCTTTCCGATTCCGAGCGTGGCCCGCTCCCACCCCGCGTTCTCCCCACGGCCGCTCGGCAACCTGCTGTGGCGCGGCCCGACCTGGGTCAACCTGAACTGGCTGGTGGCGCGCGGACTCCGGCGCCGGGGACGAGCCGATCTGGCACGTCGGATCGAAGACGCGAGTCTGGCCCTGGTGGAACGGTCCGGCTTTCGCGAGTACTACAACCCGCTCACGGGCGCCGGGTACGGGGCGCGCAACTTCGCTTGGTCGGCCCTTGTTCTGGACATGCTCGCCACCCGCCTCGAGGGCGACGACCCGGCTAGCCCTTGACCGAGCCGCCCACGATGCCGCGCACGAAGTACCGCTGGAGGCTGAAGAACACGATCAGCGGGACGATCATCGACAGGAAGGCGGCCGCCCCGAGGAACTCGGAGCCGCCGCCGATCGAGGTCACCAGGTTGGCGATGCTGACCGGGAGCGGCAGGTTCTCGGGATTGATCAGGCCGATGTAGATCAGCGACACCAGCAGGTCGTTCCACACGAACAGAAACTGGAAGATGGCCAGCGCGGCGATGGCCGGCACCGTCATCGGCAGGGCTAGGCGGAAGAACGCGGTCACCGGGCTGGCGCCGTCGATGGAGGCCGACTCGAAGACCTCCCTTGGCAAGGAGCCCATGAAGTTGCGCAGCAGGAAGATCGCGAATGGCAGCCCGTACCCGGTATGCGCCAGCCACACCGCCAGGAAGCTCCCCGCGATGCCCCACGTGGCGAACAGCTGGAGGATCGGGATGAGGGTCGCCTGCAGTGGGACGACGAGCAGGCCCACCACCACGACGAACAGCGCGTCGCGCCCCGGGAACTCCATCCAGCTGAAAGCGTACGCGGCGAATGCCGCGACGAAGATCGGGATGACCGTCGCCGGGATGCTGATGATCAGGCTGTTGAGGAAGTTCGTCCCGATGTCCTGTTGGGACAGGACGTGGGCGTAGTTCTCGAGGGTGAACTGGTAGGGCGGGACGATCGCCGTCCACCATCCACTGGAGGTTTGCTCCGCTGCCGGTCGGAAGGAGTTGATCAGCAGCCCGATGGTGGGGATGGCCCAGATGACCATGAGTCCGATGACGACGGTGTGGAGACCGAGGTGGCCGCGCACCCGGGCCACCCGGCCCAGGCGCGGCTGCTGCGGGGTGGCGACGGCGGTCATCGGACCGCCTCCTGGGCACGGAAGCGATTGATGTTGATCAGCATGATCGGCACGATGGCCGCCAGGAGAATGACCGCGATGGCGCTCGCGCGCCCGTACTGGCCGAAGCTGAACATCTGCTTGTACATCAGGTTGGCGATGACCTCGGTGTTCAGGTTGCCGTTGGTCATCGTGTACACGATGTCGAAGGCCTTGAGCGCGGTGATGATCATCGTCGTCGCGACCACGGCGAGGGTCGGCGTCAGCAGCGGATAGATGATCCGCCGGAACACCTGCCATTCGGTGGCGCCATCCACCCGGGCGGCCTCCAGGAGCTCGGGGTTGATGCCCTTCAACGCCGCCGAGATGATCACCATCCCGAAGCCGGTCCACATCCAGGCCATGACGATGATCAGCATGATCGTGTTGATCCTGAAGTCGACGACCTGGAGGAAGGCCACTGGCCCCGCGCCAAAGATCCCGAGGATGGCATTCAGCGTGCCGGTCTGGACCGCCCCGGGGGGTCGGTACTGGTACATGTAGAGCCAGATCACGCCGGCGGCGACCATGCTGATCGCGAGCGGCATGAAGATGACCGACTTCGCGGCCGATTCGTAGCGAACCCGATCAACCAGGACCGCGAAGAGGAGACCCACGCCGACGACCAGCACGGTCAGGAGCACGAGCCACAGGGCGTTGTTGATCAGCGCCGACTGGGCCCCCTCGTCCGTGAAGAACCACGCATAGTTCTCGAGTCCGACGAACGTCTCGCCGGTGGCGTCTCGCAGGCTGCGGACGACCGTCCCGATCGTCGGGTAGACGAGGAACAGGCCCAGCAGAGCGAACGCCGGAGCCAGCCACAGCCAGGGTCGAACACGCGGCTTGTACTTCCCCGGCACCACCCGCAGCACCTGCTCGGTTGCCCAGATGTAGCCGATCATCACCAGGGGCACGCCGATCACGGCGACCAGGGTGGTGATCAGTTTGTCGCTCATGGGCGTCTCCGGCCGGTGAGAGGTCGATGAGCCCGGGCCGCGACCGGCGGTCGCGGCCCGGGCAAGAACTTACCGCTGGCTACTGGGCATAGGCATCCACGGCCACGCCGGCCAGCCGTTCGAGCGCTTCGTCGATCGTCTGCTGACCCGCGGTCAGGGTGACCATGTTCGACCAGAAGGCCGCATTCATCGACGTCGGCATCTGGTCGGACGCGTCGAACACCAGCGAATCGGCTCCCGTCAGCATCCCGCCCATGAGGGCGCTGATGTCGTCGGGGTACGAGGTCGCGTTGCTGTTCGGGGACAGGGCCCCGCCACGCTGCACCCAGATGTCCTGGGCCTCGGCGGTCACGAGGTACCGCATCAGTGACTTGGCCGCCTCGGTGTCATGGAACATGCCGAACAGGTCTCCGGCACCTTCCACCGCGGTGGCGTATTGGTCGTTGAAGGCCGGGAACGGGAACGCGTTGTAGTTGGTCCCCGCCGTTTGGTTGGCGAATTCACCCAGCCCGGTGATGAAGCTGGCCTGATGGAAGAGGGCGCACCCCGGCGGATCGGTGAAGAGCGGGTCGCCCGCGAGGTCGAACTTGGTGGCCACCGCATTCGTCCCGCCGCCGTAGGTGTTGTCCACGACTTCCATGTAGGTCTCGAAGGCCGTCTTGATGGCCGGATCGGTCCAGGGAACTTCCCCAGCCCACCATTGGTTGTAGACGTCAGGTCCGGCCTGGCGCAGGAGGATGTTCTCGATCCAGTCGGTCGCCGGCCATCCGGAGGCGTCGCCGGACTCGATGCCGAGGCACCACAGCGCATCGGCGTCGCCCTGGTTCGCCTCGCCCTGCGACATGAGGTCGTCCCAGGTCGCGGGCGGATCTGCCGAGTAGTCGTGCAGCCCGGGGTTGTACCAGATGAGGCCCTTCACGGCAGCCTTGATGAAGATTCCATACGTCGTCCCGTCGACCATCCCAAGCTCGACGAGTGCCGGCGAGGTCTCGCTCTCATAGGTCGCGATGTCGAGGACATCGTCGAGCGGCTTCAGCGCGCCGGCGGCGGCGTACTCCGCCATCTGACCCGGGCCGGGAAGGCCGGCCAGATCCGGCAGAACACCAGTTGGGATTCCGGCCGCGAGGATGTCATTGATCGCCCGCGTGCCCTGGTACTTCACGGTGTTCCCGGTCTCGGCCTCCCACGGCGCGACCATCGCCAGGAACGACTCCTGCTCGGCGTCGGTCCAGGTCCCGATCACGGTGACTTCTTCACCACCGGATGGGGCCGAGGCGCCGGGCTCCTGTGAGCCGGCCGGCGATTGGCTCGCCGACGACTGACACGCGGCGATCACGATGGCCATGGGCAGCAGCGCCGCGAACAGCCGGAATGGTTTCCTACTCATCTTTCCTCCTTGGGTTTGCCTTTCGGGCCGGATCGGGTCACGACAACAGCGTCTCCTCTGATTCCGCGTCGAACATGTGGAGCTTGTCGAGCGCGACGCCCAGGCTGACCCGGTCCCCAGCCTTGAGCTGACGCGCGCTGGGGACGATGGCGACGATCTCGCTGTTCGCGGACTTCGCGTGAATCAGCTCTTCGTTCCCGAGGTACTCGACGACGTCGACCTCGACCGGGATGGTCACGACATCGCCCTGCCCGTCGACGATGTCCAGGTGTTCCGGGCGGAAGCCGAGGACGACGGCAGATCCCTTCGGTCGGTCCATCGCGATCCGGCCGGGCTGTCCACCCAACTGCATGCTCAGGTCGCCGATTTGGAGCCCCGACCCGTCGGTCTGAGCGGTGAGGAAGTTCATGGCTGGCGATCCGATGAAGCCGGCGACGAACACGTTGCGGGGGTGGTCGTAGAGCTCCCGCGGGGTGCCAGCCTGCTGGAGGACCCCGGCGCTCATGACCGCAATCCGGTCTCCCATGGTCATGGCCTCGACCTGGTCGTGGGTGACGTACAGGGTGGTCGTCCCGATCTGTCGCTGAAGACGAAGGATCTCGGCGCGGGTCTGGACGCGCAGCTTGGCGTCGAGGTTCGACAGCGGCTCGTCCATCAGGAACACGGCGGGTTCGCGAACGATGGCCCGGCCGAGCGCGACCCGTTGGCGCTGCCCGCCGGACAGGGCCCGGGGCTTGCGCTCCAGGAACTTGTCCAGGCCCAGGATCCCCGCAGCCTTCTTCACCCGCTGGTCGATGTCCGCCTTGGGGGTCTTCCGCAGCTTGAGCCCGAACGCCAGGTTGTCGTAGACCGTCATGTGCGGGTAGAGGGCGTAGCTCTGGAAGACCATGGCGATGTCCCGATCTTTTGGTGGGACGTCGTTCACCACGCGGTCACCGATGAGCACCCGACCCTCGGTGATGGCCTCGAGACCGGCCACGCACCGCAGCGCCGTGGTCTTCCCGCAACCGGACGGCCCCACCAGGACCAGGAACTCGCCGTCGGCGACCGACAGATCCAGGGCATTGACCGCCGTCGTATCAGCCGCAAACCGCTTCGAAACGTGGTCAAACGTGACGGTCGCCATCGCGTCCTCCGTGGAGAGGTCTCGCTCGGCCGGGGCATCGGCCGGCGATGGCCGTGAATCCAGACTTTACCCTACCCGGTCTAGCCAGTTCCGGCCATCCCACACGGTCCGTCATACGGGTCTTCCCGCGTCAACCGCCTAAGACTATTCTCGGTTTGCAACAGGATCCGAGGCGGTGAGCGCATGAACCTCTTCCGCATCTGGGGATCGGTACCCGTTGCCCCGTCGCGAATCGCTCGCTGGACGGCCTTCCTAGGAGTCGCGGCTCTGGTCGTTGCGTGTGCGTCATCGGCTCCGGACGCGGGCGCATCGGCGCCCGCGGCCAGCGCGGCGGCCGAGATGGTGTTCACCTCGCCGCTGTATGGCTACTCCGCGACGCTAACGACCGCCTGGCGGATCGTGCCGGCCAGCGACGCATGGGACGGCGAGGAGGTCATCGGCCACGAGGACGCGATGGTGGACCAACTGGTCGCCCCGCAGGTCGGGGACCGCTGCGAGAACACGTTCCGATGCGGGCCCAACGCCTGGGCCTTGGCATATCCGGCGACGGATGACCTCGCAACGGTCGTCGCGTCGATGGATGCACGCGAGGTCGAGGACCACGACTGCCCGGCGACTCCCGAGGAGCAGTCCGACACGGAGATCGACGGCGAGCCCGCCATCCTGAGCGTGACCCACTGTCCGGAGGGTGCCGAAGATGGTGGGCTGATGATCGTGCGCGCCATCGCGATCCACGACGGAACCGCGTACTACTTCTGGATCCAGGACCCGTCCTCGATCGCCCAGCGCGACCTGGAACCGCTCATGCGGTCCGACTTCGAGGCACTGCTCGCCGAGGTCGACCTCCCCGACTGACCGTCAGTCCGGCGGCTTCGCCGGATTCGGCCGTTTCCGCGGTGCGCGCTCCAGCTGACCGGCCCGGTCGGGCCACTCGTAGCCGGCCCACGGGTCGTAGTCGGGGTCCGGAGGCTCGGGCTTGGGCCGATCCTTCTCGGGGACGTGGCGCAGGTTGACCCGGACCCGCCACCAGATGGTCGAGCGGCCGCGCATCGCGTCGTACAGGACGTCGTCCACCGCCAGGTAGGGCACGACCTTCCTGTGGCGCTGCTTCCAGCGCTCGAGACCGTCCTCGACCTCGGGTTTGGTGGCGGCCTGGGCGACGACGACCAGCGGGGCGGACGACCGGCGGCGGCCGGTGGGGGAGGGAACCTCTGGGTTGGCCTTGGCATCGGCCTTGGACTCGGTCTTCGGCTCGGGCTTGCGGGCCTTCGACGGCTGGACACGAGGCGGCTCCCCGGGCTGCTTGGCGTAGTTCGGGGGCCACGGCGCGTCGCCCTCGCCCGCGGCCTCGTGGCGGGCGACGAGCTCGAGCAGAGGCTCCAACGAGAACGCCCGCTCGTCGATCCCGGCACCGACGTCGCCAAGCTTCGCGTATCGGACCGGCACCGTCTTCACCGTGAAGTCGGCCGCGTCGCAGTCGGGGACCTCGTCCCAGGTCAGCGGCGTCGAGACGCGGGCATCGCGCAGTGGCCGGACCGAATAGACCGACGCCACGGTCCGGTCCTTGGCGTTCTGGTTGTAGTCGAGGAACACGCCATGGCGCTCCTCCTTCCACCACTTGCTGGTGGCCAGCGCCGGCGCCCGGCGCTCGACCTCACGCGCCACCGCCAGCGCCGCCCGCCGCACCTCGCCGAACCCCCATCGGCGCTCCAGGCGAACGTAGACATGCATCCCGCGCGAGCCCGACGTCTTGGGCCAGGCGACGTAGCCCAGCTCCTCGAACAGCTCGCGGCAGACGAGGGCCACCGCCCGAACGTCGCCCCACCCGACCCCAGGGCCGGGATCCAGGTCGATCCGCAGCTCGTCGGGATGCTCGAGATCGTCATCGCGGACCGGGTGCGGGTTCAGGTCGATGCACCCGAGGTTGATGACCCACGCCAGCGCCGCGGGGTTGGACACGACGACCTCGTCCGCGGTCCGGCCCGAGGGGAAGGCCAGCTCCACGGTCCGGACCCAGGGCGGCAGGTTGGACGGCGCCCGCTTCTGGAAGAAGAACTCGTCACCCGCCCCGTTCGGAAAGCGCTTGAGGGCCATCGGCCGGTCCCGAACGCCAAGGACCGCTCCCTCCCCAACCGACAGGTAATATCGGATCAGGTCCAGCTTGGTGACCCCGGCCTCGGCGAAGAACAGCTTGCCGGGATTGCTGACCGATACGGACTGCCCGCCGGCCTCGATCTCGACGGTTTCGGTGGGTGCCACGAGCCTCAGGGTAGCCGGAGTGGGAATGACCGCCATCACGGACCGGGTCCGCAGCTGGGTCGCGACGGTCACGGATTGGTTCACCGCGCTGACCAAGCGCAACTTCGTGGTCGGTGTCGCCTACGACGCGTTCAACAACTTCAACGCCCATGAGGCGATGTCGCGATCGGCAGCCATCGGCTACTACTCGATCCTCTCGCTCTTCCCCTTCGCCATGGTCGCGCTCGTGGTCGCCTCGCTCCTCATCCCAAGCGGGGAGGAGCTGAACGCCCTCGTCGACCGCGTCGCGGACCTGCTCGGGGTGGATCCGGCCACCCTGCACCAGGCACTCGACGCGATGCTCGACTCCCGCGGTCCGGTGGCGCTCATCGGCATCGGCCTGCTGATCTTCGCCCTGGTGCCGTGGGTCTCCCAGGTCCAACGGGGGATCGTCCGTGCCTTCGGTGAGGGGCGGCGCTCGTACATCAAGACGACCCTGGGGAGCGTCCTCGTCCTCGGCGCGGGCGCCATCCTGATCCTCCTGTCCGGTGTCTGGGCGACCCTGGTCGAGGTCGTCGCCGGCATCGTGTCTCGGTTCCTTGGGCAGTTCGTCCTGGTGGACGTCACCCTCCAGATCGGCCTCACTCTGCTGCCCAGCCTGATCGTGTTCGGCGTCATGGTCGTGTTGTTGCGGGCCATCCCCGCCGAGGACCCGACCTTCCGCGACGTCTGGCTCGGCGCCCTGGTCACCGCCCTCGGGATGCTCGTCCTGCGCCTCGGGTTTGGGCTCTACGTCGACCTGTTCCTGTCCAACAGCCCGACCGCGGCGGGAGCGTTCGGGGGCATCTTGGTGGCACTCATCCTGATCGACTTCCTGGCCATTGCCCTGCTCGCCGGGGCCGAGGTCGCGGGGGCGGTCTTCCGGCGCCGACGCGCCTCGAGCTGACGCGTCGACCCCGGAACACAGGTCGGTCCGGTGGGGTTATGGGCCGTTTGGTGTAGGACGGTGTAGTACATTCGCGGCCTCGCCCTCGGTTGACGCCCCGGGGTAGGATGCCCGGGCATTTCCTTCCGCGGGGGCTGGATGGGACGATGAAATTCACCACGCGCTGCACCGTCTCATGAGACGTCGGCCACGGCTGGCCGCCATAGTCGTCACCCTGGTCGCGGTCGCCGCCACGTTCGGTGGCGCGACCCCATTCGACCATGCGCGCGGTGGTGATCCGCTCACCGAAGCCCAGAACAACCAGCGTGCCCTGCAGGAGTCGCTCGCTTCCCAAGAGAAGGAGCTGAAGAGCCTCCAGGCCCTGTCCGCCACCCTCGACGCCCGGCTGGCGGCCGCCGAAGCCGAGCTCGCCTCCGTTTCCGCCGAGTACGACCGGGTGGCCGGCCTGCTGGTCCAGGTCGAGCAGCAGATCGCCGAGGTCCAGGCTCGGCTCGACGTCCTGCGCTCCCGGATCGCGGCGCTCGACGAGATGCTGAAGAACCTCACACTCGAGATCGCGCGCCAGAGCCGCCAGCTCGACACTCGCGAGGCGCTGCTCGAAGACCACTACCGCGACGCGTACGAGCGGAGCCAGACCTCGCTGCTCGAGGTCCTGCTGGCCGCCGACTCGTTCGAGACCGTCGCGACCCAGGTCGGCTACCTGATGACCGTCTCCGAGCAGGACGCGGCGATCGCCGATGAGATCCGCGAGCTCCGCGAGTCCCTCGAGGACAACCGCGCTTCCCTCCGGGAGGGTCGCGACCAGCTGGCCGACGCCCGCCACGCCGAGGAGGAGGAGGCCGCCAAGCTGGCCACCCGCCAGGCGGAGCTGGCGCAGCTCAAGCAGCGGATGGGCGAGCTCGTCGTCGCGGCCGAGGCGAAGCGGATGGAGCAGGCCAATGCGCTCAACGCGGCGCTGACCGCCCAGGGTGACGTCGAGCGCCAGGTCAAGGCCACCAAGGAAGCGGCCCAGGCGGCCAACGCCCTCGTCCAGCGGCTGCTGGCCGAGTCGAACGTCCAGATCAGCTCCCGCGGATTCCGCTGGCCGGAGGACGTCTTCACGGTCACCCAGGAGTGGGGCCCGACGAACTTCGTGCTCGAGCCGCCATACACCTACAACGGCACGTACTACCCGCACTTCCACGGCGGGATCGACCTGTACAACGGCTGCGGGACGCGGATCAAGGCCGCCGGCGCAGGCGTCGTCGTCGCCTCGGGTCAGCCGCTGTGGCCGTGGGACACCGGCTACGGCGTCGTGATCGACCACGGCGGCGGCGTGCTGACCTGGTACTGGCACCTGAAGGCCCAGGTCGTGGTCTACCCCGGCCAGGGCGTCGCCCCGGGCGACACGATTGGGTACGAGGGCACGACCGGCATGTCGACCGGGTGCCACCTCCACTTCGCGGTGAACGACCACGGGGTCTGGACCAACCCGCGCTGGTACCTGCCCTAGGCTGACCCCCGCGGTCCCGTGGATCAGCGGGTGCCGGCGGGCACCTCGCCGATGCCGGCCACCGGCCGGTACAGCTCCTCCACGTAGTCGCGCAGGACCCGGTCGGCGGTGAAGTCCCGGAGTGCAATCCGCATGGCCCCGCGCATGACCTCGATCCACGCCCGCGGCAGGCCGATGTGGTCGCGGGCGAAGAAGGCGGGCACCACCGCGTTCTCGAGGACCCGGTAGAGCGACTCGGCGTCCTCCTCGTCGGACCCGCCGTCCTCGCTCGACGGCCGGCCCACCGCCCATCCGTTCGTCCCGTCGAACGCCTCGTCCCACCAGCCGTCAAGGATGCTGACCGACGGCACGCCGTTCAGGGCGGCCTTCATCCCGGAGGTGCCCGACGCCTCGAGCGGCCGACGCGGCGTGTTCAGCCAGAGGTCGACCCCAGAGACGAGGAAGCGGGCGATCCGCAGGTCGTAGTCCTCGATGAAGAAGATCCGGCCCGCCATCCCGACCCGTCGCGAGGTATCCACGACTCGCTCGAGAAGGTCCTGGCCCAGCTCGTCGGCTGGGTGGGCCTTGCCGGCGAAGATCAGCTGGACCGGGCGGTCGGGATCGGCCAGCAGGTGGTTCAGCCGGTGGGGGTCGTGGAGGATCAGGTCGGCGCGCTTGTAGGTGGCGAAGCGGCGGGCGAAGCCGATCGTCAGCGCCTGGGGGTCGAGGGCCCCGGCCAGGTCTCCGACCGCTTCGGGCGCGACCCCATGGCGAAGCGCCTGGCGCGTCAACCGCCCGCCGAGGAAGTCGATCATCTGGCGCTTCTGCTCGGCATGGGCGTCCCACAGCTCGCGGTCGCTGGCGTGCGCCTCCCCGCCGGTGAGGGCTTTCTGGATGGGCTCGGCCTGCCAGGTCGGGCGATGGACGCCGTTCGTGACGGACTGGACGTCGCGGCCAATCGCCGCGCGCCAGGTCCCGGTCGCCGTCCGCCCATGGAGCTTGCTCACGGCATTGATGGCCGCGGCCTGGCGCAGGCCGAATGCGGTCAGGTCGAAGGAGCCGTTCGAGTCCCCGTCCGGTCCCGTCCCGAGCTCGCGGAGCCGGTCGGCAGCAAGGTCGATGGCCGCCGCCGCAGGGCCCAGCAGCTCGATGGCGAGGTCGGGGTCGTACCGCTCGTTGCCGGCCGGGACCGGCGTGTGAAGGGTCATCACCATGTCCCGTCCGGCGCGGGCCAGGGCGTCGGCGCCGCTCAGCGACGGATCGGCCGCGCACGCCTGACGAGCGCGCTCGAGGATGACGAGCGCGGAATGACCCTCGTTCAGGTGCCAGACCGCCGGCCGGATGCCGAGCGCCTCGAGCGCCCGCGCCGCCCCGACCCCGAGCAGGAGCTCCTGGGTGAGCCGTGTCCGTCGCTCGGGCACGTACAGCTGGTCGGTGATCCGTCGGTCCTCCGGGTCGTTGCCGGCGACATCGGCGTCGAGCATGAGGAGCGGGACGCGACCGACCTGCGCGACCCACACGGCGAGCCGCACCACCCGACCCGGGAGCTCGACGCTGACCTCCAGCGCGCGGCCGGACGCGTCCGCCGCGCGGCGGATGGGCAGGTCGGCGGGATGGATATCCGGCTCCAGGTGCTCCTGGCGCCCCTCGGCGTCGATCCGCTGGCGGAAGTAGCCGCGGTGATAGAGCGGCCCGACGGCGACCAACGGCATCCGGGCGTCGGACGCGGCCTTGCAGAGGTCCCCGGCGAGGACGCCGAGTCCACCCGAGTACACGGGGAGCGACTCGTACAGCGCGAACTCGGCGCACAGGTACGCGATCGGTCCACCCAGGTCGTCGCCCAGGCCGTGCTTCCCGTTCTCCATGTCTGCCCGGAACGCGGTGACGATGGCCGCCGTGTCGGCCACGAACCGCTGGTCGGCGGCGAGCGCCGACCAGTGCTCGGCATCGGTCTGCCGCAGCAGGTGGATCGGGTTGCGGGTCCTGGCCCAGGTCTGGGGGTCGATCCGGGCAAACAGGCGGCGCGCCTCGGGATGCCACGTCCACCACAGGTTTTCGGCAAGCTCGCGCAGGCCCTCCAGGCCGGACGGGTTGGGGAGGTCGGTGCGTTCGAGCGACACAACCTGGACGGGCAAGGCCATCGGCGCCGGATGATATCGGTCAGGCGCTCGTCATGGCAGTCCGGGACGCGGTACGCTACCGATCCCCCTGATGGACGGCTACTCGGTCAACGAGGCGGCGGCCGTCCTCGGCATCCCGGAAGGACGGGTCTGGGAGCTTCTGGCTCGCGGCGTCCTGTCCGGGGCAACCGAGGTTGGCGGCGACATGCGGGTCTTCCTCCGAGGAACGGCCCTGACGGAGGCTGCCCCGACACCCAAGCCGAATGGCGAATCGAACGGCGGAAACGGCGGCTCCCACGGCGAGATGAGCGCGTTCCGGGAGCTCCTCACCGAATTCCGCAATCTCACCGAGCGGTACGGCCAGGCGCTCCTCGCGCTCGGCGAGGCGCGCGGCGAGGTCGCGTCGTTGCGCGGCCGGGTCGATCTGCTCGAGGCTCGCCTCGAGAACCGCGTCCCGTGGACCGCTCCGGCTCCCGGGGCGTGGGCGCCAGCCCCCGCCCCTGAGGTCCAGCCCGACCCTGAGCCGGAACCGGTTGCCCTCGAGCCAGAAGCCGTCGTCAAGCCCGACGTCTCCGAGGTCGCCGCATCGGATGCCGTCGCCGAGGTGGAAGAGGAGCCGGTCCTGGACGCCGTCGCGGAGGTCGAGGCAGAGCCAATGCTGGACGCCGAACCCGACGCCGAACCCGAGGCCGAACCCGAGGCCGAGCCCGAGGCCGAGCCCGAGACCGAGACCGAGCCCATCTTCGACACCGCGGCACCCGACCTGCCGGAGCTTCCGGATGAGCCGATCGAGGAGGCGCTGGCCGATGACGCCAGCGCCGAAGCGACAAGCGTCGAAGCCGAATCGATCCCCGAAGTGCCCGAGCCGTCGGGCGATTCGGAGCCCGCAGCCCACGAGTCGCATCGGTCGACCGGCCACAGCCAGGCGCGGGCCCAGGCGCGGGCCCAGGCGCGCGCGGCCGTCGCCGGCTTTGCCGAGGCCCTGGCACGGGCGGAGGATCCGACCACCGCCGAGGTCGGGTCCGGAGACGAGCCCCTGCCGGGCTCCGACGAGCTGGCCGATGCGGTTGCGGCCTATCGCGACGACGTCGAGACCGATGCCGAGACGCGGAGCGCACCCCAGGCGCAGATCGAGGAGGATGAAGAACCACCCGTCGCCCAGGAGCCGATCGAGGAGGTCCCCATGGCCATCAGCCGACCCGGATACAGCACGGCCACGCCAGAGCCGGATTGGATCGCCGAGGAGGACCTGATCGTCGCGGCCGGTGAGCCGTCCGACTCCGCCGACGACTGGAGTCGCGAGGGACTGGTCGTGGACGAGCCCGTATCAGCCGATCCCGAGCCGGCTGCGGTCGCTGAAGCGGTGGAGGCTCCAGTGGAGCTGGCGCCCGAGGAGATCGCGGACGAGCCGGTCGAAGTCGCCGGCGAGGTTGCGGGCGCCGAAATCGCGGCAGCATTCGACCCCTGGCCGGTTCGCGAAGAGGAAGTCGTCGCGGACGAGGTGGCGGAAGAAGAAGAGGCGTTCGCGGAGCTTGCCGGCGCGATCGAGGAGCCGGAGGCGATCGACGAGCCCGAAGCGATCCCGGCCACGGCCACCGAAGAGGCTGCCCTCGAACGGGCTGCCGAGGTCGCCGAGCCCGTGGCCTACGCCGAGATTCCGATCGAGCCCGACACCGAGGACGACGCGTGGGGCCTGGGCGCCGTGAGCCTCGTGCCCGCCGGCGTCGAGTCCGCGACCGCGGAGTCGTCCGGCCTGGCGGCAGCCCCCGCCGAACCGGTTGCTGAACCAGATCTCGCTCCCTGGCCCGCGGCCGACGTCGAGCCGGACACCGTCGAGCCCGCGCCGTGGGGCCGATTCCGGGTCGAGATTGCCGCGGAGCCGCCCGCCGAGGACGACGCCGCGCTGCTCGAGGCGCCCCAGCCCGACCCCGTCGCCGAGTTCGCGGAGCCGCCGA
The DNA here is from genome assembly GCA_036555375.1 of Candidatus Limnocylindria bacterium. Taxonomy (GTDB): domain Bacteria; phylum Chloroflexota; class Limnocylindria; order QHBO01; family QHBO01; genus DASTEQ01. Next base: position 40,125 of record DATBLJ010000031.1, read on the forward strand.
TCCTCCCCCAGGAACCGGCGTTCTGGGAGCCGGGTGCCCGCGAGCGGGCGCCGTTCGCCATCCCGCACGCCGATCCGTGGGAGGCGGCCGGGACCGAGACCGCCGAGGTCGAAACCGCGCCGTCGGTCGGGGAATCCGCACCCGCAAGCCCGCCTCCCGCGCCAGCCGTGCCGCCGACGCCGTCGGCCGGTCCGGCCCCCTCGGCCGGCCCGAACCCATCGGCCTCCCGTCCGTCGCCGTCGAGCCCGCGGCCGAGCGCCGCGCGACGCAAGCGGGGGCCTGCCGCCCGTGCCATCCGCCGCCTCCGATACCTGATCGACTGAGCCGCCCGGTGGTGGCCTACGACCCGCAGACGGCTCTCCTCGTGGTGGACGTCCAGAACGACTTCGCCGATCCCGGCGGGTCGTTGAGCGTCCGCGGCGGGGAGGAGATCATCCCCCGCCTGAACGCGGAGATCGCCGAAGCCACCTCGCGCGGCGCGCCGGTGCTCTACACCCAGGACTGGCATCCGCCCTCGACCCCCCACTTCGCGAAGGACGGCGGGATCTGGCCGGTCCATTGCGTCGCGGACACGTGGGGCGCGGCACTCCATCCCGACCTGGTCGTCGACGGTCCCACCGTCCGCAAGGGCGTGGGGGGCGAGGACGGCTACTCGGGCTTCTCGGTCCGCGACCCGACCTCCGGGGAGCGGCAGCCGACCGAGCTCGAGGCCCTGCTCCGCGCGCGGGGCGTCACCCGGGTCGTCATCGGCGGCATCGCCACCGACTATTGCGTGCTGGCCACGACCCACGACGCGACCCGACTGGGATTCGACGTCGCTGTCCTGACCGATGCGATCGCGGCCGTGAACCTCGAGCCGGGCGACGGCGCCAACGCACTCACCGAGATGGCGGCGGCGGGCGCCACGCTGCTCGGCGACGCATCCGCCGCCGACGCCGGCGAGGACTGACCGATGGAGGTCCTCGGCCAGCCCGCGCAGCGCCTGGGCGGCTGGCTCATCGGCTTGGGCGTGGTGGGCCTCGTGCTGTCGGTCATCTTCGTCGTCGGCTGGCTGGGCAGCCTGGTTGCCCTGCGCGACCTCGACCTGAGCTCAGCCGATGGCCAGTCGCTGTCCTCGGCGTTGACGAACGCCGCCAACCTGATGGACAGCACGGCGACCGCGCTCGAGACCAGCACCGAGACGATCGGAGCGGTGAGCGACACCCTGGACGACGCGGCGATCCTGCTCACCGACCTGGCCGACACGACCACCAGCCTGGCCGACGCCCTGGACATCAACGTCCTCGGCCAGCGGCCGTTCGCCGGGGTCTCGACCCAGCTCGAGGAGATTGCCGACGAGCTCGAGACCTTCGCCGGTCACGCCGCCACCCTCAACGAGCAGGTCAACGACCTGGAGCCGCAGCTGGCGGTCGTCGCGGCCGACCTGCGGACGATGCAGGAATCCGTCGAGTCGCTGGCCGACCGGGCGGAGGCCTTCGGCGGCGCCCAGCGACTGGTGGGCTTCATCCAGGCCTACGCCGTCCTGTCGGCCCTCATGGCGGCCTGGATCGGCATCCTGGCCGGGACCTGTGTCTGGGCGGGGCGCGAGCTCAGGCGGGCGGCGCTGGCGGCTCAGGCGAGCCAGGGCGCGAGCGGCGGGACCACCCCCACCAGCTGAGGCCGATCCCGGCCACGACCATGACCGCACCGATCACGACCCAGCTCCGGTCGTTGGTCATCGAGCTGGACGACACGATCACCCCGAGTCCCTGGAGGATGAAGATGGTCCCAGCCAGGGCGACCAGGATTCCCACGATCAGGGTGATGGTTGTGCGCACGATCGGATGGTAGACTTTCCCCGATTCGGACCGCTTGTCCGGCGTCCAGGCCCTTTCCCCTCCCCTCCACCACGGTTGTTTCGCTGGCTCACGGGGTAGTGGCAAGACCCGTGGCCGGCCACCGAGTGAGCGCCACCGGATCATGTCCAACTCTCACAGTGGAGGGTCCAGGGTGACCTATTCCGATCAGGTTCTCGCATGTGTTGATTGCGGGACCGAGTTCGTCTTCTCAGCGTCGGAGCAGAGCTTCTTCGCCGAGAAAGGCTTCACGTCGCCGCCCAAGCGATGTCCTTCGTGCCGCGCCCAGCGCCGCGCGTCGGGCGGGTACGGTGGCGGCAGCAGCAGCTACGGCTCCGGCGGTGGCTACGGTGGTGGTGGTGGCTACGGCGGCCCGCGGGAGATGCACGATGCAGTCTGCGCCCGTTGTGGCAAGGAGACCCAGGTCCCCTTCAAGCCAACCGGCACGCGCCCCGTCTACTGCAGCGACTGCTTCCGGCTCGTTCGCGGCTAACCAATGGCGCCGGCTTCGGCCGGCGCATGGCAACTCCCAAGGCGGCGCCCACGGGCGCCGCCTTGACATTTCTGCAACGTCCCGCAATGGCCTGGTGACGAGGGCGCCTGCGCGCATGGGTATCATTCGAACGTGACCACGGACCAGGATCGCGACCTGTGGCGTGAGCTCGGGCAGCAGCTCCGCGTCGACTCCATCCGGTCGTCGAGCGCCGCCGGATCGGGCCACCCGACTTCCTCGATGTCCGGAGCCGACCTCATGGCCGTCCTCCTGGCCGCGCACCTCCGCTACGACTTCGACCAGCCGGATGACCCGCGCAACGACCACCTGATCTTCAGCAAGGGCCATGCCAGCCCGCTCCTGTACGCGATGTACGTGGCGGCCGGCGCGATCACCGACGAGGAGATGCTGACCTTCCGGAAGCAGGGGAGCCGGATCGAGGGTCACCCGACCCCAGTCCTGCCCTGGGTCGACGTTGCGACCGGCTCGCTGGGCCAGGGCCTCCCGATCGGGGTCGGCGTGGCGCTCGCGGGGAAGCAGCTCGACAGGCTCCCGTATCGGGTCTGGGTCCTGTGCGGCGACAGCGAGATGGCCGAGGGCTCGATGTTCGAGGCGCTCGAGCACGCCGCCCATGCCGGCCTGGACAACCTGACCGCGATCATCGACGTCAACCGGCTGGGCCAGACCGGCGAGACGATGCACGGCTGGGACCTCGACGCCTACCTCCGTCGCGCCCAGTCGGCGGGCTGGCACGCGATCACGATCAACGGCCATGACGTCGACGAGATCGACCGGGCCTACACCGATGCGGCGGCGACCGAGCTCCGGCCGACGATGATCGTCGCCCGGACCGAGAAGGGCCACGGGGTGGCGGCGGTGGCCAACCAGAACGGTTTCCACGGGAAGCCGCTGGCCGATCCCGACGCGGCGATCGCCGAGCTCGGCGGCCGGCGCGAGATCCGGATCACGGTGCAGCCGCCCGACCGAAGCGTGGAGCCGCGTCCCGCGCTCGAGCCGGGCGTCATCCGCCTTCCGGCGTACGAGGTCGGGACCACCGAGGCCACGCGGCGGGCCTATGGCGACGCGCTGGCGGCGGTGGGCACGGCCCGCGGGGACGTCGTCGCGCTCGACGGCGAGGTCAGCAACTCGACGTACGCCGAGATCTTCCGCGAGGCGCACCCGGATCGCTACTTCGAGATGTACATCGCCGAGCAACAGCTGGTGGCGGCCGCCATCGGGCTCCAGGTCCGCGGCTGGAAGCCGTTCGCCTCGACCTTCGCCGCCTTCCTGAGCCGGGCCTACGACTTCATCCGGATGGCGGCCGTGTCACGCGCCGACCTGAGCCTCGTCGGCTCCCACGCGGGCGTGTCCATCGGCGAGGACGGACCGTCCCAGATGGCGCTCGAGGACCTGGCGATGATGCGCGCGATCCATGGCAGCACGGTCTTGTACCCGTCCGACGCGAACCAGGCCGCCGCGCTGGTGGCCGAGATGGTCGACCGGCCGGGCATCGTGTTCATGCGCACGACGCGGGAGAAGACGCCGGTCATCTACCCCGCCGGGGAGAGCTTCCCGATCGGTGGCTCGCGGGTCGTCCGCTCGTCGGCGTCCGACCACGTCACCCTGGTCGGTGCGGGGATCACCCTCCACCAGGCCCTCGCCGCCGCGGACCTGCTCGCCGGGGAGGGGATCAACGCCCGGGTCATCGACCTGTACAGCGTGAAGCCGGTCGACGGCGAGACGCTCCGCCAGGCCGCCCTCGCCACGGGTCGGATCGTCACCGCGGAGGACCATTGGCCCGAGGGCGGCCTGGGCGAGGCCGTGCTGTCGGTGTTCGCCGACACGGCCGAGCGACCGCGGATCATCCAGCTCGCCGTCCGGCACATGCCCGGATCGGCGACCCCGGCCCAGCAGCTGGCGGAAGCCGGCATCGACGCGGCCGCCATCGCGACCGCGGCGCGGGAGCTGGTGGCCGGCGAACCATTGGTGCCGGCCGAGATCGGCTAGGAGGAAGGATCGGTCATGAACACCCTGCAGCGCCTCTCCGCCGAATTTGGCCAGAGCCCCTGGATCGACTCCATCGACCGCGACATGATCGAGTCCGGCGCGCTGGCCCAGATGATCGGGGACGGCATCCGCGGGCTGACCAGCAACCCGACGATCTTCGCCAAGGCGGTGGCCGGCGGCTACTACGACGAGCTCATCCGGACGATGGGCGACGACGGAGCCGATGGCCAGGCGATCTACCAGGCGATCGCGGTGGGCGACATCCAGGACGCGGCCGATCTGCTGCGCCCGGTCTACGACGCGGCGGGCGGCCACGACGGCCTGGCCTCGATCGAGGTCGAGCCCGACCTCGCCGATGACGGCGACGCGACCCTGCACCGCGCCCGCGAGCTGTGGGCGCTGGTTGACCGGCCGAACATCTTCGTGAAGATCCCCGCCACCCCGGCCGGGCTGCCGGCCATCGAGGCGGCCACGGCCGAGGGCATCAACGTGAACATCACCCTGATGTTCTCGGTCGACGTCTACCGCGAGGTGGCACGCGCCTTCATCGTCGGACTGCGCCGCCACGGTGAGGCCGGAGGCGACGTGAGCCGCGTGGCCTCGGTCGCGAGCTTCTTCGTGAGCCGGGTCGACACCAAGGTCGACAAGTGGCTCGACCAGATGGGGTCCGAGGCAGCCGCGCGAGCGCGCGGCACGGCGGCGGTGGCCAACGCCAAGCTCGCCTACCAGGCCTACGGGGAGATCTTCGGCGGTGACGAGTTCGCCGACCTGCAGGCGGCCGGGGCGAAGGTCCAGCGTTGCCTGTGGGCCAGCACCTCGACCAAGGATCCGAGCTACCGGGACGTGAAGTACGTCGAGGCGCTGATCGGTCCCGACACCGTGAACACAATGCCGCGCGAGACGATCGCCGCGATGCTCGACCACGGGGAGCTGGCCCGAACCCTGGACGCCGACTTCGCGGCGGCCGCGGCGGCGATCGCCGCGATCGAGGGTCTCGGGATCTCGATGCGACAGGTCACCGACGAGCTGATCAGCGAGGGCGTGGCCGCCTTCTCGAAGTCCTTCGAGGAGCTCCTCGCCACGATCGACCAGAAGCGGCGGGCCCTGGCCACCGCATGAGCCCGTCGCTCGCCGACGCCGTCGCCGCACGGCTGGATCGGTGGGCCGCGGACCACGTCGCGGAGCGGCTGTGGGCGCGGGACGGGAGCCTCTGGGCGGAGAGCGGGCACGACCCGGATGCGGTCGCCGCCTGGCTGGGCTGGCTCGACCTCCCCGACGCGATGACCGAGCGGATCGACGAGATCCGCAACCTCGCCGACGCCGTGGCCCGGGACGGCTACCACCGGGCCGCTGTGCTGGGGATGGGCGGCTCGAGCCTCGCCCCGGAGCTGTGCGGCCGGCTGTTCGCCGGCCCGACCGACCTGCGGGTCTGTGATTCGACCCATCCCGACGCGGTCCGCGGCTTCCGGGGCTGGGCGACCGCGGTCCGGACCATCCAGTTCGTCTCGTCGAAGTCCGGCACAACCACCGAGACGCTCGCCTTCCACGCCAGCCTGGCCGACCTCGTTCCCGCCCTCGACTTCGTGGCGATCACCGATCCGGGGAGCTCGCTCGTCGAGCTGGCCCGCGCCCAGGAGTTCCGGGCGATCATCGAGGGCGAGCCCGCGGTCGGCGGTCGCTACTCCGCGCTCTCGGTGTTCGGGCTCGTCCCGGCGGCCGTGCGGGGGGTCGACGTCGAGGCCCTGCTCGACGAAGCACGCGCCATGGCCGCGGCCTGCCGGCTGCCGGGCCACGACAACCCGGGCCTTGCTCTCGCCGCCAGCCTGGGCGAGGCCGCCTTCGTCGGCCGCGACAAGCTGACGATCCTCACCACGCCCCGCCTGTCGACGCTCGGTGACTGGGTCGAGCAGCTCGTCGCCGAGAGCCTGGGCAAGACGGGCCACGGGATCATCCCGATCGTCGATGAGCCGATCGGTCCGATCGAGGCCTACGACGCGGATCGGTCGTTCGTGGTCGTCACCCTCGCGGACGACGGCGACGGGGACCTGGCGCTGACGGCCGCGGCCCTGCGCGCCGCCGGCCACCCGGTGGTCGAGATCGGGCTCGAGCGGCCCGAGGCGGTCGGCGCCGAGTTCGTCCGATGGGAGGTCGCGACCGCGGTCCTCGGCCTCCTGCTCGGGGTCGATCCCTTCGACCAGCCGGACGTGGCCGCCGCCAAGGCGGCGACCGAGGCGCTGCTCGAGGAGTTTCGACGGGGCGGGGCGTTCCGGACCCCGATGCCGCTCGTCGCCGAGCCGGGGCTCGCCGCGTCGGCGGATCCGGCCGTCCTGGGCGACACGCCGCCCACCCTGGACGCGGCGGTCCGCGCGCTGCTGGGCAGCATCGCCGAGGGCGACTACCTCGCGATCCTTGCCTACCTGCCGCCCGACCGCGCGACCTACGCCGCCCTGGAACGCCTCCGCCGGACGGTGCGCGACACGCTGGGAACCGCGACCACGGCCGGCATCGGACCCCGCTACCTGCACTCGACCGGCCAGCTCCACAAGGGCGGCCCGGACAGCGGGGTGTACCTGATGCTCACCGCTGACCCGGAACGGGACCTGCCCATCCCCGGGCGGGCCGAGTCGTTCGGGACGCTGATCGGCGCCCAGGCCGCCGGTGACTTCGCCGCGCTCCAGGCCCGTGGGCGGCGCATCCTGCGCCTCCACGCCGCCGACGCGGCCACCGCCCTCGCCCGGGCCACCCGCCTCGTCGAGGAAGCCGTGGGCAGCCCTGTCGGCTAGGTCATCATCCACGTCGTCGAAAGGAGCCGTCATGCAGGTCGGGATCGTCGGACTGGGGCGCATCGGGGCGGGCATGGCCCGACGCCTGGCGCGCGGCGGGCACGACGTCGTGGCGTGGAATAGGACCCACCAGGTCGCCGTCGATCTCGCGGCCGAGCCGGAGAACGGGGGAAAGCTCACCGCGGCCGAGTCGGTCGAGGACCTGGTTGGCGCGCTCGGCGCGCCGCGGCACGTCCTGCTCAGCCTGCCGGCCGGGGACACGACCCAGGGCCTGATCGACCAGCTGGCCGGGCTGCTCGCCCCGGGCGACGTGATCGTCGACACCGGGAACGCGAACTTTCGGGACAGCGCGCGCCGCGCGACCGAGCTGGCGGCCCGCGACCTGACGTTCCTCGACATGGGGGTCTCGGGCGGGGTCTGGGGGCTCCAGGTGGGCTTCTGCGCGATGGTCGGCGGCGACCGGGCCGCCTTCGAGCGGCTCGAACCCGCGATCGCGACCCTGGCCCCGGCGGATGGCTACCTGTACTGCGGGCCGGCGGGAGCCGGCCACTACGTGAAGATGGTCCACAACGGGATCGAGTACGGCCTGATGGAGGCCTACGGGGAGGGGTTCGACATCCTCCACGCCTCCGACTACCCGCTCGACCTGGGGGCCATCGCCGAGCTGTGGAACCACGGCAGCGTCATTCGCTCGTGGCTGCTCGAGCTGGCCGCCGCCGCCTTCGCCAAGGAGGGCAACGACCTCGAGGGGATCGCGGGCTGGGTCGCCGACTCCGGGGAGGGGCGCTGGACGGTGGCCGAGGCGATCGACCACGACGTGCCGGCGCCGATCATCACCCTGGCCCTGATCCAGCGCTTCCGGAGTCGCCGCGCGCCCGACAGCTTCACGGACCGGGTGCTGGCCGCGCTCCGCAACGAGTTCGGCGGGCACGCCGTCAAGGCGGCCGATGCGGCGGACGCCGCCGCTCCCGACCCGACGGCCTGAGCTCATGGTCACCGCGGCAGCCCCCATCCCGACATCGGTCAACCCCCTGCGCCAGGGCCTCCGCCAGGAGCGGATGCCCGAACCGTGCACGATGGTCATCTGCGGCGCGACCGGGGACCTGACGCGCCGCAAGCTCGCGCCGGCGATCTACAACCTTGCCCTGGGCGGCTTCCTGCCGCCGGAGTTCACGATGGTCGGCTTTGCCCGGCGACCGATGACGAACGAGGAGTTCCACGCCCACCTGCGCGAGGGCGTCGAGCTGTTCAGCCGAAACCGACCGGTGTCGGAGTCGGTGTGGTCCTCGTTCGCGGCCGGGATCGAGTACCAGCAGGGCGACCTCGACGACCCCGAGGCGTGGGCGGCGCTCGCCCGCCGGCTGGATCGGATCGATCGGGACCGCGGGACGGCCGGCAACCGGATCTTCTACCTCGCCATCCAACCGTCGCTGGTGCCCAACGCGGTGAACGACCTCGGGTCGGCGGGCCTGGCCGGGACCACCGAGCGGACCAGCGGCCGGCTGGGGTGGACCCGGGTCGTCGTCGAGAAACCGTTCGGCGCGGACGTCGCCTCGGCCGAGACCCTGAACCGCCAGCTGCGCGAGGTCTTCGCCGAGGAGCAGATCTACCGGATCGACCACTACCTCGGCAAGGAGACGGTCCAGAACCTGGCCGTCTTCCGCTTCGGCAACGGCCTGTTCGAGCCGATCTGGAACCGGCGCTACATCGACTCGGTCCAGATCACCGTCGCAGAGACGGTCGGCCTCGAAGGGCGCGGCGAGTTCTACGACCAGACCGGCGCTCTGCGCGACATCGTCCAGAACCACGTCCTCCAGCTGCTCGCCGTGTTCGCCATGGAGCCGCCGGTCGAGTTCGCCCCCAACGACCTGCGCGACGAGAAGCTGAAGGTCCTCCGAGCGGTGCGACCGATGTCGGCCGAGGACGTGGCCCAGAACACGGTGCGCGGCCAGTACATCACCGGCTGGGTGGCCGGCGAGAAGGTTCCCGCCTACCGCGACGAGGACGAGGTCGCGCCCGACTCGGAGACCGAGACCTACGTCGCGCTCAAGCTGGGGATCGACTCCTGGCGCTGGGCCGGGGTCCCGTTCTACATCCGGACCGGGAAGGCGCTGGCCTCCCGCGTGACCGAGATCGCGGTCCAGTTCCGGCGCGCGCCGCTGTCCCTGTTCGGAAAGGCCGGGACACCGGACATGGAGCCCAACGTGCTCGCCATCCGGGTCCAGCCCGACGAGGGCATCCTCCTCCGCTTCGGGGCCAAGGTCCCCGGACCGGGGCTGAACATCCGCGGCGTGAACATGGACTTCCGCTACGGGAGCTCGTTCGCCGTCGACTCGCCGGACGCCTACGAGACGCTGCTCCTCGACTGCATGATCGGCGACTCGACCCTGTTCACCCGCGACGACGAGGTCGTCCGGGCGTGGGAGATCCTCGACCCCATCGTCCGGGCCTGGGAGAGTGGCGCGGCCCCGCTCCACTTCTACGCGGCGGGCAGCTGGGGACCGCCGGCCGCCGACGAGCTGCTGGCCCGCGACGGGCGGGAGTGGCGGCGGCCTTGAGCCTCGAACCGGGCGCGACGCCCTATTGGGAGATGCGCGGCACGTCGGTCCGCGCGGTCGAGGCCGAGCTCGGCCGGCTCTGGCACCAGGCGACGACCGACGGCGACGGCGCGCCGGCGCCCGGTGACGCGGTGCTGGTCCACGAGAAGGGCGCGCCGCAGGCGCGGACCTCGGTCATGAACCTGATCGTCACCGTGCCCGATCGCCAGACCAGCGACCGCGTCCTCGATACCCTGCTCGGCCTCGGCCAACGGCATCCGTCGCGCGCGATCGTGCTCCAGGCGGACCCGGCCACCGATGGAGATCCGATCGACGCACGGATCGGGACCCATTGCCGCGACGGCGAGAACGGGGCCAGCCGGGTCTGCTTCGAACAGCTCGCGCTCACCGTTCGCGGCGAGGCCGCCCGCCACCTGGACGGGATCGTCGCCCCGCTCGTCATCCACGACCTGCCGATCGAGGTCTGGTGGCCCGGTGACCCGCCCTTCGACGACGCGATCTTCAACCAGCTCGTCGAGTTCGGCGATCGGCTGGTCGTCAACGCGTCGGACTTCGCCGATCTGCCCACCGGGCTCAAGCGGCTGGCCGTCATCCGGCGCCGGGCCGGGGTGGGAGATATCGCGTGGGAGCGGCTCGCACCGTGGCAGGAGCTCACCGCCCAGTTCTTCGACGCGCCGCGCTTCCGCCGCTATCTGCCGAACCTGTCTCGGCTGATCATCAAGTACGCGGTTCCCGAGCCGGGCCCTGGCAACGGCACGGACGGACCGGCGGGGGAGATCCTGCCGGGCGTCCGCTCCCCGGCAGCCGGGGCCCTGCTGTACGCCGGGTGGATCGCGACCCGGCTGGCGTGGAAGCGGGCGGCGTGGCGCGAGCCGATGAGCGAGGGCGGCCGCCGCCTCGTCCTCGAGGGCCGCTACGAGATGGTCGACCTGGTCATCGACCCGGTGCCCACCTCCGAACTCCCGGCCGGCGAGCTGCTTTCGGTCCGGCTCCGCGCCTTCGGGGAGGCGGGCTCGGCAGAGTTCATCGTCGACCGCTTCGGCCCGGAGGCGACGATCGCCAGCAACGCGGACGGCATGACCGCCAACCTGCGCCGGATCCCGCTCCTGCCCGAGAGCGAAGCCGAGGTCCTGCGCCGCCAGCTCGCCCTCGACCAGCGGGATCTGACCTACGAGGATGCCCTGCGGGCGGCCGCAATCCTGGCCGCAACCTCCCGGGACGGATCGTGACGACCGCCTGGACAGTCCTGCCCACCGCCGAAGACGTGGCCCAGGCCGCCGCCGACACGTTCGTCGCCGCGGCCGGGGCCGCGATCGCCGAGCGCGGCCGCTTCTACGTCGCGCTCCCCGGCGGTCGGACGCCGCTCGGCGCGTTTGCCCGGCTCGCGGAGGCCCCGCTCCGCGATCGGGTGGCGTGGGACCGGGTCGAGCTGTTCTGGGCCGACGAGCGGGCGGTGGGCCCCGACGACGAGCTGTCGAACTACCGCTCGGCGCGCGACACGTGGCTCGGCAACGTCCCGGAGATCGGCCCGGGCCAGGTCCATCGGATGATGGCCGAGACGACCGACCTCGAGATCGGCGCCGACGCCTACGCCCAGCTGCTCCGCGAGGTCGTGCCCGCCAACGACGCCGGGATCCCGGTCTTCGACCTCGTCTGGCTCGGCGTCGGCGCCGACGGCCATACCGCGTCGCTGTGCCCAAATGACGCCTCCCTGCTGGTGACCGATCGGCTGGTCACCCCCACCTGGCCGGCCGGCTATCCGACCGCACGGCTGACGCTCACCTACCCGGTGATCGACGCCGCGCGCCAGGCCCTGCTGGTGGCGACCGGCGCCGAGAAGGCGCCCACCGTGGCCGCGATCCGGGCCGGGGCTGATCTTCCGGCCGGCCGGGTCCACGCCGCCCGCACGACCTGGCTCCTCGACGCGGCCGCCGCCGGTGAGGCGGTCGAACAACCGGCGTGACCTGGCTGTTCGTCGCCATCGGCCTCGCGACCGGCGCCGCCGGCCTGGTCATCGGGGTGCCGGCCTGGCAGACATGGCGGGCGCGAGCGGCCCGGGAGCGGAATGCCGAGCGCTACCTGGCCTGGCGTGGGCGCGGTGACCGGACCGGGGACGCCGGCGCCCAGCGGATGACCTCGGACGAGCGGCGCCGGATCGGGCTGGCGGCTGGGCTGCTGGCGGTGGCCATCGCCTGCCTCGTCATCGGACTCTCGACCTGATCGACCGTCGCGGACCGATGCGCGTCGAGCTGCTGTTCTGGGACGCCGACCCGGAGTACATGACCGCGCGCCAGCGGCTGGTCGAGGTCCTGATCGAGGACGCATTCGAGACTCCGATCCAGATGATCGCCGTCGGGACCGCCGAGGATGCGGCCTTCCTCGGGCTGCCGGGCTCGCCGACGATCCGGATCGACGGGGACGACGTCGACCCCGATGGCCTGGGCGACGTTGGCCTCTACCTGCGCTCGTATCCCGGGGAGGAGGGCGCGCCGCCGGAGCGGGCGCCCTCGAAGGCCACCATCCGGCGGGCGGTGGACCGGGCACGAGGCTGGAGCCACGGCTCGACAGCGGAGGCACCCGGCCCGGGGTAGACTCGCCGGCATGTCCGCCGCCAAGCGGCCCAGCACCTCGAGCCTGCGACGCTTCGTCAGCTCGCGCCCGTACGTGCCGGTGGCCGAGCTGCGGCGCAGGTTCGGGCTCGACGAGCCCGATGCGATGATCCGGATCAGCCGCAACGGGACGACCGCGTTCATCGGCGTGCCCGCACGCGAAGCAGCCAAGCTCGAGGAGCTCTGGGTCCGCGACGAGCTCGGCGTCGAGCTCTCGGTCGACGTCAACGCCCCGGTGGTGGTCGGCGTCTTTCCGATGCGGATCTCCCGCTTCGTGGCCGACCACAACGGCAGCAGCCCGAGCGGGCTGAACGGGCTGAACGGCCACGGGGATGCGAACGGCGACGTGGACGCGATCGACGTCGTCGACCTGGTCGACACCTTCGAGGGCATCTGACGCCGACCGTCGTCGCCATCGTCTCCGAGCTGATGACCGCCTCGCGCATCGAGAGCGCCGTCCTGGCCGCGGGCGGGACCTTCCAGCGGATCGACGACCCGGCCGAGCTGCCGCCGGCCACCGGGGTCGACGTGCTGGTCGTCGACTGGGCGGCCCGTCGCGACGACTGGGGAGCGCGCCTGACGGCCTGGCGCCCGGGCGCGGGCTCTCAGGCGCCGCGGATCGTCCTCTTTGGCCCGCACACCGATCTCGACGCCCATCGCGCGGCCAAAGCATCCGGACTGGGGCCGATGCGCGCCCGATCGGCGCTGTTCGCCGGGCTGCCGACCCTCCTCAGCGAAGGGGGATAGCCGGAAGCCGGGCCGCGGCCGCAGCCCGGCTTCGGGTCTGGAGCTGTGCCGGGTCGGCACCCGCTCCGGTCAGGCGGGGATCGGAGCGACCACCGGCTTCGGTGCGGGAACGGCCTCGGTCTCGGGGCGAACCGCCCAGACCAGCCCGCCGCCGAGGATCAGGAGCGTGAAGCCCACCGCGCCCATCGCGGCGGCCAGCCCAAGGCCAAGCTGCAGGGTGGAATGGGTGACCGCGCCCACGCCGAGCTGGCCGATGAGGCCCAACGCGGTCGGGCTCCAGGCCAGGCCACGAGCCGGGCCCTCGAGCGGATGCGCGCGGTTGAAGTCGGCGTAGTAGCGCCCGTCGACCGCGAACTCGTACTCGCCGGCCGCGAACGTCTCGCCGTTGAACTCCACCGGCTCATCGAGCACGATCGTCTGGGTCCCATGCAGGATGTGGGTGGCGATGGTCGCCATCTGGAACATGTACTCGCTTGCCGTGTTCACGATCGGATCATTGGGATCGAGATCGGATGTCACGACCGGGTAGCCCCACTCCTCGGTGAGCAGGGTCATGATGGCCGCCGCCTCGGCAGGGTCACCGCCATCGACGAGCTGCCCGTCTTCGTTGTACGAGAGCGCCACGTTTTGCGCCGCGCTGAACGCATTCAAGGACCGGTAGCCCTCCTGGACCTTGATGAACGAATAGCCGCCTGCTGCGAGGAAGGCGAATCCGATCAGCACCAACCCGATGCCGAGGATCTTGAATCGACGGGTCATTTCCTGGTACCTCATTCCACGCATTCCGGATTCCTGACTGTCTGTACGTCGGGCAGCGTGGCGTGGCGCGGCATCACGCTCGAGGGGCAAACGGACCGATTCCGGGGGCCATCTGGTCCGCTCCTGAAAGGGCCGCAGGGCCCGAACCCTAGCGGCGGGGCGACGCGAGCTGGCCGTCAGGCGTATCCCGGACCTCGACGCCGAGCGCGGCCAGCTCGTCGCGCAGGGCATCCGAGGTGGCGAAGTCCCGGGCTGCCCGTGCCGCTTCGCGGCGCTCGAGGAGCGCCGCCGCTCCCTGGGGGAGCGCCAGATCACCGGAGGCCGGCGCGCCCAGGTCGAGCCCGAGCACACGGTCGAAGTCGAGCAGCAGCGCGCGGCGCTGGACTGGCGTCAGGTCCGATGCGGCCGCCACGGCATGGGCGGTGGCCACCGCGGCCGGCGTCCCGAGGTCCTCGCTGACGGCCGCCACGAAGCGGGCCCGGTAGCCGGCCATCGGCTCAACCGACAGGTCGATGGTGGCGGCATCGGTCTCGGCGGCCGCGCCTTCAGCAACAGCCCGGCGCAGGCGGGCCAAGCCCGAGGCCGCGGCGTGCATCGCGTCCTGGGTGAAGTCGAGCTTGGAGCGGTAGTGGGCGGTCAGGGCGAGGTACCGGAAGTCGAGCGGCTGGAATCCCTTCTCGGGGAGCTCGCTGACCCGGATGATGTTGCCGGCGCTCTTCGCCATCTTCGCGTCGCCCAGGGTCAGGAACTCGCCGTGCATCCACACCGAGATGACGCGGTGGCCGGTGGCGCCGTCGGACTGGGCGATCTCGTCCTCGTGGTGCGGGAACTTCAGGTCGATCCCGCCGGTGTGGATGTCGAACCGGTCGCCGAGGTACTTCATTCCCATCGCCGAGCACTCGATGTGCCACCCCGGGAAGCCCTCGCCCCACGGGGACGGCCAATGCATGAGCCGACCCGGCTCGGCCTTCTTCCAGAGGGCGAAGTCGGCCGGGTTGCGCTTGTCGGTCTCGACCTCGACCCGGGTCCCGGCCTTCGTCGCCTCGACCCGCTGGCCCGACAGCTGCCCGTACGCCGGGAAGGCGCCGACGTCGAAGTAGATGGTCCCGCCGGCCTGGTAGGCGAGGCCCTTGTCGAGGAGTGTCTGGATGATCGCCAGCATCTCCCCGATGTGGTCGGTGGCCCGCGGCATGACGTCGGCCGGGCGGATGTTGATCAGCCCCTCGTCGGCCAGCCAGGCATCGGTGTAGAACTGCGCGATCTCCATTGGCGACTTCCCCTCCTCGAGGGCGGCCATCACCATCCGGTCCTCGCCCGAATCGGTCTGGTCGTCGCGCATGTGGCCCACGTCGGTGATGTTCTTCACGTAGAGGACCTCGTACCCGAGGTACTCGAGCGTCCGCCGGAGGAGGTCGCCGAACAGGTAGGTGCGCAGATTCCCGATGTGGGCGTAGCGGTACACCGTGCTGCCGCAGGTGTAGATCGTGACGTGGCCCGGGGTCACCGGATCCAGGACCTCGACCTGGCGGCTGAGCGTGTTGTAGAGGCGGATGGGAGCGGGGGAGGAGGCCATCAGGGGCCGGATTGTATCGGTCTGGATCGGGCTACCATCTGGCCGATGCCCGAGCGCGACGCCTCACGGACGTATCCCATGACGCTGGGCGAGGAGCCGGCGTTCTGCCCCGCCTGCGGCAAGGCGGTCGTCGAGCGGGTGCTCGAGGAGGATCACCGGCCCCGCCTGGTGTGCCCCGACGGCCACGTCACCTGGCGCAACCCGCGGCTGGTGGTGGGCACGCTCCCGGTACGCGACGGGCAGGTCTTCCTCGGGCGGCGGGGGATCGAGCCCGGGATCGGGAAATGGAGCTACCCGGGCGGCTTCCTCGAGGTCGGGGAGTCGGCCCAGGAGGGTGCGCGCCGCGAGACCGAGGAGGAGACCCAGCTCCGGGTCGAGATCGGCCGGCTGATCGGCGCCTACTCGCGACCCCATGCCGCGGTGGTGACCCTGATCTTCGAGGCGCAGGTCGTCGGTGGCGAGGTCGCGCCGGGGGTCGAAACGACCGAGGTCCGCGGCTTCACGCCAGAGGAGATCCCGTGGGATGAGCTGGCGTTCAGCACCACCGAGAGCTGCCTGCGGGACTGGCTCCTCAGCCAGCCGGGACACGAGCGCCGGCACGAGCCGGAGCTGTACGTGGTGGGCGACCCCGAGCCCTAGCCCTGGCCGCAGCCCGCGGGCCTAGTCGGTGTACTTGCGGAAGACGATCGTGCCGTTGTGCCCGCCGAGGCCCATCGAGTTCGAAAGCCCGACCTCGATGTCGGCCTGGCGCGCGGTGTGGGGCACGTAGTCGAGGGTCAGCGCCGGGTCGGGGTGGTTCAGGTTGATCGTCGGAGGCACCCAGCCGGTGTCGAGGACCTTGACCGTGGCCCAGCCCTCGAAGGCCCCGGCGGCACCCATCATGTGACCGGTCATCGACTTCGTCGAGCTGATCAGCAGGTTGCGGGCGTGGTCGCCGAAGACCTTCTCGATGGCCTGCGTCTCGGACAGGTCGTTGAGTGGCGTGCCGGTGCCGTGGGGGTTGATGTAGTCGATCTCGGTCGGATCGATTCCGCCGCGCTCGAGCGCCCAGCGCATCGACCGTTGGCTGCCCTCGCCCTGTTCGGGCGGGGCGGCCATGTGGTACGCGTCGGCGGCACTGCCGTAGCCGACGACCTCGGCGATCGGCCGCGCCCCGCGCGCCTTCGCGTGCTCGAGCTCCTCGAGGACGAGGACCGCGCAGCCCTCGGCGATGACGAACCCATTGCGGGTCGCATCGAACGGGCGCGAGGCGATCGAGGGCACGTATTCGCCGGTGTCGGGGTCGATCGGGGTGCCGAGGGCGCGCATCTGGCCGAAGCCGGCGAACGCCAGCGGGACGAGGGCGGCTTCCGTGCCGGCGCCGAGCATGAGGTCGGCCTGGCCACGGATGATCGTCTCGGCTGCCTCGCCGATCGCGTGGCTGCCGGTTGCGCAGGCGCTGACCACGGCGGTGTTCGGGCCGCGGATGCCGAACTGGATGGCGACCATGCCCGACGGGCTGTCGACGAGCATGTGGGGGATCGTCCACGGGGAGACGACCCGCGCACCGCTGTCCCAGTACTTCTTCGCGTTCTCGAGGAGGACGCCCACCCCACCGCAGCCCGAGCCAAAGACCATTCCGATCCGGTCCGGATCGGCTTGGTCGCGCAGGATCTGGCTGGTTCCGTTGATCAGGCCGGCGTCGCGGAGCGCCTCCGCGGTGGCGGCCACGGCCATCTGGGTCGCGCGGTCGTGGCGCCGGACGTCCTTGGGGTCCATCTCCTTGGCCGGGTCGAAGCCGGGGACCTCGCCGCCGATCTTGATGTCCTGGCCGGACAGGTCGGCGATGGTGACCTCGCGAATGCCGGATCGCCCCGCGATGAGGTTGTCCCAAGCCGTGTCATTGCCGATGCCGACCGGGGAGATGACGCCGAGGCCGGTGACCATGGCTCGGCGCCGTGGGTGCCCGTTGGTGCTCATCCCTGGGGCTTCTTCTTCGACCGCTTCGAGCTCTCGGTGGGCGTGGGCTCGGGGAGCCAGCCGTCGTCGCCGTCGTCGAGGGCGTGCGCGTTCGACTCGGGGCTGATCCGCTTGATCAGGCCGGTCAGGACCCGGCCCGGTCCGATCTCGACGAAGTCGGTCACGCCGATGGCGGCCATGTTGCGCACGGTGGCGACCCACTGGACGCCATGGACGAGGTGCTCGCTGAGCTCCTCGCGGAGGCCGTCGGCGCTGCGGATCATCGTGGCGTGGACGTTGCCGACCATGGGCACCTGCGGATCGCGGAACGGCGCCTTGTCGAGGACCTTCGTGAACTCGTCACGGGCGTGGCGCATGAGCGGGGAATGGCTGGCCACGCTGACGGTGAGCTGCACCGCGCGGCGGGCGCCGACCGTCTTGCTCATCTCGAGGGCGAAGACGAGGGCCGGGATCACGCCCGAAAGGACGATCTGGCCCGGGGCGTTGATGTTCGCGACCGCGATCTCGCCGTGCTCGCGGGCCTGCTCGACCACCTCCTCGGCCTGCTCCTCCGACAGGCCGATGATCGCGCCCATCCCGCCGTCGATGCCCTGCTCCTGCATGATCCGCCCGCGCTCGCGGACGAGGCGGATGGCCTCCTCGAAGTCGACCGCGCCGGCGGCGATGGCCGCGGCGTACTGGCCGGCGGAATGGCCGGCCACGGCCAGCGGGTCCAGCGTGCGGCTGGCGGCCCGCGCCCGCTCGCGGAGGTGCTCGAGGGCGGCGAAGCTGGCGGCGAGGATGGCCGGCTGGGCGTTGATCGTCGAGTCGAGCTCGTCGGCCGGGCCTTCGAACATCAGGCGCGACAGGGCGAAGCCGAGGGCCTTGTCGGCACGCTCGAAGACCTGCGCGGCGACGGTGGAGGTGGCGGCGAGCTCCGCACCCATGCCGACGTATTGGGATCCCTGGCCGGGGAACACGAAGGCGTGGGCGCCGGCCGTCACATCAGGGGTGGACATCGTGGCGAGCTGGTTTCCTCTCGAATGAGGCGGCGAGTATAGCCGAGGACATCCGAGATTCCGCTACCCCGCCTCGGCGCCCGCGAAGGCGCGGACGACCTCCTCGAGCACCGGAACGCCGAAGCGGAGCGCGCTGACCGGGACCCGCTCGTCGTTGCCGTGGAACAGGTCGAGGAACGGGGTGTCCGCGCCGAGCTGGAGCGGGCAGAAGCCATAGGTCGGGATCCCGAGCCGGGCGAGCGCCTTCGCATCGGTTCCGGGGGTGATCATCATCGGGACCGCGACGGCGTCCGGGTCGGCGCGGTGGAGCGCCTCGCGCATCTGGCCGACGATCGGGGCGTCGGGATCGGCCTCGGTCGCCGGCAGGGCCATGACCGCCTCCACCGTGACCGCGTCACCGGCCAGGGCCTGCAGGCGCGCGGCGAAGGCGACCTGGTCGGTGGCGGGGAGGGTCCGGACGTCGACCTCGGCGCTCCCGGCGCCGGGGATGACGTTGACCTTCGTCCCCGACCGGATGACGGTGGGGGTGATCGTGTCCTGGAGCATCGCCCCGAAGGAGCGGCGCTGGGTCGGGTCGGTGACCAGTCGCTCGAGGGCGGCTCGCGCGGCTGCCCGGTCGGCGGGGACGAGGTCGGCCACTTCCTCCAGGCCCAGCGCGGCGAAGAACTCGCGGACTACAGGCGGCGGCTCGCCGCTCGGCGGCGCGGCGGCCAGACGGGCGACCGCCTCGGCGATGTGGATCGTGGGGTTCGCCGCGTGCGGCATGCTGCCGTGGCCCGGCGTCCCGGTGGCGTGGAGGCGGGTCCAGATGATCCCCTTCTCGGCGACCTGGATCGCGTACACCCGCCGATCACCGACCGTGATCGAGTAGCCGCCCACCTCGTTCAGGGCCGCGGCGGCCGGGCCGGCCTCGGACCCGAACAGGTCCGGCCGCTCGGCTACCCAGTACTGGGCGCCCGCCGACCCGCCGGCCTCCTCGTCGGCGACCCCGGCGAAGATCACGTCGCGACGCAGCGGCTGGCCGGAGGCGTGGAGGGCGACCATGATGGCCAGCTCCATGCCGACCATGTCCTTCATGTCGACCGCGCCCCGCCCCCAGACCACCCCGTCCACGAGCGCCCCGCCGAAGGGGTCGCGCGACCAGGCGCTGGCATCCACCGGGACGACGTCGAGATGGCTGAGCAGGATGAGCGGCGGCTCGGGGGTGGCGACGCCCGGATCGGCCCGCAGGCGGGCAAAGCAGCTGCCCCGGCCCGGAGCGGCCTCGAGCACCTCGGCCGCGATGCCGGCCGAGGTCAGGACCTCGGCGCAGTAGCGGGCGGCGGCGGTTTCGCCACCGGTCGAGTCGAGCCCGGCCGCCGTGTCCGGGTCGCCCGGCGGGTTGACGGACGGGATCCGGATGAGCTCGCGGAGGTGGGTGATCGCCTCGTCGGCGTTGGCGGTGAGCGGATGGCTCACGAGCCGCTCACGGCTCGTGGACCTGGGCGCGGACCGGGGACAGCTCTCCGCCGTGGGCCGCAGCCGGGTGGGCCTCCCTCCGGCGCTGGTCGACCAGCCGGGCGACGCCGATATCGGCCAGGAACAGCGCCACCGAGGTCAGGAGCAGGACCGGGAGCTGGGTGGCGAGCCCCATCCATAGCAGGGCGACCAGGAAGAAGCCATGCATCGAGAACCGGGTGAAGAAGGCCAGTCGGAGGTCGACGATGGCGGTCGCCTTGCCATCGGGCAGCTGGCGGTTCGGCCCGAACGTGCCGATCCCGGCGATGACCAGGAACACGGCCAGGGTCAATCCGAACAGCCACAGGCCGCCACCCGGTTCGGCGTTGACGAGCCCGAGGATCATCGCGAACGGGAAGATCGAGCTCAGGAGGATGCCGAAGGCGGGGATCGGCACCGCCAGCTGGAGCCATTCGAGGCGCGGCCGTTCGGCCGAGGCGTCGCGCAGCCACCGGGTCATCAGGCTGAAGCCCAGCGTCACGAACAGCCACGCGTAGAAGTTGCCGGCCGGGACGCCGAACCAGCCCTGGTCGGGCTCGATCCCGACCCAGGTCCACATTCCCATCCGGATGGCGACCGCGTCGAAGGCGAGGTCGAGCATGATCACCAGCACGGCATCCACGAAGGGCGCCGTCCAGCGCCGGACGCCGAGCGCATCCGTGATCCGCATCGCGCCGGCGATCAGCAGGGCCCAGGTCAGGCCGATGACGAGCGGCGCGCGGTCGACGACGAGCACCCAGTCGGGGCTGTAGTGGTAGGTCTGGAAGATCAGCTGGTCGCCCTCCTCGAGGAGGAGCCCGAAGGCGGCGGCGCTGATGAGCTCGAGGAACGGCAGCCGGCCCCGCCGAAGGGCCGCCGCCGCCGCGCCGATGAACAGGACCGAGGCGGCGACTTCGAGGAAGAGGAAGACCGGGTTCACGACGATCTGATCATAGGGGCGCGCCATGGAGCGGCCAAATCCGGTCGTAGAATGGCCCGCGTGACGACCGAAATCGGCGCGCCCAGCGTCCCGATCTACCTCGCCGGCGAGTTCGTCGAGGCCGGATCGCCGCTCGAGGTGCGGAACCCGGCCACCGGCGACCTGGTGGCGACGACCTGGCAGGCGGGGACCGCCGAGCTCGAGCGGGCGACCGAAGCGGCCGTGGCGGGGTTCGAGCAGACCCGACGGCTGGCCAGCTTCGAGCGGCGCGACGCGCTCCAGCACGTGGCCGAGGCGATCAGCCGGGACGCCGACGAGCTGGCCGAGCTGCTGACCCGCGAGTCGGGCAAGCCGATCCGCGACGCGAAGGCGGAGGTCGCCCGTGGGGCGCTGACCTTTCGGACGGCCGCCGAGGAGGCGCTGCGGATCAACGGGGAGTGGATTCCCCTCGACTGGACCGCGGCCAACCGCGGCCGGAGTGGGATCGTCCGCCGCTACCCGATCGGGCCGGTTGCCGGCATCAGCCCGTTCAACTTCCCGCTGAACCTCGCCGCCCACAAGGTCGCGCCGGCGATCGCCGCCGGCTGCAGCATCGTCCTCAAGCCACCGAGCAAGGACCCGCTCGTGATGCTCCGGATCGCGGGCTACCTGGCCGAGACCTCGCTGCCGAAGGGGGCGGTCTCGATCCTGCCGATGGACCGGCCCACCGGGGACCGGATGGTCGCGGATGATCGGTTCAAGCTCCTCAGCTTCACCGGCAGCCCGAGCGTGGGATGGAAGATGAAGGCCGATGCCGGCCGCAAGAAGGTCGTCCTCGAGCTGGGCGGCAACGCCGGGGTGATCGTCGACGAGACCGCCGACCTGGACTGGGCGGTCGCGCGGCTGACGTTCGGCGCCTTTGCCTACGCCGGGCAGGTGTGCATCAGCGTCCAGCGGATCTACGTGGTCGAGTCGATTTACGCCGAGTTCGAGCGGCGCTTCGTCGAGAAGGTCCGCGAGGTCAAGCTCGGCGACCCGCTCGACCCGGCCTCCGACCTTGGTCCGATGGTCGACCAGGCCGCGGTCACCCGCACCGCCAGCTGGGTCCAGGAGGCCATCGCCGACGGCGCCCGGGCGCTGACCGGCGCGCGCGCCGACGGGCTGTTCTATGAGCCCACCGTCCTCGTCGATGTGCCGCGC
>DATBLJ010000010.1:0-14762 GCA_036555375.1 Candidatus Limnocylindria bacterium
TGGTTCGGCACCGACCAGCCGCGCCTGGTGGTCGTCGGGGCCGACGGTCCCCGCGAGGTCCCGAGGGCCGAGGTGCTGGTCGCGCCGACGCCCCATCCCGAGCCGGCCTGGGTGGCCGGTGTGCTCCGCGATCGGGGAATCCGCTCCGTCTTCCTCGAGGGCGGCCCAACGGTGAATGCCCGCTTCCACGCCGCGGGCCTGATCGACGAGCTGTTCTGGACGGTGGGGCCGTGGCTGCTCGGCGGTGAGGGGCTGCCGATGCTCGCCCCGGAGCCCCCGGCCCAGTCCCCGCGGCCGGCCACCCTGGTCAGCGTCCATCGCCACGACGACGAGCTGTTCCTTCGCTACCGCTTCGACGGCGGACGCGGCGTGGAGCGGCCCGGGTAGCATCCATCCCATGGGGAACGGCGATCGCGGACTCGGCCCGGTCGGGGTGTGGTTCGACCCCGATCCGTTGCCCGTCGGCGAGCTGCTCGCCTTCACGGCCCGGGTCGAGGCGCTCGGCTGCGGCACCCTGTGGGTCCCCGAGACGGCCGGGCGCGAGCCGTATGCCCTGGTGGGCCTGTTGGCCGGCGCGACCGCGTCGATCGGGCTGGGCACTGCGATCGTCAGCATCTGGGGCCACGATGCCCAGACCTCCCGGATGGCGGCCCTGACCCTCCAGGAAGAGAGCGGTGGCCGCTTCACGCTCGGCCTCGGGGTGTCCCATCTCCACCTCGCCCAGAAGCTCCGCGGCCACGTCTACGAGAAACCCCTGACCCGGATGCGGGAGTACCTCGAGGCCTATCACGCGGCGAAGTACCGGGCGCCGATCCCGGAGCGCGAGCCGCTCGTGGTGCTTGCCGCGCTCCGCGAACGGATGCTGGCCCTCGCCGCGACCGCGGCCGACGGCGCCTTTCCCTACCTGGTGACGACCGACCGCCTGGCGTGGACGCGGGGCGTGCTCGACGCGGCGGCCGATGTGGTGGGCGGCGCGCGCCCGCTCCTGTGCGTCACCCTTCCGTGCGTCCTCGCGACCGATCCAGCCGACGCCCGAGCGGCGGCGCGAGCGTATCTCCAGCCGTACCTGCGCACGCCGAACTATCAGGCCGCGTGGGTGGAGCAGGGTTTCGAGGAGGCCGATTGGGCGCTGCCGGGAAGCGATCGGATGGTCGATGCCATGGTCGCCTGGGGGGACGCGGACGCGTTGCGGGCCCGTCTGGGCGAGCTCCAGGCCGCCGGCGCTGACCACGTCGCGATCATTCCGATCGACGAACGCGGCGACACGGTCGCGTTGCCCGTCCTCGAGGCGCTGGCCCGCTAACCCGGGAGCGCCTCCCACTCGGAGCGGGTGATGACGTACATCCGGAGCGGGTGGCCGCGCAGCTGGGTGTCGCGGCGGTACGTCTCGCCGACCCGGGTGGCGACCGCGATCGAGCGCGTGTTCAGCGGGTCAATGAGGCTGGCCAGCTCGGGAAAGTCGCGGTTCGTGAAGCCCCAGTCCATTGCCGCCCGGACGGCCTCGGTCGCGTAGCCCTTCCCCCAGAACGGCTTGCCGAGGGTGTACGCCAGCTCGGGCTGCGGCCAGGACTCCGGGAAGTGGATCCCGGTCCTCCCCATGAACGCGCCGGTCGCCTTGTCGGTCACCGCCCACGGCCCGTAGTGGCGCATCACCCAGTGCCCGATCCAGCCGGCCACCGCCCGCCAGCAGTCCTCGGGGCTCGGCGCCTGCCCCTCTCCGACGAAGCGGTTGACATCCGGATCCTGCATGAGCGCGCAGAACACCGCGGCATCGGCCTCTCGGAAGGGCCGGAGGATGAGCCGATCGGTCTCGAGGGTGGGAATCGCGATCTCGACCATGACCGGCCGATGATCGAGGATTGGCCGCCGGTTCCGCGGACCGAACGCGTATCCTCGGGCGGTGACTCGATCACTGCCGTCGCGAGGCCGAAGCGCCCTGGTCGGGATCCTCGGCATCCTGGCCTGTGTCGCGATCACGATCTCGGTGACCGCCATCTGGGTGCACCAGACCGTCCTCGACACCGACCGCTACGTCGCCGTCGTCAGCCGGGTGGCCGCCGACCCCGAGGTCATCGAGGAAATCAGCACGAACCTCGCGGATCGGGTGGGGGACCGGATCCTGGACCGGATCGAGCTCCCCCCGGTCGTCGAGCCCCTGCTCAAGAGCTGGATCCAGGAGCAGATCGCCGGGTTCATGGAGAGCGACGGGTTTGCCGATGGGTGGGCGAGGGCGAACCGGGCCGCCCATTCGGCACTCGTCCGGATTCTCCGCAGCGAGGCCGTCCTGGGCGAGGAGCCGGTCACCATCAGCGTCGGGCAGCTGCTCGTGATCGCGATCGCCCGGCTCCAGGAGGCGGGGGTCATTCCGGATGACGTCGAGCTGCCCGATCCCTCGGACAGCGCCGCCGTGGAAGCCGTTCGCCAGATCCTGGCGGAGCGCCTGGACATCGAGGTTCCGCCGGGCTTCGGCGAGATCACCCTCGTTCGCTCCGAGCGGCTGGAGACGGCCCGTCAGCTCGTGCGGATCTTCGACATCGTGACCGTGACCAGCGTCCTCGTCGCCATGGCCCTGGTGGCGCTCACCATCTGGCTGGCGCGGAATCGACTGCGGGCCGTCCTGCTGCTGGGAATCGGCGCGGCCATCGCCCTGCTTGCCGCCGCCGGAGGCTCGTCGCTGATCGGCAGCCTGGTGGTGGACGCGCTCGCCGAGGCGGGAGCGACCACGACGATCGGCGCACTGGTGAACGCACTCCTGGGCGACCTCGCCTCGGCCCTGGTGGTCGTCATCCTCGTCGGTGCGCTGATCATCCTGGGGATCCTGTACATCGGTCGCCAGCCAGACCCCGCCCAAATGATGGCGCTGGCCTCGCCGGCTGCCGTGCCCTGGGCGCCGCCCGCGGCCGTGGAACGCGCGCCTGCGCCACCGATGGAGGCAGCACCCGCCGTGAAGCCGGCGACGAAACCGGCGACGAAACCGGCGACGAAACCGGCGACGAAGCGAGCCCGAGCGAAGAAGGCACCGCCCCCGTCACCGTGAAGGTCGCGACCGCGACCAAGCGCGCGTTCGGGGATGGGAGCGATCAGACGCGGCCCTGTGGAACGGTGTGCCAGTAGGCTTTGTTGAAGACCAGCTTGCCGAGGTGCCAAACCCGGTTCGGCGTCGGCGGCTGGGGCGGATGGTCGTAGTCGAACTTCAGCAGTGTGCCCTTGCCGTCGCCGATCTCGAAGAAGCAGATCACCTTTCCCTCGTAGCGGCCCTCCTTGATCCGGGCACCCTTCCCGTTGACCGAAGCCGCGATCCGTTCGGCGACTACCGGCGCCTCGAAGTGCGCGGTGGAACCGGCCTTCGACAGCGGAAGATCGGTCGCGTCGCCGAGCGCGAACACGTTCGGTCGCCCGCCGACCTCGAGGGTGTGGCGATCGGTGGGGAGCCAGCCACCCGGCGACGGGGCAAACCCGGAGTCGATGAGGAACTGCGCCCCGTGGTGCGGTGGTACGAGGATCAGGAGGTCGTACGGAAGCTCCTCACCCTCCAGCGACTGGACGACCTTCCGCTCGGGGTCGATCGCCTCGACGTTGAAGAATGTGTGGAGCTCGATGCCTTTCTCGGCCAGGATCGGGGTCACCATCTCGGACACCGGCTCGATCGTGAATGCTCGACCGATGGGTGAGCAGAAGTGGATCTCGGTCTGGGTCCGCAGGCCGCGCTGGCGCAGCTCGGACTCGATCAGGAGCGAGACCTCGAGTGGCGCCGGCGGGCACTTGTAGGGCATGCCGGCGATGGCGACCACGATCCGCCCGCCGGCAAACTGGTCCAGCGCGTGACGCAGCTTCAGCGCCGCGGTCGCGTTGTAGAAGTGATGCGCTTCCGTGTCGTAGTGCGGGATCTCATCCGGCGTGATCCGGGCGCCCGTCGCCAACACGAGGTAGTCGTACCGAATCGCCCGGCCATCGGTCAGGCGCACCTCGCGGCTGACCTCGTCGACGCCTTGGACCTCCCCCACGACCAGCTCAACCCGCTTGTCGAGCAGCGTCCGTTCCGGGCGCTGCAGGTTGTCGGCTCGCTCCTCGCCCATGGCGATGTACATGAAGCCCGGCTGGTAGACATGGTTCCCGGTCCAGTCCACGACGGTGATGGAGGCTTCCCCCCGCTTCATCCGGCGTGCGAGCCGGCGGGCGAGGAGGTTGGCGGTCAGCGTGCCGCCGACGCCCCCGCCCAGGATCACGATCCGGTTCATCGGTCTGGCTCCTTCGGGCTCAGCGCAGCTTCTCGACGACGATCTCGTCGTACCCGTCCTGCGCCGTGATGCCGACCAGTCGATGGCCGGCCTTCTCGACCCACAGGGGGATATCGGTCTTGCTTCCCGCGTCCGAGGAGTACACGGCCAGCACGTCGCCGACGGCGGACTCGCGGATGACGCGAATGAGCTCCATGAGCGGCCCGGGGCAGTAGCTCCCGCGCGCGTCGATGGTCCGGGTGATGCCCGGCGCGGTCAGGGTGGCGGTCATCGTGGGTCCGTCCTTCCTAGATGAACAGCGAGGCGTCCGCGTGGGTCATGATCTCGATCGCGGTGGCGGCGCCAGCCGGCTCACCGAGCCCGTCGATCATGTCGTCGCGGGTCAGGCCGAACATGTCCATCGTCATCTGGCAGGGGATGAATTCGACGCCCAGCGCCTGAGCGGCTTCGAGCAGCTCCTTGGGGCTGGCGACGTTGTTCTGGCGGGCGAGCTTGCCCATCATCCAGGGCCCCATCCCCAGGAAGTTCATCTTCGTGAGCTTCACGTGGCTGATGCCCGGGCGCTGCATGAACGCCAGCATCTTCTGCATCCAGTTGTGGCCGACGATCCGGCGGTCCTCCTTCACGAAGGGGAGCAGGCCCCAGTACGTGATGAAGACCTTCACCGCCATGCCACTGGCGGCAGCCGTCGTCGAGAGGATCAGGGTCGGCCAGACCTTGTCCAGGTCGCCACTCCAGTTGATGATCACGAACTGCTTGGTCGCGACCGTGGGCTCGATTTCGGGCTCTGGGCGCGGCTCGGGCACCGGGACGACCGGGGCTGCCGGTCGCTCCGCAATCGCGGTGGTCATTGTCGTTACCTCAGACCTTCCGAATGAGGAACCGGTAGACCGATCCCTCCTGTGTGGACTCGATCAGCTCATTGCCGGTCGAGCGAGTCCAGGCCCCGAAGTCCTTGACCGATCCGGGATCGGTGGCCAGGACCTCGACGAGGGTCCCCGCGGTCAGGCCGCGGAACAGGTGCGCCGTCTTGACGATCGGCATCGGGCAGCTGAGCCCGCGAGCGTCAACGGTCTCCTGGGCGGTTGTGGCGACAGTCATGTCGGATCTCCTTTCACGGCGTTCAGATGAAGGTCACCGGTCCCGAGCCGGCGTTCAGGTAGAAGGCGGTGACGCCCTCGACCCCGTCGACCAGCGGGTCGAGATCGGCCTCGGTGATGTGGAGCAGGTCCATCGACAGGGAGCAGGCCTGGATATCGATCCCGCCCAGCTCCTTGGCCTGTCGAAGGGTGTCCGCCCAGCTCGCCTGGCCGGCAGCACGAAGGGCGTCCACGGCCGCGCGGCCCGGCGCACCGGCCTCGGGGGCGAGGCCGTGGTCGGCACCGATGCGATCAGCGCGGAATGCGTCGAGGGCCCAGTACTGGAGGAACACGTTCACCGGGCGTCCGAGGGCAGCGGCGCCGGCGGTGAGGACCGCGGCGGCGTTCAGCTTGTCGTCGGTCCCGGAGAAGAGGACCAGGTTCAGTGGCTCGTCCATGTCATTCACCATCCGGTTCAGCGCACGTGCGCCAGTTCAGGGGTGTGCGGCCGTGTGCCGCCCGACAGGCCGGCCAGCCGGCCGATCCGCCGCTGGAGCACGCCCCGCATCAGGTCGCAGGCCGCGATCACATCCGGGTCGCTGATTCGGTAGCGGACCTCACGGCCCACGCGCTCGGCCTCCACGACGCCAGCTGCTCGCATGACGGCGAGATGCTGTGAGGCATTTGGCTGGCTGATGTCCAGCTCCGCGGCCAAGGTGCCCACGTCGACCGGCCCATCGGCCAGGCAATGGAGGATCTGCAGCCGTCGCGGGTACGCCAGCGCCCGGAGGACCTCGGCCTGTAGGTTCGCGATCTCATCCATGGCGCCAGCATCGACATATGCGCAGATGCGCAACAGTGCTCGCCGGCCCGTTCCGGGCGGGCCGAACGGCCCGGAATCGGGAGGGCCCCCGAACGAGGTCAGGCCGTCGCCGGGGGTTCCGCTTCGGGCGCGGGCGGCGTGGATCGGCCGGGGTTCATCCGGCGGATGATCCGGAAGACGACGAAGACGATCAGGCCGATCACGAGCAGGGCTGGGAGCCCGACGATGACGAACCAGATCCCGAACTCGACCAGCTGCTGGCCGAGGCCGACCAGCGAGGCGAGCGCCTCCTGGACGATGGCTGCCGGGTCGAAGTCCTCGGAGACCTGCTCGACCGGCTCGGGCACCGGGGTGACGGTGACGGTCAGGGTCGCCAGTTCCACCTGGTCGGTGTAGTAGTCGAGCTGGGCCTGCATCGACTCGATCTCGCCACGAACCTGGAACAGCTGGTTCTGGATGGCGAGGATGTCGTCGATGTCGGTCGCCCGATCGAGGAGCGTGCGGTACTGCTCCTCGGCGGCGCGCAGGTTCTCGAGCCGCGCCTCGAGGTCGATGACGACCGCCGTGACGTCCTCCTCGCGGGTCGCCTCGGCCTTGATCTCGCCGTCGAGGTCGTGGATGGCCTGGATGGCCTCGTCGAAGCGGTCGGCCGGGATCCGCATGGTGAGCGTCGCGGAGTCCTCGAACTCGCCCTGGAACGAGCTGCTGATGAAGCCGTCCAGCTCGAGGGCGAGGGCGCGGACGGCGCCGGTGGTGGTCGCCACGTCGTCCACCTGGACCGTGATCTCGCCGGTCCGGATGATCGAGCGGTCGGCTGGGCCGCCGTCCTCCCCGCCGGAGTCGAGGCCGTCGTCCGCCGGGACGAGCGGGTTCCCGTCGAGGTCACGCCCGGTGACACCGCCCCCTTCGGCCGGTGCGGGGACTTCCTGGTCGGGTGCCAGGCCCATGCCGGCCGACGAGCAGGCGGCCAGCAGGAGGGTGAGGACGGCGAACAGGACCAGGAGCGCGGTTCGGGGCTTCACGAGGCATCTCCGGATGTGGGTGTGGTCGGTTAGCCCTCAAGACGCCCCTGCCTGGCGTCCGGTTCCGCCACCGTTCGCGAAACTGGGGGATTGGCAATACCGAACATTCGTTCTATTCTCGTTCGTCCGATGGTCGACCCGGACGCGTACTGCGAGCTCCACGCCCACAGCAACTTCTCGTTCCTCGATGGGGCCAGCCATCCGGAGGATCTCGTGGCTCGCGCGGCCCGGCTGGGCATGCCGGCCCTGGCGATCACCGACCACGCGGGGCTGTACGCCGCCGTGCGGCTGTGGAAGGCGGCCGAGCAGACCCGGACCGATGACGGCCGCGCCGCGGGTCTCGCCCCGCTGGAGGGGATCCTGGGCGTCGAGCTGGCCATTCCCCGGACCGACCGGGAGCTCCGTGCCGCGCGGCGCGGCCGCCGGATGGCCCTCCCTCTGCGCGGGACGAAGGCCAGCCGGGGCTGGCCGGGGGAGCACCACGCCGGCCCCGCCCCGGGCGACCACCTCGTCCTGCTGGCCCGCGACCCAGCCGGCTACGCGGCCCTGTCCCAGATCGTGTCGGCCGGCCACCTGGCCGGCGAGAAGGCGTACCCGGTCTTCGAGGCCGCGCCGCTCGAGGCGGCGCTCGACGCGGCCCGCGGCCACCTCGTCGGGCTGAGCGGCTGCCGGAACGGGGAGATCCCCCGGCGCCTGCTGGCCGGGGAGCGGGTCCAGGCGCGGCTCGCGGCGGACCGCTGGGCCGGCCACTTCCCCGACGGCGATTTCGTCGTGGAGCTGTCCCACCACCTGCTCCCCGACGACGACTGGCTCGTCGCCGAGCTGGCGTCGCTCGCCGACGAGGCGGGCCTGCCCACGGTCGTCACGAACGAGGTCCACTACGCCGAGGCCAGCGGCCATCGGCTCCAGGACGTCCTCGTCGCCATCCGGCACGGCACCGCGCTCGACGAGGTCCGCGAGCTCCGGCTGCCGAACGCCGAGTACCGGCTGAAGACCGGGGCCGAGCTCGCCCGGCTCGGCGATGGGCTGCCCGACCCACGCGCCCGGCGCGCCTGGCGCGCCGGGATGGCGCAGGCGGCCGCCATCGGCCAGGCCTGCAAGCTCGACCTCGGCTTCGAGCGCTACCGGTTTCCCGGTTTCGACGTTCCCGACGGGGAGACGCCGTTCTCCTACCTCTACCAGCTTGCCCATGACGGCTTACGGCGGCGCTATCGGCCGATTACCAAGCAGGCCCTCGAGCAGCTGACCCACGAGCTGGGCGTCATCGATCGCACGAACCTGTCGGAGTTCTTCCTGATCGTGTGGGACCTCATGGAGTTCGCCCGCCGGAACGGGATCATCGGCCAGGGGCGGGGGAGCGCCGGTGACTCGATCGTCGCCTACTGCCTGGGCATCACCAAGGTCGACCCGATCGAGCACAAGCTCCTGTTCGAGCGGTTCATCAACGAGGCCCGGGCGCTGCCCGACATCGACATCGACTTCGACGTCAACCGCCGCGAGGAGGTCATCCAGTACCTCTACCGCCGCTACGGCGTCGACCACGCGGCCATGGTCTGCAACGTCATCACCTACCGCGCTCGGTCGGCGGTCCGCGAGGTGGCCAAGGCGCTTGGCTTCCCGCCGGACGTCATCGACCGGGTGGCCAAGGCGCTCGACACCCGGGATGCGACCGATGTCGCCGCCGACCTGGCGCTCGACGGCGGCTTCGATTGGCTGTTCAGCGAGCTGGGCGGGACCGATGGCGCCGATCCGGCGACCGCGATCGGCGGCACGCTCTTCGGTGAGACCGCGTCGACCACCGGTGACCGGGCCGTGGTGCGCACCAACGACAACCACTGGCACGTCCGCGATCGCCCGCGGTTGCGGCCCGACCTGGCCGCCGCCGAGGACCGCGCCCGCGAGGCGGCCGGGGACCACGACGGCCGGCCGTACAGCGAGAGCGGCTGGTATCCGCCCCGTCGGCCGAGCGCGCTCGACCAGTCGACGATCCAGGTCCGCCACGAGGGCTGGGAGCGGCAGCGCTACGCGGGGGCGCGTCCGGCCGTCGACGTGGACCACGCCGGCCACGTCCCGGTCGACCCGGAGAGCGGGATGCCGGTCGAGCGCCGGCCCCGCCCGCCGGTGGCCGTTCCCGAGGCCACCGAGTCGGCGCCACCCGCGCCCCGGAACCGCTGGCAGTGGCTGCTCACCCTGTGCGCCGAGATCGACGGCTTTCCCCGCCATCTCGGGATCCACGTCGGCGGGATGCTCGTCACCCGGACCCCGATCACCGAGCTGGTGCCCATCGAGCGGGCGACGATGCCCGGCCGGGTGGTGACCGAGTACGACAAGGAGGACGTCGAGGCCCTCGGCCTGGTGAAGATCGACCTCCTGTCACTCCGGACGCTCGGGGCCGTGTCGGACGCGGTCGACCGGATCGAGCGCGACACCGGCCAGCGCCCCGACCTCGACGGGCTCCGCCACGACGACCCCGAGGTCTTCCGCTCGATCCGCGCCGCCGACACGGTCGGCGTGTTCCAGGTCGAGTCGCGGGCCCAGATGCAGGCGCTCCCCAAGGCCAGCCCGGAGCGCTTCGAGGACCTCGTCGTCCAGGTCGCGATCATCCGGCCCGGCCCAGTGCAGGGGAACGCGGTCCACCCGTACCTCCGCCGGCGGGCCGGCCTCGAGGAGGCGGTCTATCCCCACCCCAGCCTGCGGCCGATCCTCGAGGACACCTTGGGCGTGATCCTCTACCAGGAGCAGGTCATGCAGATCGCGATCACGGTCTGCGGCTACAGCGCGACCGAGGCCGACATCTTCCGCAAGGCGATGGGCTCCCATCGGTCGCACCAGGCCATGCAGCGCGAGCGGGATCGGTTCATTACCGGCGCCTTACGGACGGGTTTGACCGAGGCCGATGCCGATGACCTCTTCCGCCGCTGCAGCGCCTTCGCCGAGTTCGGCTTCGCGCGGGCGCACGCGGCGGCATTCGCGAAGATCACCTATGACACCGCCTGGCTCCGGCTCCGCTACCCGGCCCACTACCTGGCCGGGCTGCTGAACAACCAGCCGCTCGGGTTCTACTCGCCGGCGACCCTCGTCAACGACGCACGGCGCCACGGGATGACGATCCACGGCGTCGACGTGAACCGCTCGGCCTGGGAGCACGAGACCGAGCGGATCGGTGAGACGGGCGACGCCCGCCACGACTTCGCCGTGCGGCTCGGCCTGC
This sequence comes from Candidatus Limnocylindria bacterium, assembly GCA_036555375.1. Taxonomy (GTDB): domain Bacteria; phylum Chloroflexota; class Limnocylindria; order QHBO01; family QHBO01; genus DASTEQ01. The sequence goes on from DATBLJ010000010.1 coordinate 10,374, forward strand.
GCCAGGTGAAGGGCATCGACGAGGCGACCCGGACCCTGCTCGACGGGGAGCGGGCCGCCGGTCCGTATCGGTCCGTCCGCGACTTCGTCGGGCGCACCCGGCTGACCGAGCCGGTCGTCGAGCGGCTGATCGCGATCGGCGCCTTCGACTGGACCGGGACGCCCCGCCGCGAGCTGCTCTGGCAGCTTCGCGCCACCCTGCCCGACGCCGATCCCACCCGGCCGCCGCTGGGCCTGACCGATACCGCTACCGGCGAGCTGGGCGCCAGCCTGCCCCCGATGAGCGAGGCCGAACGGGTGGCCGCCGACTACCGGGAGCTGGGCTTCTCCCCGACGACCCACGCCGCGGAGCTGTTCCGCGGGCGGCTCGCCGAGCGCGGCGTGCTGACCGTGCGGGGCGCCGGGGAGCAGCGGAACGGGGCCACGATCCGGATGGGTGGGGTGGCGACCTCGATCCAGCACCCGATGACGGCCAAGGGGTTCGTCTTCCTCGCCATCGAGGACGAGACCGGGATGATGAACGTCACCCTCCGTCCCGACGTCTACCGCCGCTTCCGGGCGGTCCTCCACCGCTACCCGCTGCTGGTCGTCACCGGCCGGCTCCAGGTCGAGGGCGCGGTCCTGAATGTCGTGGCCACCCACCTCGAGCCGGTCGAGGCGGTCATCGCCGAACCGGCCGCCGACCCGGGCACCGCCCGCGCCTCGAGGATCGACCTCGTCAAGCAGCGCCGGATGTTCCGCTAGGCTCACCGCGTGCCGACGTCACCCCATCCGCTGGCCGAGCCGCTGCGGGCATTCGCATTCGGCCTGCCCGAAGCCTGGGAGGACCACCCCTGGGGCGAATCGGTCGCCAAGGTGGGAAAGAAGGTGTTCGTGTTCTTCGGCATTCCCGAGGAAGAGCGCCCGTTCGGGATGACGATCAAGCTTCTCGAGTCGAGCGACCTGGCCCTGACCTTCCCGTGGGCCAGCGTGCCCGGCTACGGCCTGGACCGCGGCCACTGGGTGACCGTGATGCCGCCCGCCGACGTGCCCCTCGACATGCTCACCGAGTGGATCGAGGAGAGCTACCGGGCCGTGGCCCCCAAGGCGCTCAGCCGGCGCCTCCCGGCCCGGGATCAGGGGACGACCGGCGGCGCTCCGAGCAATGGCGGCAGGATGTTGCCGAAGAAGTAGCCGACGATCCCGGCGAGGGCCCCGATGACGAAGATCTCGAGGCCGGACGGGATCGGTGAGCGTCGCGTCCAGCGCGACTTCGCGACGCCGATCCCGAACAGCACCGCGCCGGTGGCGACCACCGCGACCCAGGTCGCGGTGTCGATGGGCAGGAACAGGTAGGGAAGGATCGGGACCAGCGCGCCGAGGCCGAACGCGAGGCCGATGATGAGCGCGCCCTGGAGCGGCGTCCCCGCATGCTCCTCGACGTGGAGAGCGAGCTCCTTCTCGACCATCGTCCGGAGCAACACGTCGGGATGGGTCGCGACGATCCCGGCCACGTGCGCGGCCTCGTCGGGCGGGAGTCCGTCCACCTCGAACATGTAGGCGACCTCGGCCTCGGCCTCGCCAGGGCGGGTCTCGACTTCCTCGCGCTCACCGGCGATCTGGGCCTCGAAGATCTCGCGTTGGCTCTTGCTCGAGAGGTACTCGCCCGCCGCCATGCTGAAGACGCCGCCCAGCGCTGTCGCGAGGCCAGCAATGAGGACGGCGAACCGGTCACCACTCGCGCCGGCGACGGCGGAGACGACAGCGACCGTGCTGACGAGCCCGTCCTGGGCGCCGAAGATCAGCTCCCGGATGTCGCCCAGCCGGGCAGCGCTGCGCCGCTCCTCGGCAACGTGGGCCTGGATCCACTCGCGGTCGAACTCCTCGGCCCGTTTGGCGGCGCGGGCCGCCTCGTCGTCGAGGGTCTCGGTCACTCCCCGGTCCGGTCTCCGGCCAGCCGCCACGCGAATGGGAAGGCGAAGGTCGCGACGACGACCTTGGCCAGGTCCCACGGGATGAACACGATCGCGCCCCAGTAGATCGCGTCGGCGAACGCCATCCCGGTGACGATCGCGAGGATCGGCACGCCGATCAGGTAGATGACGAACGATCCGAGCAGCATCAGCAAGAAGGCCCCGGTTCGGGTCCGTTCCCACTGGCGCTGGGCCAGCCGCCCGCAGAGGGCGGCGGCGGCCATGAAGGCGACCAGGTAGCCGATGGTCGGGGTGATCCCGCCGGTATCGCCCTCGAGCCCGCTTTGGCCGCCCGCGAAGACGCCCAGGCCGAGCGCGCCGGCCGCGACATAGAGGGCCATCGAGGCGAATCCCCGCCCCGCGCCGAGGGCGGTGCCGGTCACCAGCACGGCGGCGGTCTGCAGGGTGTAGGGCACCGGGTTGTCGCCGACGGTGAACGCGACCTGGGCGCCGAGCGCGGTCAGCGCCGCGCCGGCCACGATCAGGGCGACGTCACGGAGGACCTCGGTCGATCGGCCGTCGACGCGCGGGACGAACGTGTCGACCAGGGTGACCGCGCTGGCTCGCATCGGCGGCAGGTTGGCTTGGGGGCTGGTCATTGGGCGGGTTTCCCTCCTTGCGGGGCCGAGTGTAGTCCGGTCCGGCAAGGCAGGACGTCCCGGACCGATGGGCTCGGGTACACTCGCCCCGTCCTTTAAGTCCGGCCCCGTGAGGCCGGGAAGGAGCCGATGACGACCCTGACCAGCCTGCCCGACGCGACGCCGCCCGAGGTTCCGGGACCGGCGTCGTTTTCGCGTCAAGGCCTCCTCGCGCTCGAGGGCGGCACGGTGCTCGCCGGCCGGATGCGCGGCGCCCAGGTCCCGGCCGAGGGCGACCTGATCTTCACCACGGCGGCGACCGGCTGGGGCGAGATCCTCACCGATCCGTCCTTCGCGGGGCAGGTCGTCGTGCTGACCCACCCGATGGTCGGGAGCTACCGGATCGCGCGCCGCGAGCTCGAGTCGGCGCGGGTCCATGCCCGGGCGCTGGTCGTGACCCGGCTGGTCACCCCGCCCGACGAGGTCGGCGTCTCGGTCGAGGAGCTCGCCGCCGAGGCCGGCATCCCGATACTCGAGGGACTCGACACCCGGGCCCTGACCCTCGAGCTGCGACGCGGAGCGGCGCGGCGGACGGTCATCCGGCCAGAGGAGGTGGCGCCCGACGAGGCGGTTCGCCAGGCCGTGGCCTCGCCCGCCTGGGAATCGGTCGACCATGTCGCAGCCGTCGCCCCCCACGAGCCGTATCGCCTCGCGCCGGAGGGCCCGGTGCGCGGTCGCGCCGTCCTCCTCGACTACGGCGTGAAGCGCTCCCTGCTTCGCGCCCTGACCGGGCGGGGGCTCGAGGTCGTCGGCCTGCCACCCGATGCCGGGGTGGCCGCCGTCGCGGCGCATGCGCCGGATCTCGTGGTCCTCTCCCCGGGCCCGGGTGACCCGTCCCGAATGGCCCCCCAGATCGCCGTCGTGGCCGAGCTGCTCGCCGGCGCGGTGGCCGGCGGACCGCCGGTGCTCGGCATCTGCCTCGGCCACCAGCTGCTGGGGCTCGCGGCGGGCGCTCCCACCCGGCGCCTGGCGGTCGGCCATCACGGGGGCAACCACGGGGTCATCGAGGCGAGCACCGGCCAGGTCACGATCGGCGCCCACAACCACGAAGTCGAGGTCGTCGACCACCCGGCCCTGGCCGCCGCCGGGCTGCGGGTCAGCCACCGGGACCTCAACGACGGGACGGTCGAGGGGCTCGTCCACGCCGGGGGCCGGGTGGCATCGGTCCAGTTCCACCCGGAGGGCGCACCCGGGCCCACCGACGCCGCCGGCCTGTTCGACGTCGCCCTGATCGGCGTCGGCCTTGCCACCGCCGGCGCCTAGCCCGATGGCGCCGCGGAAGGTCCTGATCATCGGCTCCGGCCCGATCGTCATCGGCCAAGCAGCCGAGTTCGACTACGCCGGGGTCCAGGCCTGCCTGGCGCTCCGCGGCGAGGGAGTGGACACGGTCCTCGTGAACTCAAACCCGGCGACGGTTATGACCGACCCCGACGTGGGCGGGACGGTGGTCATCGGTCCGCTCACCCTCGACCATCTCGAGCGGGTCATTGCCGAGCATCGGCCCGAGGCGCTGCTACCGACCCTCGGCGGGCAGACCGGGCTCAATCTCGCCGTCGGCCTGGACGACGCCGGGGTGCTGGACCGATACGGGGTGGCCGTGCTCGGCACCCCGCTGGCCGCGGTGCGCGCTGCCGAGGATCGCGGCGGCTTCCGGGCGCTCGTCCAGTCGATCGGGGAGCCGGTTCCCGAGTCGGCGGTCGTCGAATCGGTCGAGGCCGGCCTCGCGTTCGTCGCCGAGCTCGACGCCCCGGTCGTCGTCCGCCCGGCCTTCACCCTCGGTGGTGGCGGCGGCGGGTTCGC
>DATBLJ010000015.1:0-15049 GCA_036555375.1 Candidatus Limnocylindria bacterium
ATCGTCTGCATCCTCACCGGCCACGGCCTGAAGGACCCCGACACCGCTCCGGGCGGCTCGCTGGACGGCCTGGTCCCGGTGGCCCCGACCGCCGCCGCGATCCGCGATGCCATCGGCGGCTGAATCCGAGCCGTCGCGCTGCTGGTGGGCCGGCACCGACCCGGCCATGATCGCGTACCACGACGACGAGTGGGGCGTCCCGATCCACGACGACCGGGCGCTCTTCGAGCTGCTGACCCTCGAAGGCGCGCAGGCCGGACTGAGCTGGTCGACGATCCTGAACCGTCGGGAGGGCTACCGCCGCGCCTTCGCCAACTTCGAGATCGCCACGGTCGCAGCATTCGGCTCCGATGACCAGCAGCGCCTGAAGCTGGACGCCGGGATCGTCCGCAACGCCGCGAAGATCCGGTCCGCGATCTGGAACGCCAGGCTGGCACTGGAGGTGGCCCAAGAGGTCGGCAGCTTGGACGCCCACCTGTGGTCATTCGTCGGTGGTCGACCAATCCAGAACGCCTGGCAGGGTCATGATGTCCCGGCCGAGACGGCCGAATCGAAGGCGATGTCCCGCGACCTCAAGCGACGCGGCTTCTCGTTCGTCGGCCCGACGATCGTGTATGCCTTCATGCAGAGCGCCGGGCTGGTCAACGACCACGCGGTGAGCTGCTTCCGCCGCGACGAGGTGGCGCGGCTGGCCTGACCGATACACTCGGCGCCGTGGCCACGCCCATCGCCTCGGTCGACGTCCCGGCCAGCTCCGCCAACCTGGGGAGCGGCTTCGACGCGTTCGCGGCCGCGCTGAGCCTGAAGCTGCGGGCGGAGCTCCACCACGGGAACCTGCCCGGGATCGTGCTGACCGCCCACGGCGAGGGCGCCGCCGACGCGGAGAGCGGGGCCGGGGAGAGCCTCGTCGTCAGGGCGTTCCGCGAGGGGCTGCGGGTGGCCGGCGGCCCGCCTGGTGGCAACGCCGCGTGGCGGATCGAGGTCTCGTCGATGATCCCCGTCGCCCGCGGCCTGGGCAGCAGCGCGGCCGCGATCCTGTCCGGGATCCTGCTCGGCGCGGCCGCCGGCCGGCTGCCGACCACGGCCGACCAGCTCCTGTCGCTCGCGGCCCGGGTCGAGGGCCATCCCGACAACGTCGCGGCCGCCCTGTACGGCGGATTCACCCTCGCCCTGCTCGAGGGTCACGAGGTCACCGTCCGCCGCTTCCGCGTCCCCGAAGCCTGGATCCCGGTCCTGTTCATCGCCCAGGCCGAGAGCAGGACCGAGGACATGCGGGCCGCCCTGCCGGGGCGCGTCCCGCATCCCGACGCGGCCGCACAGGCCGGGCGGGCGGCGCTGCTGGCCACGTCCATCCTGACCTCGGACGCGTCCCTGCTGAAGCAGGCGATGGATGACCGGATCCACCAGCCCTACCGGCTGCCGCTGCTCCCCGGCGCCACGCGGCTGATCGAGACCGCGTACCAGATCGGAGCCGCCGGCGCCTGCCTGTCGGGTGCCGGCCCATCGGTCCTGGCCATCTGCGACTCCCCCCTGACCGCGCACTCGGTCGAGAAGGCATGGAACGCCTCGGGCGTGCCGGGCATGGCCACCCGACTTCGGTTCGACACGGCGGGGGCACGGCTCAGCACGGGCGAGACGGCGACCGCGGACGACGCCGCTCGATGAGCCTCGTCTCGCTGGCCGGCGTCTCGAAGTCCCACGGCGCCCAGCACCTCTTCAGTGACGTCTCCCTCCAGGTCAGCGCCGGGCGGCGGCTGGCCATCGTCGGCGCCAACGGCACCGGCAAGACGACGCTGCTCGAGATCATCACCGGGGAGCAGGATGCCGACACCGGGACCGTCGCCCGCGGCCGGGACGTGGTCATCGGCTACCTGCGCCAGGAGGTCGCCGAATCGCGGGGCCACTCGGTCCTCGCCGAGGTCCTGGCCGGAGCCGGCACGGTGACCGGGATCGGACGACGCCTGCGCCACATCGAGCAGGAGATGACCGAGCTCGGATCGGCCCAGACCGATGAGACGGCCGCCGAGCTCGCGGAGCTGATGGACGAGTACGGCCGGCTCCAGCACCGGTTCGAGCAGCTGGGTGGCTGGTCGCTCGAGGCCGAGGCGCGGCGGATCCTGGCCGGGCTGGGCTTCGCCGATACCGATGCCGAGCGCGATATCGGCGAGTTCTCGGGCGGCTGGATGATGCGCGTCGCGCTGGCGCGGCTCCTGCTGGCCAACCCCGACCTGCTGCTCCTCGACGAGCCGTCCAACCACCTCGACCTGGCGTCGGTCGAGTGGCTCCAGGGGTTCCTGGCCGAGTACGCCGGGGCGGTGATCCTGGTCAGCCACGATCGCGACTTCATCAACGTCGTCGCCAACCGGGTCGCCGAGCTGGCGCGCGGGACGCTGACCGAGTACGTCGGCGACTACGCGGACTTCGTCGACCAGCGCGACACGCGCCTGGCGGAGCTCGAGCGGCAGGCCCGGGTCCAGGGCCGGGAGGTGGCGCGCATCGAGCGCTTCATCGAGCGCTTCCGCTACAAGAAGACGAAGGCCAAGCAGGCCCAGGCCAAGATCAAGTACCTCGAGCGGATGGACCGGGTGGTCGTCCCCGAGACCCGCACGAAGTCCATCCGGTTCCGCTTCCCGCAGCCGGTTCGCAGCGGCCGGACGGTGATCACCCTGGACGGGGTCGTCAAGCGATACGGCGACCACACCGTGTACGACGGGCTCGACCTGGTGCTCGAGCGCGGCCAGAAGGTGGCGCTCATCGGACCCAACGGGGCGGGGAAATCGACCCTGCTGAAGATCCTGGCCGGCGTCCTGGAGTTCCAGGACGGGACCCGGACGCTGGGTCACAACGTCGAGGTCGCGTACTTCGCCCAGCACCAGATCGAGGCGCTCAATCCGCGGCACACGGTCCTCGAGGAGCTCGAGGAGGCCGCGCCGCGGATGACGAGCGCCGAGCAGCGCCGGCTGCTGGGCGCGTTCCTGTTCTCGGGATCCGACATCACCAAGCCGGTGCGCGTCCTGTCCGGCGGGGAGCAGACGCGGCTGGCGCTGGCCAAGATGCTGGCCGACCCGGCGAATCTTCTGTGCCTCGATGAGCCGACCAACCACCTCGACATCGCGAGCCGCGACGTGCTCGAGGACGCCTTGACCGCCTTCGGCGGGACGGTGGTCCTCATCACCCACGATCGGTACCTGATCCGGACGGTGGCCAACGCGATCGTCGACGTCAGCGCCGGGACGGCGGTCCTGTACCCGGACGACTTCGAGTCGTACGCCGAGGCGCGCGGGATCGACCTCGACCACGCCGGGGCCACCGAGGGCAAGGCAACTCCGCGGGGCGTGGTGGCGCCCGCTCCCCGCCGCGAGTCGTCCAGCCAGGCCACGGCCCGCAAGCGGGCGGAGGCCGAAGCCCGCAACGCGCGCCACCGCCAGACGCGCGAGGCTCGAACGGCGTTGGAACAGACCGATGCCGAGCTGGCGGCGACCCGGGCCGAGCTGACTCAGCTGACCGAGGAGCTCGGTGACCCAGCCACCTACGCCGATCCCGGCCGGGTCCGGCAGCTCATCGAGGCCCACAACCAGGCGCTCGATCGGTCCGAAGCCCTCACGGCCGAGCGGGATCGGCTGGCGGCCGGCCTGGAGACCGCCGAGGCCTCGTCGTGACGCGCCCGCGGCCGTCCGGCGACCGGCTGGGTGCCGGGCTCGTCGTCCTCGCCGCGTTCTGCTTCGGCACCCTGGGCGTCACCTCGCGGTTCGCCTTCGCCGCCGGGGTCGACCCGCTGACGCTGGTGACGTGGCGAGCGGTCATCGGCGGCCTGTTCGTGATCGCGATCGCCCTGGTCCTGGCGCGCCTCGGCCAAGTCGTGGCTCGACCGTTCGGCCAGATTCCGCGCCGGCAGCTGGGGATGAACGTCTTTGCCGGGCTGGCCAATGCGGTCCTCAACCTCGCCGCGCTGCTGGCGGTCAGCCGGATCAGCATCGCGCTGGCACTGCTCGTCTTCTACACCTACCCGGCCATGATCGCGGCCGTCTCGACCGTGTTCTTCGGTGACCGGCTGGACGGACCGCGCTGGGCGGCGCTCGGCCTCAGCCTGGTCGGCCTCGTTCTCGTCCTGGTCGGCGCCGGGCAGGTCGGGCAGCTGGATCCGCTCGGCGTCGGCCTGGCGTTCCTCGGCGGCGTATGCCAGGTCATCTACGCCCTGACCGCCCGGCACGGGTTCCCGGCGGTTCCCGCCCCGCAGGCCGGGGCCGTGACGTTCGGCGTGGCTGCCGCCACCTACCTCGTGATCACGCTGGCGCTGGGCCAGACTCCGCTGCTGGCGGCGCCACTCGACTCGACCGCGGCCCTCGTGCCGGTCCTGTGGGCGGGCACGATCGGGGCCGGCATCCCGACGATGGCGTGGATCATGGGCATCCGGATCCTCGGCGCGCCACGCGCGGCGATCATCTCGACCCTCGAACCCGTGGTCGGCGTGGTCCTCGCCGCGCTGCTCCTGGCCGAGATCCCGACGCCCCTGCAGCTCGTGGGCGGCGCCTTCATCGTCGTGGCCGCGGTCGTCGTCCAGCGCCGGCCCGGCGTCGAGCCCGCCGAACACGAGGCGGCGCCGGATGGCATCCTGCCCTCATGAACCGGGGGCGCTGGCCGGTCGTGGCCGCATTGCTCGTGCTGGCGGTGAGTGCCTGCTCGCCGTCCGCGGGGGGCAACCCATCGGCCTCGGCGAGCGCGGAGCCGTCCGTCGCGGCATCGGTCGAGCCGTCGACCTCGTCCGATCCGAGCACCGACCCCTCGCCCGGCTCGACACCGGCTCCCGTCTCGCGCGTTCCCGACGGCGCGCTCCTCCCGGACCTCGTCATGGAGCCGCTCGCCGACTGGGAGATCGAGTACGCCAACAACCGGCGCCTGCTCCACGTGACCACGATCTTCAGCAACTACGGGGTGGGGGCCTTCGAGCTCCGCGGCGGCCGGGCGTCCGGCGGCACGGTCATGAACCTCGAGCAGGTCATCTACACCGGTGGTGGGAGCTTCGAGCTGGTCCCGACCCGGGTCGACGCCCTGTACGCCGGCGACGGGCACAACCACTGGCACGCCCAGCAGGTCGTGACCATGGAGCTGGCCAACGTGCTCGACCCGGCGCACATCACGAACGGGAACAAGATCCACTTCTGCTTCTTCGACAACACCTCGACCAACGAGGACCTCCCCGGCTACGACCCGGATCCGTACTACAGCAACACCTGGTGTGGTACGCCCGACTCGTCCTCGATCCGGATGGGGCTGTCCATCGGCTATGGGGACCGCTACGGCTACAACTTCGTCGGGCAGTACGTGGACATCACGAACCTCCCGGGCGGGACCTACACCCTGAAGGCCACGGTGGACGCCTCGAACAACTTCTTCGAGACGAATGACGCCGACAACTGCACGATGGCCCGGATCCAGATCCCGGCCGCCGGCGAGGGAGCGATCGTGGTCGTCGAGGCCGGACAGCTCGACTGCCCGACCTAGGCCATCACCCCGGCGTGGACCGCCTGGGCGGCCTGTGCCGCCTGACTGACCGGGACCTCGGCCCAGACGACTCGCAGCCCGCCCTCGTCGAACGAGCCCTCCCCGTGGGCGGGCAGCGGCAGCAGCTCCGGCATGCGGGACGCCGGCCCCACCAGGCTGATCCGGGCGATCCGCTCCTTGCGGTCGACGGCCAGGACCAGGGGTTCGACCTCGTCCTTCGCGACGCGGGGCAGCACCTCGGTGGCGGGTGCGGCTTCGTCGAGTGAGCGGACCGTGAGCCGAAGGCGGCCACGCCGCGCCCGCCGCACCGCGACCGGGTGGACGACCTCAGCCCCCAGCTCCCCGAGCAGCTCCAGCTGGAGCGCGCCGACCGATGGGAGCAGCCGGGCCCCGGGGACGAGATGGGGATCGGCCTCCCAGACCCCTCCCACGTCCTTGAACAGGGCGCAGTGGTCGGCGCGCAGGGCGACCGCCAGCGCGACCGCCGAAAGGTCGGTCCCGCCCCGGCCGAGGGTGGTGAGCTCGCCATGGGCTCCGACGCCCTGGAACCCGGCCACGACGGGGACGAGGCCGTCGGCAACCGCGGTCCGGAGCGGCCGGGAGTAGACGCGCCGGACGGCAGCGCCCAGGTGGGCCGCCGCCGTCCGGATGCCGGCCTCCGCGCCACTGAACGAGCGAGCGGGGAGGCCGCGGGCCTCGAGCCCGAGGGCGAACAGCGCGGCCGAGAGCGCCTCGCCGGTCGCCAGCGCGCGATCGGTCTCGCGCGCCAGGGCGGAGTCGGGTGCGTGCGCCCCCTCACCCCTCAGGCCGGCTCCTCCGTCCGGCAGGAGCACGGCCGCCGACGAGAGGATCGTGTCGGTGACCCCTTCAAAGGCGGACACGACGACCACCGGCCGAAGCCCCGCCTTGCGCTGGGCGACCACGACCTCCACGGCGGCGGCGATGTCTTCGGGCCGGGTCAGGACCGATCCGCCGAACTTGTCGACGACGATCGGGCTTGGGCTGCGCATGGCGCGGACTCTAGACGACCCGCCAACGGGCAGGCAGTACCCTCGTCGGGTGCCCCCTTCGGCAGGTGTCGCGTCCGTTCGGTCGGTGCGCCGCCGGATCCTGGACTGGTACGAGGCGGACCACCGCGAGCTCCCGTTCCGACGCAGCCGCGACCCGTGGCCCGTGCTCGTGGCCGAGGTCATGCTCCAGCAGACCCAGGCATCGCGGATCGCCGAGGTGTTCGACGCGTTCCTCGACCGCTACCCGAGCCCGGAGGCGATGGCCGCGACGCCGGTCGCCCGGGTGCTCGCCGACTGGAGCGGCCTGGGATACAACCGTCGGGGGCTGAACCTTCGTGCCGCCTCGGTCGCGATCACCGCGGACGGCTGGCCGTCCACAGTCGACGGTCTCGAACGGCTGCCCGGCATCGGGCCCTACGCGGCGCGGGCGATCGCCTCGATCGCGTTCGACCAGCCGGTCGGAGCGGTGGATACGAACGTGCGGCGCTGGCTGGTCCGGCGGTTCGCGATCGATCCAGGCGATCGGCGGGGCCTCCAGCAGCTCGCCGACCGGTTGGCCGCCGAGGCACGCGGTCGACCGCACGGAGACGCCGGAACCTGGACCCACGCGACGATGGAGTTCGGCGCCCGGATCTGCGCGTCCCGCTCGCCGCGCTGCGGGGCGTGCCCGGTCGCCCGGGGATGTCCCTCGCGGCGGGCACCGGCCCACGTCCCGGTGCCGCGCGCATCCGCGTCGAGCGCACCCCAGCGAGCGGCCCGCGGTCGCCTGCTGCGGGAGCTGGCTCGGGCACCCGGGCATCGGCTCAGCGAGGCACGGGCGCGGAAAGTGCTCGCGGAATCAGGCCTCGACTACGTGACGCTCACCACGGGCCTCGTTCGGGACGGGCTCGTCCATCGGTCGGGGAGAGGCCTCGGGCTGGGACCGGGCTAGCGGCTGGCGGCGACCGCCTCCGGCTCGGGCTCGGCGGAGATCGGCGCCTCGGCCCAGTGGGCCTTGGCCGGGAAGGCCTGCATGAGCTTGCGGAGGAGCCGATGGAGATCCTCGCGCTCGGCCTTGGTCAGCGTGTTGGCGACCAGCGACTCACGGACCGCCTGGGCGCCGACCGTCTTGTCCCAGGTCGCGTGGCCGAGCTTGGTCGGTTCGATGAGCGCGCCACGCCGATCGTTCGGGTCGGGCAGGCGCGTGATCAGGCCGGCTTCCTCCATCCGGTCGAGCCGGTTGGTCATCGCCCCCGAGGACAGGTGCATGTCATCGGCCAGCTGGCCCGGGGAGCGCCGGTACGGGGGCCCGTAGCTGCGGAGCTTGCCGAGGAGGTGGTAGGAGCGAGGATCCAGGCCGAACTCCTCGAGGGTGGCGTCCATCGAATCGCCGAATCGCTTGTTCAGGAACTGGATGCGCTCCACGATCCCCTCGGTCAACGGATCGAGATTCGGGATCTCGCGCGCCCAGACGAGGAGCATGTCGTCGAGGCGGTCGCGCTCTTCCGTCGCGGTCATGAACGGAGTATTGGCCTCCATCATCTCCATGTCAAGCCTCTTGGTGTCGTACCACTTGACATCAAACGATACCCTCGCTACAGTCGACATCGTTCCACATCAAGCTATTTGACATGAGAGCAATCCGGAGCCACGACATGTTCGGAATGACACCGATGACCGCATGGGAGCTCGAGGCCGACCGCCGGCGAGAGCTGGCCACGCCCCTGCACCGGGCGGAGCGCCAGTCCCTCCTCTCCGTCCGGCGGGACGGCCCCGGGGCCGCCGATCGGCGCCTGCTCTCGGGCTGGCGCCCGGCCGCCCTCAACCGCTGGGACGACGCCCGCACCTGACCGCCCATACAATCGGCGGGTGAGCCGCGCCGCCGTCAGCCTCAAGGTCCGGGTCGGGGACGACATCCCCTCGATCGGCCTCCGCGCCACCGATGGCTATCTCCTGAACCTCCGTTCGTGGGTCGGGAAGTCGCCGGTGGCGCACCTGTTCTTCGCCGGTCCGAGCCTGACCGGGGTCGGACGCACCGCGGCCGAGGCGATGGCCCGCACGATCGCCACCGACATGGCCCGGCTGGATGCGGCCGGGATCGCGGTGGCCGGGATCACGACCGACAACGAGCGCCAGCAGGCCGAGTTCTCCACCAGCCTGAACCTGCCGTTCCTGCTCCTCAGCGATGAGCGCCAGATCGCGGTTGGGGCGCTCGGCGTGCCGGTCGCCGAAAAGCGCGGCAACACCAACGTCGTGACCCCGGTCGTGGTGGGCGTCGACGAGGCCGGCGTCGTGCGCGGGATCTATCCCGACCCCGATCCCCGCCTGGTCAGCGCCATCATCCTCGAGACCTTCCGAGAGCCCCTTCCGGCCTGACCGATGCTCGCCGTCCGGACGTACGCGGCCGGCGAGCCGCTCCGCATCGAGGAGGTCCCCGTACCCGCTCCCCGCGGGACGGAGGTGCTCCTTCGGGTTGCCGGCGCCGGCGTCTGCCACACCGATCTCCACATCGCCCGCACGAACCGGATCCGGGTCGAGCGCCCGGTGACGCTGGGCCACGAGGTGGCCGGCTGGATCGCCGGGATGGGAGCCGATGCCGGTGGCCCGCTGCGCAAGGCCCGCCTCCACGAGGACGAGCCAGTTGCCGTGTTCGGCGGATGGGGCTGCGGTACATGCACCGACTGCCGGCGCGGCGAGGAGCAGCGCTGCGAACGGAGCCGGGCCCCCGGCTTCCAGGTCGATGGCGGGTACGCCGAGTACCTCCTGGTCCCCCATCCCCGGCACCTCGTCGCGCTGGGCAAGCTGGACCCGATCGATGCCGCGCCGCTGGCGGACGCGGGGGTGACCTCGTTCCGGGCCGTCCGCCGGGCGGCCCCCTGGCTGGCCGAGGGGTCGCGCACCCTGCTGATTGGCCTCGGCGGCGTCGGCCAGTTCGCGCTGCAGTTCCTCCGCCGCCTGCCGGAGGTGTTCATCGGCGTCCGCGAGATCGACCCCGACAAGGTCCAGGCCGCCGCCGATCTCGGCGCCGACGTCGCCTTCCTCCAGGGCGAGGAGGACCTGATCTTCACCGGGCTCGGCGGCCCGGCTGACGTCGTCTTCGACTTCGTGGGCTCCAGCGAGACGCTTGCCCTGGCAGCCCGGTTCGTGGCCCGCGGCGGGCTGGTGTCACTCGTCGGCGAGGCGGGCGGGGAGCTGAACTTCTCGTTCGAGGCCCTCCCGCCCGAGGCGTCGCTGACGACCACCTCGTGGGGCTCGGTCGACGATCTTCGGGACGTCGTCCAGCTCGCGCGCCGCCACTCCCTGCGCTGGACGGTGGACCAGATGCCGCTCCGCGAGGCCGCCGCCGCCCACGATCGCCTGGCAGCCGGAAAGGTTCCCGGCCGGCTGGTCCTGGTTCCCTAGGGCGGCCCCGACCCACTCAGGAGTGGGCTTCGCCCTCCCACTCGGCGAGGAGTCGCGTTGTGCGATCCCGCAGGAAGGTCGCCCCCTTCTGCTCGTAGAGGGTTTGGGCCTCATGAGCGGCCACGATCGCCTCGTCTCGCTTGCCAGCCCGCCACAGGACCATGGCGAGATCGATCACGGACTCCGCGCGATAGGCGAGGTAGTCGGTGCGGGCCATGATCGCGGCCCCCTCGCGGGCCGCGACCTCTGCCTGGGCATGCTTCCCCAGCAGCGACAGCGCCCTCCCCTTCGCCGCGCGCCCGCCGCCCTGCGAGGCGATGTCGTCGGTGGCCGAGGTGTCGATCGCGATGTTCGCGTAGCGGAGGGCCTCCTCGAGGTTGCCCGCGTCGGACAGTGCGCGAGACACCTCGACCGCGCTGGTCGACGCGAACGACCGATCGCCGGTGGCGATCTTGCCGTCGTAGCCGGCCATGAGGTGGCGGACGGCATCCGCGAACTGCCCGTTCAGGCTGGCGATGTCGCCGCGGACTGCCTCGGACTCCGCCAGCTGGATGCGGTCGCCGATCTCCTCGAACCTCCGTGCCGCCTCGTCGACGGACGATTCGGCTTCAGCGAACCGGCCTTGAAGAACGCGGAGGCGAGCGATGCCGAGCAAGCCGCCCCGCAACTCGGGCATCGCCTGCTCGTGCTCCTGGATCAATTGGATGGCCGCTTCAGCCGGGGTCGGGCCCCACACCGACGCCATTCCCCGATTGCGACGGGCGAGCAGCTCGATACGGCGATCCGCCGGGCCGGCGGCCAGGATCGCCTCCGATCGCGCAATCGACTCCGCGGCTCGACCGGTCGAGAACGACGCGAACTCCGCGACGATCTCGGCAGTCTGGGCGCCGCGACGATCGCCGAGCGCCTCGAGCTGGTCGCGCAGGCGCTCAGCATCGCGAATCACGTCGAAGCCTTCGATCCCCTCGGTGGACATCCTGATGACGAGCAACCCGACCTCGGCCCAGGCGGCCGCTCGATCGTCGCCGGCGGCATGCGCGTCGGCGAGCGCTTCGAGCAGGAGGGCCTGCGCCCGCGCGCCGTGGCCGGCGTCGAGCAGGTCGGGGCCCAGCGTGCCGATGAGGAGACGGCGCCGAGGATCGTCGCGGGGCAGGAGCGCGATGGACCGTTCCAGCAGGTCGGTCATGGCCGCCAGGTCCATCCGCGCGTCCGCGCGCTCCGCGGCCTCTCCCAGCAGGTGGCCGGCGCGGGATGCCAGCTCGCGGGCGTGGTCGTCCGGGGGACCCAGCTCGGCCCGGTACAGGTAGGCCTGCTCGAGGTGGTAGGCAATGATTTCCTCGTATTCGCCGAGGCGGTCGGCGGCCACGCGCTCGAGCCACGCAGCGAACCGTTCGTGGAGCTCGGAGCGGGTCTGCTTGGCCAGGGCCTGGTACGCGGCGTCCCGGATGAGGAGATGCCGGAAGCGGTAGGCCTCCTCGCCGACGAAGGAGGCCTGGTCGGGCCGGACGAGCTCCATCCGCATCAGCGACGAGAGGCGATCGCGAACGTTGGCTCGCATTGGTTCGGGCGCAAGCTCGATGACCGCGCCGCGGTGGAAGGTCTTGCCTTCGACCGATGCCCGTTCGATGACGGTTCGCTCCTCGCTGCCGAGCCCGTCCAGCCGGGCGGCCAGGAGTGCCTGGATGGTCGGCGGGATCGCGAGCTGCCGAAGGTCACCCAGGGCAGCCCAGCCGGCATCCGAATCGACGAGGAACCCGTCGTCGATGAGCTTGCCGAGGACCTCCTCGACGAACAGGGGATTGCCCTCCGCCGCGGCACTGATCTGGAGACGCAGCTCCGGGGGCAGGTCGGCCTGGCCAAGCAGCTCCCCGACGAGCTCGGCACTCTCGTCCTCGGACAGCGGCTCGAGGTTGATGGTCGTGGCCGACCGCTTCCCGCCACCCCACGCGGGGCGGAGCTCGAGGAGCTCGGGACGGGCCATGACGAGGAGCAGGATCGGAGCGTCGCGGGTCCAGTCCGCGATGTGCTCGATCAGGTCCAGGAAGGTCGGCTCACCCCAGTGGATGTCGTCGAACTCGAGCACGAGCGGCTCGCGGCGGGCCATGGCCTCGAACACGCGACGGATGCCCCAGAAGATCTCGTCGGCGGCCGGTACCTCGTCAACGATGCCGAGCAGGTTGGCCACGATGGCGACCACCCGATCCGCATCGGCTTCACCGGCGAGGACCTCGGCCAGCCGGTCCCGGGCGAGCTCAGGCGGGTCACCCTCGGCGATCCCGGCTCCGTCCCGGATGGCCTCGGCCACGGGCCAGTAGGTGATCCCGTGCCCGTAGGCGAGGCAGCGACCACTCGCCACCCGGACGGGGCCGTCGAGCTGCCCAACGAACTCCTCGACGAGCCGTGACTTCCCGACTCCGGCCACCCCGAGGACGGTGAAGAGGTGACAGACGCGTTCCTCGACGGCTTCGCGGTACGCCTCTTCGAGCAGGCGCAGTGGACGTCGCCGGCCCACCATCGGCGCCTCGAGCGGCCGCTGGCGGCGCCCGACCGTGCCACTCACTGCCGCCAGACGCCACGCGGGAACTGCCTCCGCCTTGCCTTTCAGGGTCAGCGGCTCCACCGGCTCGGCGGTAACGTCACCACGGACGAGGGCTTCCGTCTCGGCGCCGAGCAGGATCTCCCCCGGCTGGGCGGCCCCTTCCAGGCGGGCGGCCACGTTCACCGGGTCGCCGGTCACGATCCGTTGCCCGGCGGCGGCGTCCCCGGCCACGACCTCGCCCGTGTTGATGCCCATCCGCCACTCGACACTCGCTCCCCGCTCGGCGCGGATGGCCCCGTCGAGGGTCAGGAGGCGTTCGTGGATCTCGAGTGCGGCCCGGCACGCCCGGAGCGCGTCATCCTCGTGGACGGCGGGCACGCCAAACACCGCCATCACCGCGTCACCGATGAACTTCTCGACCGACCCCCCGTGGAACTCGATGACCTCGCGCATGACGTCGAAGTAGCGGGTCATCACCGCCCGGAGCGATTCGGGGTCGAGCCGCTCGCCCAACGCCGTCGAGGACGTGGCGTCAATGAACAGCACGGTGACCGTCTTCCGCGTCTCGACCACGGCTGGGGCCGCCTCGAGCGGTGCACCGCAGATGTTGCAGAACCGAGAGCCTTCTGGGTTCGCCGTCCCGCAGTTCGCGCAGACGACCGTCTCGGCCGTCACGCGACGGCTCCACTCCGCAGCCGGTCGAGGGCCCCGTCGAGCCGTCCCAGCGACGGCTCCCGTCCCAGCAGCACGAGCGACCCGAAGAGCGGCGGCGACACCGGCTTGCCGGTGACCGCAATCCGGATGGGCCTGAAGAAGTCGCCCGCCTTCCAGCCGTGCGACTCGGCAGCCGCCCGACCGGCAGCCTCGAGCGCCTCGGGGGACCAGTCAGCGCCGGCCAACGCGTCGCGCGCGGCGGCAAGCGCGAGGCCCGTCTCGTCGGCGGTCTTGCCCTTGGGCAGCAGATCCGCCACCGTCCACCATCCGGCCACGACGGCATCGGGCTCGGCCAGGAAGCCGGTCAGCTCGGTGGCATCGGTCAGGCGCACCATCCGCTCCTTCACGAGCGGCACCACCCCGGCCAGGGTCTCCTCCGACACGGCCGCGGGGACGAACGGGCGCAGACGAGCAGCGAGCTCGGCGTCGGGCAGGGCCCGGATGTAGACCCCGTTCAGGTAGTCGAGCCGGTCCTGGTCGAAGACGGCCCCCGCCTTGTGGACCTCCCCGATCTCGAACCGCGTGGCCAGCTCGTCGAGCGAGAAGATCTCTTCCTCGGTCCCCGGCGACCAACCGAGGAAGGCGAGGAAGTTGACCATCGCCTCGGGCAGATAGCCCTGCTCGCGATAGGCGGTGATCGCGGTCTGCGACTTCCGCTTGCTCATCTTCGACCGATCCGGGTTCAGGATCAGCGGGATGTGCCCGAACACCGGCTCGGCATAGCCGAGCGCGCGGATCAGGGCGATGTGCTTGGGCGTGTTCGAGAGGTGGTCCTCGCCCCGGATGACGTGGCTGATCCCCATCTGCTCGTCGTCGATGACGACCACGAAGTGGTAGAGCGGCACGCCGTCGGCGCGGACGATCACGAAGTCCCCGAGTAGGCCGTTGTCGAACTCGACCTCGCCCCGGATCAGGTCGTCGAAGCGGATCGTCTCGGCCGGGACGCGGAAGCGAACCGCCGGGCGGCGACCCTCCGTTGCGAACTGCTCGCGGTCGGCATCGGTCAGGTTCAGGCAGCGGCCGTTGTAGCGGGGCGCCTGCTTACTCGCCTCCTGGGCCTTGCGGACGACGTCGAGCTCCTCCGGGGTGCACCAGCAGTGGTAGGCGGCGCCAGACTGGAGGAGCCGATCCGCCTCCCGGGCGTATCGGTCCATGCGCAGGCTCTGCCGATAGGGCCCGAACGGACCGATGTCGTCGCCCCCCGCGTGCTGCGGCCCTTCGTCCCAGGTGATCCCCAGCCAATGGAGGTTGTCGAGGATGTCGCGCTCGAACTCGGCCGTGCTGCGGGCCAGGTCGGTGTCCTCGATGCGCAGGACGTAGGTGCCGCCCACGTGGCGCGCGAACAGGTAGTTGTACAGGCTCGTCCGGGCCGTCCCGATGTGGAGCGGGCCGGTTGGGCTGGGGGCCATCCGGACCCGGATCGGGCGATCGGCGGTGGGTGACGGGCTGGGCGTGCTCATCGGTCCGCCGATGGTACCGCCCGGACGGAGCGTATCCTGCGACCGATGACGGACTCGGGGAGGCGATCTGGGCTGCTCGAGCGGCTGAAGGCACTGCTCTCGATGATGCTGCCCAGGCCACCGGGCGACGAGGAGCCGATCGAAGGGCTGACCGAGGACGAGCGGGCCGAAGCCCACCAGCAGCAGGTCCAGATCGACAATCTGCAGCAGCGAACGAAGGGACCCTTCCCGCCCGCCTAGGGCGGGGCCAGGAGCGGCTCCACCACCGGGGCGATGACGTCGACCCAGAGCGCGTACTGCGCACCGCTCGGATGGAGGCCGTCGGCGGCGACCAGTGAACGGTCGGTGGCCGCCGCCTGGGAGATGTCGTAGATCTCCGGCACGAATGAGATGCCCCGGGCGTTGGCTGCTTCACGCAGCACGTCGTTGAAGCGGGCGATGGC
>DATBLJ010000037.1:0-26732 GCA_036555375.1 Candidatus Limnocylindria bacterium
CTCTACGGCTACGACCACGACGATCCGATGGCGGCCGGCGAGTTCGGCACCTGCGGCGTGGCCGTCTCGAGCTTGGCCGACATGGAGCTCCTGCTCGACGGCCTGCCGGTCGGCGAGATCAGCACCTCGATGACGATCAACTCCCCCGCCGCGATGATCTGGGCGATGTACATCACCGCGGCCGAGAAGATGGGCGTGCCCCGCGCTCAGCTGGCGGGAACGCTCCAGAACGACATCCTCAAGGAGTTCATCGCTCAGAAGGAGTACATCTTCCCGCCCGCCCCGTCGCTGAAGCTCGTGACCGACACGGTGGAGTGGGGCACTCGAGAGCTGCCGCGCTGGAACACGATCTCGATCTCCGGCTATCACATCCGCGAGGCGGGCTCGACCGCGGTGCAGGAGCTGGCCTTCACCATCGCCGACGGCATCGCCTACGTCGAGGACGCCCTGGCCCGCGGGATGCGCTTCGACGACTTCGCGCCCCGGCTCTCGTTCTTCTTCAACTCGCACAACGACTTCTTCGAGGAGATCGCGAAGTTCCGCGCCGCGCGCCGGATCTGGTACCGGCTGTGCACCGAGCGCTTCGGGGCCGAGAACGAACGGTCGACCTGGATGCGGTTCCACACCCAGACCGCCGGGGTGTCCCTCACCGCCCAGCAGCCGCTCAACAACTTGACCCGGGTCGCGATCCAGGCCCTGGCCGCGATCCTTGGCGGGACGCAGTCACTGCATACCGATGCGTACGACGAGGCGTGGGCCGTTCCCTCGGAGGATGCCGCCCTGCTGGCCCTGCGCCAGCAGCAGATCCTGGCCGAGGAGTCCGGCGTCGCGAACACGGTCGATCCGCTCGGCGGGTCGTACTTCGTCGAGGCGCTCACCAACCAGACCGAGGCCGCGGCATGGAACTACATCCGGCGAATCGACGAGATGGGCGGGATGCTGAAGGCGGTGGAGGCCGGCTACCCGCAGGCCGAGGTCGCGGATGCGGCCTATGCCCAGAGCCGGGCCCTCGAGACCGGGGAGCACCAGATCGTCGGGGTGACGACGTATGCCGACGCGGACGAGGAGCTCCGGATCCCGCTGCTCGAGATCACCGACGAGATGGAGCGCCGCCACCTCGACCGCCTGGCTCGGGTGCGCGCCGAGCGGGACGCCGACGCCCACGCCCGGGCGATGACCCGCCTTCACGAGGAGTCGACCCGATCCGGGGTGAACCTCATGCCGGCTATCGTCGAGGCGGTCCAGGCCTACGCCACGGTCGGCGAGATGTGCGGGACCCTGCGCGAGGTCTTCGGGGAGTACCGCGAGCCGCTCGCCGTCTGACGCGCCCTATCATCGGCCGATGCCGCGCCCGCCCGCCGACCGCGAGCTGACCCTGTCGCTCCTGTTCGACCTGTTCGTCGCCAACCAGCAGGTTCGCCAGCTGGTCGCCGCCTCGATGACCGATGCCGGGATGACGCCCGACGAGTACGCGATCTACTCCGCCCTCTTCGAGTTCGGCGCGCTGTCCCCCACCGAGCTCGGCCGCACGGTGGGCATGCCGCCGACCACCGTCTCGCACTACGTGCGGACGCTCCGCGAACGGGGCCACGTCGAGGAGGAGCCCAACGCCGCCGACCATCGGTCCTTCCGGCTGTCGCTCTCGCGGTCCGGGCTGGCCGCGCAGCGGCGGGCGGGTCGGGCGTTCAACCAGGCCTACGACCGATTCCTGGCTCGGCTCGAGGATCCGGCCCGGGCCAAGGCGGCCCTCGACGACCTGCTCCAGGCCGCGGGGGCGGCCCACCGGGACCTGCTGGCCGACGCGCGCGAGGCCGCCGGCTGAACCTCTGGCGGCGCGAGATACTACCAATTGGTAGCATCTGTCGTGTGGACCACTGGAGGGACGACCCGTGTCGCTGACTCGCGCTCCGCTTCGCCAGGTCGCCGGCGGCGTCATCATCGCCGTCGTCGTGAGTGCCTGTGGCGCGTCGCCCACCGAGTCCCCCTCCGGCTCCTCGAGCGCGGCGCCATCCGGACCTGGGGCGTCGTTGACCGAGGCGCAGGCCGACCTCGACCTCCTCGTCGAGCGACTGGAAGCCATCCACCCCGATCCGTGGCACGGCATCACCCGTGAGGACTTCGTGGCGGCCGTCGCCGATCTCCAGGCGCGGATGCCCGACCTGACCCCCGACCAGACGATGGTCGAGGTCATGCGCCTGGTCGGGCTGATCAGCGCGAACGGGCGCGACGGCCACATGTTCGCCCTGCCGGCCGACGCGAACTACGGCACTGCCCTCCCGATCCGGGTCTACGAGTTCCCCGAGGGCGTGATCGTGACCGATGCGCGGGCGCCCTACGAGGGCCTGATCGGCCAGGCGATCACCGCCGTGAACGGGCATCCGATCGCCGAGGTCCTCGAGGCGCTCGACCCGCTCGTCCCGCGAGACGGACCGGCCACCGTATCGGCCTTCCGGCCGATCTTCTTCCTCCGGGTCGAGGTCCTGCGCGGGCTCGGCCTGGCCGACGACGGTCCCATCGAGCTCACCGTGAGCGATGGGAACGACGAAACCACGCTCGAGGTCGACCCCCTGCGGTTCGCCGACTTCGCGAGCTGGGCCGGTCAGGGCGGCATGGTCGCGCTGCCGGTCCGCGACGTCCGCTGGCTGTCACGACCCGGGGACAACCTGTACATCGAGTACCTGCCCGACAGCCGGACCCTGTACGTCCGCTACCGCCAGGTCCAGACCTTTCCGCGCGGCCTGGCCGACGAGCTCGAGGAGCGGGCGGATGATCCCGACGTCGACCGGGTCGTCCTCGACCTGCGGGAGAACGGCGGCGGCAACAACCAGACCTACGGCTCGCTGCTGAGCGCGGTCCGCTCCGCCGCGGTCGACCGCGAGGGCCGGCTGTTCCTGCTGACCGATCGGCTGACCTTCTCGGCGGCCGCGAACTTCTCGACCGAGGTCGAGCAGACGACATCGGCGATCTTCGCTGGCGAGCCGCCGGGCGGAGGCCTGAACTTCTGGAACGACGTGAGCCCGGTGACCCTCGCCAACCTGCCGGTCCCGATGGAGATCGGGGTCAGCATCCGCTACTGGCAGTTCTCGACGCCGGATGACCCGCGGCTGACGATCGATCCGGACATTCCGGTCGCGTACACCGCGGCCGACTACTTCGCCGACCGGGACCCGGTCTTCGACGCGATCCTGGCCGCGGACTGAGGCCGCTCCCCGCCGTACGATCACGGGGTGCAGGTCCACCTCGTCGACGCCACGTTCGAGCTCTTCCGGGCGTACCACTCGCGGCCGGCCGAGCGGGGGCCCGACGGCCGGCCGGTCAACGCGGTCCGCGGGGTCATCGACTCGCTGCTGAGCCTGCTCCGCGAGCCGGACGTGACCCACGTCGGGGCGGCCACCGACTACGTGATCGAGAGCTGGCGCAACGACGTCTTCCGCGGCTACAAGTCGAGCGCCGGACTGCCGTGGGACATCACCGCCCAGTTCCGCGATGTCGAACGCGCGATCACCGCGCTGGGGATCACCTGCTGGCCGATGGTCGAGGACGAGGCCGATGACGGCCTGGCAACGGTCGCGAAGCGGGTGGCCGCCGACGAGCGCGTCGAGCGGATCGTCATCTGCAGCGTCGACAAGGACCTCGCCCAGTGCGTCCGCGGCCAGCAGGTCGTGCTCCGCGACCGGATGCGAAAGGTGGAGTACGACGAGGCCGGGGTCGTCGCGAAGTGGGGCGTCCATCCCACCAGCATTCCCGACTACCTGGCCCTGGTCGGCGACAGCGCCGACGGCTATCCCGGGCTGCCCGGCTGGGGCTCCAAGAGCGCGGCCGCGGTCCTCGCCCGCTGGGAGCATCTCGAGGCCATCCCCGACGACGCGCTCGAGTGGGATGTCGACGTCCGGGGCGCGGGCCGGCTGGCGCTGGCCCTCCGCCAGGGACGCGAGGCCGCGTACCTGTACCGGCGGCTGGCGACCCTGAACCTCGACGCCGACGCGCCCGGGTCGGTCGACGACCTCGCCTGGTCCGGCGTCCCCCGGGCACCGTTCGAGGCGCTCTGCGCCGAGCTTGGATTCGAGTCGATCCCGGATCGGGTCCACCGCTGGGCCTGACCCCTCCGGACCTCGCCAGACCGCACCAGAGCCCACCGAACCGGTACCCCCGGCGCTCCGCGGGCGGGACCATCGGCCCGGCTGACCCTCGACCGCCCCGCCGATACGGTCAGAGGCGATGTCGCGCCGTGCACTCGCGGCGTCACTGCTGGCCGCCGTTGCGTTGCTCGGCAGCGGGGTCCCGGGTCGGGTCAACCCTGCCGCCGCCGCCTCGTGCAGCGGGTGGACCAGCGAGTCGACGCCACCGCCCACCATCCGCGTCTACCGCGCTGCCACCGGTGCGGTGGAGACCCTCGATTTCCGGGTCTACGCCAAGAACGTGCTGTCCCGCGAGTGGATCGGCTCGTGGACGACCGAGTCGCTCCGCTCGGGTGCGGTGGCGGTGAAGATGTACGCCTGGTACCACGTCCTCCACTGGCGGGGCCTGACGAACGCCCAGGGCCAGTGCTTCGACGTCTACGACGACACCCGGGACCAGGTCTACAACCCGGCCCAGCCCACCTGGCCCGGCGCCGCGGCCGCGGTCGACGCCACCTGGGTGACCCGCGCCCTGAAGAACGGGGCGATCTACCCGACCTACTACAACGCCGGCGCCTCGGGCGAGGCCTGCGGCGCGAACGCGAACGGCTGGCGGATGTACCAGTGGGGCACCCAGGCCTGCGGCCTGGCCGGCCTGAGCGCGGCCGAGATCCTGCTCACCTACTACTACCCCGGCTGGACGGTGACCGATGCGCCCGCCGGGCCACCGCCCACCCCGGCGCCGACTCCGGTCCCCACGCCCACCCCGGCGCCCACGCCTCCTCCACCGACGCCACCGCCGAGCGGGACCCCGCCCCCGACACCGGCGCCGACCCCCGTCCCCACGCCGGTGCCGCCTCCAGCAGCCCCGCCGCCGCCAGGCGGTGGGCAGCCGGGTGGCGGGCAGTCCGGGATCATCGGGCAGACCACCCCGCCGCCCGCGCCCGCGGCCAACCCCAAGCCGGTCGACGTCACGAACGCAAGCCCGGCGGCCGAGGCCGCGCAGGCCGCCTCGACCGCGGCGACCGACGTCGTGACCTGGCGCTTCCGGCTGGGGCGCGCCGACGCGCTACTGGATCCGGCTCGCTCGGCCGACGAAGCTGCCGGGAGCGGGGTGATGCGGCCCGCCTACCGCCGCCTGGCGGCCGCCGCCATCCAGGACGTCGCCAGCCGGCTCGTCATCTCCCTGTTCGTCGGATGCCCGGATCCGGCGCTAGCCACGCCCCCGGTCGACCGGCCGGCCGTCGCCGGTCGCTGAGCGCTGGGCTGACCTGGGCTAGGCGCCGCCGGCGCCGGTCTCAGCTCGCCACGCGGCAACGGCCAGGTCCGCCGTTGCCAGGTCCTGGATCGGCAGGCCCACGCTCTTGAAGATCGTGATCGCCTCGGGGTCCCGGCTGGCGGCCCAGCCGGCGTCGACCGTCCCGATCTCGACGATCGTCTCGGGATCCAACTCCCCGGCGGCGACGGCCGCCGCGACGTCGCCGGCCTCATGGCCGGCCGCGTCCTTCGAATCGACGGCCACGCGAGCGGCCCGACCGAAGGCCGCCGGCGGAACCTCGACCATGCCCATCCGGAACGCGCCGATGGCGTTGACGTGGGCCCCCGGCGCGAGCCACTCGGCCTCGAGGACCGGCCGCTCGGAGGGCGTGACGCAGCACACGACGTCGGCGCCGCGGACCGCTTCCTCGGCACTGGCCGCGGCCCGCACGCTGACCGGGAGTGCAGCGTCCATCGCCGCGGCAAAGGCCTCGCGCGGCTCGGCGGTGCGGGCGTAGACCCGGACCTCGCGGATCGGGCGGGCGGCGAGGACGGCCCGGATCTGGGACTCCGCCTGCGCCCCGGCCCCGATCAGGGCGAGCACGGCCGCGTCCGGGCGAGCGAGCAACCGGGCGCCCACGCCCGACGCGGCGCCGGTCCGCAGGGCGGTGACGGTCGGGCCGTCGAACTGGAATGCCGGCGCCCCGGTCCGGGCGTCGAACCAGGTGACCGTGCCCTGGATGGTGGGCAGGCCGCGCCCCGGGTTGCCGGGCACCCAGGTGATGAGCTTGACCGACGCCCCGCCGCCGCCGTCGCGGGCGGCCGGCATGAGGATCAGCAAGCCACCGTCCTCGAGCTCGAGATGCTGGCGGAGCGGTGATCGATCGCGTCCGGCGCTGACGTCGCGGTAGGCGGCCTCGACCGCGTCGAGCAGCCGGTCCATTGGGACGAGGCGGCGCAGGGTGGGGGCGTCGATCAGTTCCATCGGACCTCGGGGAGTGGCGACCCGTGGTGCGCTAGCATCGGAACCGGCCCCCGTCGTGACGTGGCCCGGTCCTGGGGAGTCCGGTCAGAACAGGGTGTCGAGGGGATTCGGCGTACCGAGGATGAACGACGACCCGATGATGATGACCAGCAGCGCGGCCGCGAAGACGCTGAGCCACTTCAAGACTTCCCACATGGCCACCGGATTCTAGGGCCCGCGCGCAAGTGCCCCACGCGGTACCTTCGGCCCTCCGCCTCTACGACACTCGGCGAGAGGGCATCTTCACGGTCGAACCCTTCGAGCCGGGCCAGATCGGCCTGTACGTGTGCGGGATCACCCCGTACGACACGACCCACCTCGGTCACGCGTTCACGTACCTCGCCTTCGACGTCGTGCATCGGTTCCTCGAGTACCTCGGCCTCGACGTCCGCTACGTCCAGAACCTGACCGATGTCGACGACGACATGCTCGCCCGGGCGCGGAGCCTCGGCGAGGACTACCTGGCCCTCGGCAACCGGCAGGCGGCGTCGTTCCTGGCCGACATGGCCGCCCTGAACTGGATCCCGCCCGACGTCTACGCCCGGGCCACCGAGCACATCCCGCAGATGGTCGACATGGTCGAGCGCCTGCTGGCGGCCGGCCTCGCGTACCGGGGCGACGGCCACGTCTACCTGGCGGTGGCCGACAACCCGGGCTGGGGGGCGCTGTCCCACGTCCCGGCTGGCCAGCGGCTGGCCATCGCCAACGAGCGCGGCAACCATCCGGACCTGCCCGGCAAGCGCGATCCGATGGACCCGGTCCTGTGGCAGACGTCGCTCCCCGACGAGCCGGCATGGCCCTCGCCGTGGGGCGACGGGCGGCCGGGCTGGCACATCGAGTGCTCGGCGATGAGCGTGACCCACCTGGGTTCCCAGTTCACGATCCATGGCGGCGGGCGGGACCTCGCGTTTCCGCATCACGAGGCCGAGCGGCTCCAGTCCGAGGGCGCGACCGGCATCCGTCCCGTGGTTCGGCACTGGGTCCACACCGGGATGGTCCACACCGATGACGCGAAGATGAGCAAATCGCTCGGCAACCTCGTGCTCGTCGGCGACCTCCTCCGCCGATGGCCGGCCGATGCGATCCGCCTGGCGCTGGTCAGCCGGTCCTACCGCGAGGACCTGACCTGGACCGATGCCCTGGCCGCCCACGCCGACGCCCTGGTCCGGCGTTGGACCGATGCGGTGCGCCTCCGCGACGCGGAGCCCGACCTCGAGGAGGTGCCTGACGAGGTCGCCTGGCGCCGCGATGAGGTGGTGGCCGCGTTCGCCAACGACCTGGATACGCCGGCTGCGGTCCACCAGCTGGATGGGATCGCCGGCGTCGCGCTCGGCGGGTACGACGAACGGACGCGGCGCGCCGCAGCCGCCCACCTCCACGAGCTCGCGACCCGGATCCTCGGCCTGCGGCTGGTCGCCGGATGAGCGACGAGTCGCCGGTCCCGGTCAGCGTCCAGCTCGGCGAGGTCGTCCCACCCGAGGATCCCGAGGACTGGGGCCGGCCGCTGACCTGGATCGTGGCCGCCGGGATGCTGGTCGCGCCGCTGGTGGCCGCCGCCTGGTTCGTGGCCGCGCCCCCCGGGGCGCCGGACACGGCGGTGACCGGGATCGCCGTGGTGGCCGCCCTGCTGGCGGTTGGCGCGACGGCGACCGGGGCCACCCAACGCGGGGCGCGGCGCGCCCTGTTCGCGACGATCGGGGCCGGGCTGTTCGGGGCGCTGGGGCTGGTCGTGGTTGGCACCGTCCTCGCCGAGGGTAGCGCCCTCGGGATCGCGACCCTCGCCGCGCTGGCCGGCCTGATCGGGACGGTGGCGGCGGGCCTGCTCGGCAGCCTGCTGGCGGATTCGGGCCGCGTCCGCCGATTCGTGTCGCCCGCCATCGCCGGCGGGGCGACGGCCGTCCTCGCCGCCCGGCTCCTGTTGGGGGTCTAGGCCTCCGCCGTCCCGGTCCGACCGCCCACCGGCCCGCTCCCGACCAGGATGCAGGCCGCCTCGTGGTCCGGTCCCAGCGTGACGAGCCCGGGGTCGATCGTCTTGCAGGCGTCGATCGCGACCGGGCAACGCGGATGGAACCGGCAGCCGGAGGGGATCCGGGAGGGATCCGGCGTCTCGCCCGAAAGGACCTGCGGCCGCTGGCGGGCCGCCGGGTCGGTGGTCGGGACGACCGACAGCAGGGCGCGGGTGTACGGGTGCTGGGGATCGGCCAGGATCGTCTTCGTGTCCCCGATCTCGACGATCCGACCGAGGTACATGACCGCCAGCCGGTCGGCGTAGGCGGCCACCGTCGCGAGGTCGTGGGTGATCATCACGACCGCGATCCGCTCCTCGGTGGCGAGGCGGCGGAGCAGGTTCAGGATGTCGGCCCGGATCGACACGTCGAGCATGGACACCGGCTCGTCGGCCACCAGCAGCCGCGGCTCGAGCGTGAGCGCGGCCGCGATCACGACCCGCTGGCGCTGGCCCCCGGACAGCTCGAACGGGAACCGGTTCTCGTAGACCTCGGCCGGGGCCAGGCCGGCCTGGGTCAGGGCGTGGCGGACCCGCGCGCGCTCGTCGTCGGGGTTGTCCGTGACGTGGTGGACGCGGAGGGGCTCCCCGATGATGTCCCCCACCCGCATCCGGGGGTTCAGTGACTCGTACGGGTCCTGGAAGATCATCTGGGCCGCCCGTCGCAGCGCCGCCACCTGGCGCTTGTCCATGTCGACCAGCGTCTGCCCCTCGTAGCGCACCGACCCGGCGCTCAGCGGGAGGAGGCCCAGCAGCAGGTTCCCGGTCGTGGTCTTGCCGCATCCCGACTCCCCGACCAGGGCCAGCACCTCCCCCGGGGCCACGCTGAACGAGATGCCGTCGACGGCGCGGACCGAGGGCGACGGCCGGCGGCGCAGGGTGTCGACCAATGACCGGTGGCTGAGGAAGCGCGCCTCGAGGTCGCGGGCGACGAGGACCGGCTCGCTCATGGCCGAATGCCCTCCGGCCCCGCCGGGTCGCGGAGGTAACAGGACGCCGACCAGCCGGTCTCGATCGGGTACAGCGGCGGCTTGGCCGTCACGCATCGGCCATAGGCCAGCGCGCAGCGCGGCTCGAACGGACACCCCGGCGGCATGGCGTCCAGCCTGGGCGGGGTGCCGGGAATCGCCTTCAGCTCGCGCTCCGGCCGGCTGACGTCGGGGAACGCCTCGAGCAGCGCGCTGGTGTACGGGTGGCGTGGGGTGGCAAACAGGCCGTGGGCCGGGGCGTCCTCGGCCACCCGTCCGCCGTACATGACCACCACCCGGTCGCAGACCTGGGCCACGACCCCGAGGTCGTGGGTGACGAGGATCGCGCTCATGCCCAGGTCACGGGACAGCCCGGCCAACAGCTCGAGGATCTGGGCCTGGATCATCACGTCAAGCGCGGTCGTGGGCTCGTCGGCGACGATCACGTCGGGCTGGCAGGCGAGGGCCAGCGCGATCATCGCCCGCTGCCGCATGCCGCCCGAGTAGGTGTGCGGGTACTCGCCGGCCCGTCGGGCGCCGATGCCCACCCGGTCGAGGAGGTCCGCGGTGCGGCGACCGGCGTCGCCCTTCGAGATGGAGGAGTCGTGGAGGCGGATGACCTCCGAGACCTGGTCGCCGACCGTCTGGACCGGATTCAGCGCGTTCATCGCTCCCTGGAAGACCATCGACAGCCGCGTCCACCGGAACGCGCGGAGCTCGTCAGGCGGCAGGGAGAGCAGGTCCTCGCCGTCGAAGAGCGCCTGGCCGGCGACCACCCGGCCGCCGGGCGCCAGCAGCCGGAGGACGCCGAGCATGGCCGTCGTCTTGCCGCTCCCCGACTCCCCGACCAGCCCGATCGTCTCGCCCCGGGCGAGGTCGAAGCTCACGTCATCGACGGCGCGCAGCGGGCCGCCGGGGGTCTCGAACTCGACGCTTAGGCCCCGGATCGAGAGGATTGGTGCGCTCGGGCTCGGAACGGTGACCACCACCGGCGCCGGCTCGACGCTGCGCACCACGTCGTCGCGGCCGGCCTCGAGGTGGTGGCGCTTCAGGCGTGGGTTCAGGACGTCCTCGAGGGCGGTCCCGATCAGCGTTGTCGCGAGCACGACCCACACGATCGCCAGGCCGGGCGGGAAGAACGCCCACCAGGCGCCGGCCGAGACCGCGCCCCGGTCGAAGGCGAAGTTCAGCATCTTCCCCCAGCTGATGACGGTCGGGTCGCCAAGGCCGATGAACGCCAGCGTCGACTCCGACAGGATGGCGAGGCTGATGACGAGCACGGCGTTGGCGAGCATCAGGGGCAGCACCAGCGGGACGATGTGGCGGCGGATGATGTACCAGTCCGAGGCGCCGATCGCGTGCGCCCGCGAGACGAACTTCCGCTCCCGGACGGTGAGCGCCTGCGACCGTACCAGCCGAGCCGTGGTCGTCCAGCCAAGGATCCCGATGACGATGATGATCGTGACCAGGCTCGGGCCGAGGACGGCGACCAGCACGATCTGGAGCGCCAGGTCCGGGATGACGAGGAAGAAATCGGTGAAGCGCATCAGCGCGCCGCCGGTGCGACCCGCCTTGTAGCCGGCCACGATCCCGATCGTCCCGCCGATCACGATCGCGATCGCGGCGGCCGTGAAGCCGACGATCAGCGAGACCCGCGACCCGTAGATGAGCTCGGACAGGACATCCTTGCCGCCGTCGTCGGTGCCGAGCGGATGCTCCGGCGAGGGTGGCTGGTAGATGTCCTCGATGTGGACCGGCACCGTCTCGTACGGGTCGTACGGGGCGAGGACCGGGGCGAAGACGGCGACGAACAGGGTGAATCCCAGCATGACCAGGCCGATCAGCCCGATCGGGTGGCGGACCAGGCTCCGCATCGCGCCCCGCGGGGCGGCAATGACGGTTGGACGAGAGGCAACCTCCGCGACGACGGTCATCGGTCAGGCCTCGGTGACCCGCGGGTCGAGGTAGCCATAGACGATGTCCGCCACGAGGTTGGCGAACACCACGGCCAGGGCGAGGAGCAGGAAGGCGCCCTGGAGGACCGGGTAGTCGCGGTCGGAAACGGCCTGGACGGTGAGGTGCCCTAACCCTGGCCACGAGTAGACCTCCTCGACCTGGATCGCGCCCGACACCGTGAAGGCGAGGTTCAGGGCGATCAGGGTGACCATCGGGAGCATCGCGTTCTTCAGGGCGTGGCCGCGGATGATCCGGTAGGTCGAGAGGCCCTTCGCCTTGGCGGTGAGGATGTAGTCCTCGCTGAAGACGTCGAGCACGCTCGATCGCATGATCAGCATGTACTCGCCCAGCAGGACGAGGGTGAGGGTCAGGGTCGGGAGCAGGAGGTGCTGGAACAGGTCGGCCGCCGCCTCCCAGATGCTCTGGTAATCCGCGCCGATGGTCTGCTTGCCGCCGACCGGCAGGTCGAAGTACCGCGCCCCGATGAACAGGAGGATGATCCCGAGGAAGAACGTCGGCAGCGACCAGGTGAACAGCGAGAAGGCGAGGGAGCCGATGTCGGTCGCCTTCCCCCGGCGCCAGGCCGCGATCAGTCCGAGCACGATCCCGAGCAGGATCGAGAAGAACTGGGACGGCAGCACGAGCCACAGCGTGTTGCCCAATGCATCGGCCAGCTGCTCCTCGACCGGCTCGTCGGGGTGCGCGTACGACGTCCCGAGGTCGCCCTGGAGCAGCGCCCCGATGTAGATGAAGTACTGCGAGTCGAACGGCTCGCCGCTGCCGAGGTTGAAGAACAGCGGCTTGTCGAGCCCGAACCGCTCCGCCATGGCGGCCTGGGTCTCCGGGTTCAGCCGCGGGTCGCGGGCGCCGCTCCGGGCGGGGTCACCGGGCAGCACACGGAACAGGAGGAAGTTGAAGGTGATGACGACCCAGACGGTCACCAGCGCCCAGCCGATGCGGCGCGCCAGGAAGCGCGACCGACCGGTCACTCAGACCCTCAGCTCGGCCGCGCGGATCGTCCGACCTCGGCGGTTCCCTCGGCTTACTCGACCGGCCGGATGATGCCCAGCGACGAGATGTCGTCCAGGCCGAAGCCGCGGGGGCCGGTGAGCCAGCCGGTGTACGTGTCGCTCCGGTACGCGTTGATGGTCGGGTAGTAGTACGGAATGATGTAGGGGACGTCCTCGAGGAGGATCTCCTGCATCTGGTGGATCTGGTCCACCCGGGTCTCGTGGTCGGTCTCCTGGGCCTGGGCCGCGTAGAGATCCTCGTACGCCTGGTTGCAGTAGCCCGTCTCGCTGAACCCGTTCTCGACGTTCTCGCACAGGGTGACCCCGAGCAGGAACTGCGGGTCGGGGTCCACGCCCCAGCCCCACATGATCACGTCGTAGTCGAAGTTCGGGCAGCAGATCGAGGTCAGCGCGTCGGGGTCGAGGACCTGGATCTGGAGCTCCACCCCCGCCTCGCGCCACATGCCCTGCAGGAGCTCGGACTCCCGGCCGCCGGTCGAGCTGTCCTCGGGGTAGTTCAGCCGGAAGGTCAGGTCGTCGCAGTCCTGGTCGGAGCGGCACTCGCGGATGCCGTCGCCATCGGTGTCCTCGTAGCCGGCGTCATCGAGCTGCTGGTTGGCGGCGTCGAGGTCGAACGCGAATCCCGCGTCGGGACCGACGAAGTAGTCGCCCAGCCCGGGCGGCACCAGCGAGACGCCCAGCGTCCCGGTGCCGAGGGTCGCGACGTCCATCAGCTGCTGCTTGTCGGTGGCTTTGACGAGCGCCTGCCGGACCTCGAGGTCGCGCAGCGCCTCGTGCCCCGAGCAGGTTCCGCCATCCGGGACGAGCTCGCTCGGTCCGGGGCAGTCGGCGGGGTCGATGACGTTGAAGAAGATGTCGGTCAGCGAGCCGCCGATGGCCTCCATCGTCACGACCTCGACGTTCTCGGTGTTCTGGAGGGTCGTGATGGCGGTGTTCTGGAACTCGGTGATCATGTCGACGTCGCCCTCGGTCAGGGCGGCGACACGGGCGTCATCGTTGTCGATCGTCTGGAAGATCACGCCATCGATGTTCGGGCTGATGTTCCAGTGGTCGTGGACCGCCTCCAGCTCGACGAACTCGTCGGTCTCGTAGTCCTTCAGCTTGAAGGAACCGGTGCCGATCATCTCGGCGTTGTCGAAGGTGAAGGCGTCCTCGTTCTCCCAGATGTGCTTCGGGAGGATGTACATGAAGACCATCCGGTACTCGAAGTTGCCGACCGGCTCCTCGGTGTGGAGGACGACCGTGGTCGCGTCGGGTGCCTCGATGTCGACGAAGACGTCCGGATAGGACGACTCGTACGGGAAGTCGTTGTCGCGGTAGGTCTCGAGCGAGAACTTCACGTCCTCGCTGGTCATCGGCGTCCCGTCGTGGAAGACCGCGTTGTCGACCAGGTGCATCGTCCAGGTCAGCCCGTCGTCGGATGACTCCCAGTCCGTCGCCAGCTCGGGCACGTAGTTGCCGTCCGGGTCGATCGAGATCGGCGTGTCGTAGACGAGCTCGTAGATCGTGTACGCCTCGGTGAGGAGCCCGCGACCCGGGTTCAGGCTGTCCGGCGATCCCGCGTATCCGACCCGGACGATGCCGCCGGTCGCGCTGCTGGACGGCCCGGGCTCGCCCGAACCGCCGGGGCTCTCGCTGGCCGATCCCTGGCAGGCGGCGAGGACCATCGTGAGACCGATCAGGGCAGCAGCGGGGCGAAGCAGGCGGCGCACGGGCGAACTCCTCAACGGGGCGCTGATGATGGCACACGCCTCTCCGGCGAGGCAATGTCCGGCGCCGGGCCGTCGGGGCATACTTCCCAGCCATGCCGGCCCGCCTCCCACACCCACCGGTCACCGCCGCCGCGCTGGTCCGAGCCCAGGCCGTCCTCGAGTCGTTCCACCCGACGCCTGACGGGACCCAGGTCGTGGTCGGCGAACGTCGCGTGCGCGGGAATACCTACCAGTCGCACCTGTGGGTCGTCCCCGCCGAGGGCGGCCGGCCGCGCCGGCTGACCCGGGGCACCGTCCGCGACACCCATCCGCAGGTCTCGCCGGACGGGGCGTGGGTGGCCTTCATCCGGGCGCCGTCCCTCCAGCCCGGGGCGAAGGGCGAGGATGCCCCGGCCCAGGCCCACGTCGTCCCGCTCCGCGGAGGTCGGCCGCGGCCCATCACCGCCCTGAAGCACGGCGTGGAATGGCTGGGCTGGAGTCCCGACTGCCGATCCATGGCCCTGGTCAGTCCGGCCGGCGACGAGCGCTTCGTCGTCGGGCGCCAACGGGATGGCGTCGAACCGGTCGCCCGCCACATCACGCGCACCGACTGGCGAGACGACAGCAACGGGCTGGTCGGCCGTCGGTCGCACCTGTGGGTGCTCGACCTGTCACCGACCCATGGCCGGAAGCGCCACCCGACCCAACTGACGAGCGGCGACTTCGACGTGGCGAACCCGGCCTGGTCGTCGGACGGGCACTGGATCGCCTTCGAGGCGGACCTCGAGCCGGACTGGAACATCCACTACCGGTACCGGATCTTCCGCGTCCCGGCGACCGGCGGTCCGATGACCGAGCTCGTCGGCCTGAAGGGCAGCGCCCGGGCGCCGTCGTACTCGCCCGACGGGAAGTGGCTCGCCTTCCTGGGCATCGACGTCGACCATCCCCAGGTCGGCGATCCGGAACGCGTCTGGCTGGCCACGGCGGATGGCAAGCGACCACGTTGCCTGACGCCCGAGCTCGACGACGGTGTCGGGGGCTGGGCCTGGGCCGACCTGGGCATGGCCGAGGAGGTCGAGGCACCGCAATGGGACGGCAACGACCAGCTGCTGATCACGGTAGGGCGGCGAGGGCGGGTGCTCCCCTATCGCGTCCCTCGTGCGACTGGGGGGCTGGAGCCCCTCGTCGACGAGTCGACACGGTTGATCGCAGGGACCGTCACCGCCCAACACGGCCGACGCTTCATGACCGCCGCATGGGACGGGCGCGCCTCGGAGCTGTACGCGCTGACCGATGGGTCCCTGCAGCGCCTGACCACGCTGGGAGCTCGCTGGGAGAACCGCTTCCGGGGATTCTCCCTCGACGAGCTCACCGTTCCCGGTCCCGGCGGGCCCATCCAGGTCTGGCTCGCCTCGCCCGACGGCGCCGGGGCCGGGGCCCTGCCGACGATCCTCCACTTCCACGGCGGGCCGAACGGCTGCTGGGGTCCCGGCGGGACGATGGACAGCCTGCTCCTCACCGCCCACGGCTACCGGGTGGCGATGCCGAACCCCCGTGGCTCGACGACCCACGGCCGGTCCTGGATGGATGCCCTGGCCGGCAACTGGGGGCGCGTCGACGAAGCGGACGTTCTGGCCGTCGCCGACGCCCTCACCGGGCGCGGCCTCGCCGATCCGGACCGCATCGGGCTGATGGGCCTGTCCTACGGCGGCTACCTGACCCAGTGGATGGTCGCCGCGAGCGATCGGTTCGCGGCGGCCGTCGCCGAGAACGGCGTCGGTGACGCCCTGTCCGACTGGGGCGAGTCGTACTTCGGGGTCCACTACCACCGGATGTACGGCCAGGGCGACCCGTTGAGCGAGGCCGGGGCCATGGAGCTGTGGCGCCAGTCCCCGCTGAGCCGGGTGCAGGACATCCACACGCCGCTGCTGATCCTCCAGGCCGAGGAGGACCGCAACTGCCCGCCCGGGGCCAACGAGCAGCTGTTCGTCGCCCTCAAGGTGCTCGGTCGCGAGACCGAGTACGTCCTCTACCCTGAGGAGCACCACGAGCTGAAGAACTACGGGCGTCCGGACCGGCGGATCGACCGGATGGAGCGGCACCTGGCCTGGTTCGACCGGTACCTGCGCCGCCGGCAGGCGGCGCCATCGGTCAGGCGGTCGGCGCGGCCGGCGGCACCGAAGGCGGCGGCGACTTCCGGGCGAGCCTCTGGGCGAGCCCGCCCACGGTGAGCGCGAGACCCAGGGCGATGATCCCAATCGCTCCGATCAGGCGGAACGCCTCGCCACCGAAGGCGGTCGCCAGCGCCAGGTAGGCGACGACCCCGGCGGCCGCCAGCCCGAAGCCGATCCACTTGAAGGCCGGCGCATCGGCCAGCCAGCCGGCGGCATACATCCCGAGGCCCAGGCTGAAGGGCACGACCGTCCACAGGGTGGCCCACTCCGACCAGCGGTCGTTGAGGCTCGTGTAGAGGAGCGCGATCCCGATCAGGAGGAGCATGACCCCGGGGATCACCATCCCGGCCCGCAGCCGGCGG
Organism: Candidatus Limnocylindria bacterium; assembly: GCA_036555375.1. Lineage (GTDB taxonomy): Bacteria > Chloroflexota > Limnocylindria > QHBO01 > QHBO01 > DASTEQ01. The sequence goes on from DATBLJ010000037.1 coordinate 16,587, forward strand.
GACAGGCGCGAGAACAGGATCGGGACGAGGAAGAACAGCGAGCCGACGACGAGGATGAGCGGCCACCATTCGAGGAGGTCGGTGTCGAAGCCGTTCTCGGCGAACCACTCCCCGATCCAGGTCGAGCTCAGGACGATGATCCCGGTGACCAGCAGCATCAGGCCGACGGTCAGCTCGAGGGTCCGGCTCATGGGACCGAGTATAGGAGGGGCCTACCCCTCCCCCTCCCAGGCGGGCTGGGGCATCCGGAGCGGCTTGTCGGCCCGGTAGCCGAGCAGGTAGTCGGCCTGCATCACCGTGTGGATCTGGCTGGTTCCCTCGTAGATGACCGAGCCCTTCGAGTTCCGGAGATAGCGCTCGACCGGGTACTCGTCCGAGTAGCCATACGCGCCGTGGATCTGGATCGCGTCCATCGCGCTCTGGACCGCGTGGTCGGTGCAGAACCACTTCGCCAGCCCGGTCTCGCGGGTGCTGCGCTGGCCGGCGTTCTTCATCCAGCCGGCTTTCCAGACCAGCAGCCGGCCGGCCTCGATGCCCTGCTGCATCCGGGCCAGCATCTGCTTGACCAGCTGATGGCGGCCGATCTCCTCGCCGAACGTCTTCCGCTCGTGCGCGTACTTGACCGATGCGTCCAGGCACGCGACCGCCAGCCCGACGCTCCCGGCGGCGACCGTGTACCGCCCCTGGTCGATCGCGCTCATCGCGATCGTGAAGCCCTCGCCCTCCTCGCCGACCCGGTTGGCGGCCGGCACCTCGCAGTCGCTGAAGTACAGGATCCCGGTGTTGCCGGCGCGGACCCCGAGCTTGCCGTGGAGCGACTCGCTGCTGAATCCCGGGAAGCCGCGCTCGACGATGAAGGCGGTGATCCCCTTGTGGCCCTGCGCCTTGTCAACAGTCGCGAAGACGAGGAAGTGATCGGCCGTGTCGGCCAGGCTGATCCAGATCTTGCTGCCGTTCAGGATGTAGCGGTCACCATCCCGGCGGGCGGTGGTCGACAGGTTGGCGGCGTCGCTGCCGACGCCCGGCTCGGTCAGCCCGAACGTGGCGAGCTTCTCGCCGCGGGCCTGGGGGACGAGGTACTGCTGCTTCTGCTCCTCGGTGGCCCACTGGAGCAGGGTCAGCGAGTTCAGGCCGGTGTGGACGCTGAGGATGACCCGGAACGCGGTGTCCGCCCGCTCCATCTCCTCGCAGAGCTGGGCGAAGGCGATGTAGTCCATCCCCGACCCGCCGTAGCGCTCGGGGATCGGCAGGCCCAAGAATCCGGTGGCCCCCATCTTCTCGTAGAGCGTGCGGTCGTAGGTCGAGGTCGAGTCCAGCTCCCGGATGCGGGGCAGGATCTCGCGCTCGGCGAAGGCGCGCGCGGTGCGCGCGACGTCGCGCTGCTCATCGGTCAGGGAGAAGTCGACCATCAGCGCCGAATGCTAGTGGGCCAGGACGCCGACGAAGTCGAGAAGTTCGCTCCAGGCGCCGTTCGCGGCCTCGGCATGCTCGGCGGCCGACCGGTCGAAGAACGAGTGGGGCGCGTCGGGGTAGGTGACCAGCCGGTGCTCGATGCCGGCCGCGCCGAGCGCCACGTCGAAGGCGTCGATCGACTCCGCCGGGATGCCGGGATCGGCGCCGCCGAACAACCCGAGCACCGGGCTCGTGAAGGAGCGGACCTCCTCGATCGGAGCCGGCAGGCCGGACCGATGCGGGCCGGCAGGTGGTCCATAGAAGCCGATCACCCCGGCGAGGCCATGGCCGGCGCCGGCCTGGAGGAAGGCGATCCGGCCGCCGACGCAGAAGCCCATCACGTAGAACCGCTCGGCCCCGCCTCCGTCGGCGGCCTCGAGGGTGTCGATGGCGACCGCCACGTCGGCCGCGATCTGCTCCGGCTGGAGGGCGACGACGTGGGGCCGGGGGTCGAAGTCGGCACCACGCCGGCCGCTCCCCGCGGTCCGGGCGTACAGGTCGATCGCGATGGCGTGGACCCCCGCCTCGGCGAGCCGGTTGGCGAGGTCCTCGTAGAACGGGTGGAGCCCCCGGATGTCGGGGACGACCACCATCCCCGCTCCGCCCGGGGTCTCGGCCACGGCCAGGTGGGCCGCGAACGCCGTCCCGTCGGCCGAGGTGAGGGTCAGGTCACGGGCATCCACCGCGCCACCGCGGATCGGCGGCAGGGGTGGTCGCGCATCGGTCGGGTGACACATCGCTCAGTCCTCCTTCGTGCGAACCGGCTGCTCGGTCAGGCGAGGTTCACCATGACCACCCAGGTTCCGGCCACGAGCAGGAGCGCGACGCCGGCGTAGACGGCCACCCTGAGGGCCACCGGGGTCCCCTGGATGACCGCGCCGCTGGCCGCCTGCCACTGCCCGGCGAGCGTGAACGCCGGTGAGGGCGGCAGCAGCCAACCCAGCAGCAGGCCGACCGCCAGCCCGCCGATGTGGCCGGTGATGCTGATGCCCGGGAAGAAGAACGTGAAGGCCAGGTTGACGACCAGCAGGGTCCCGATCTGGCCGAGCACGGCGCGCGTCTGGCGCGGCAGGGCCAGGTGCCGGCGACGGGAGACGGCGAAGGCCAGACCCAGCAGGCCGAAGATCGCGCCGCTGGCGCCAACTGCCGCCTGGTCGGGGGCGACGAGGATCGTCAGGACCGACCCGCCGGCCGCGCAGAGCAGGTAGATGACGAGGTACTCGGCATGCCCGTACAGCTGCTCGAGGAGGGGTCCGAACAGGTACAGCGCCCACATGTTCAGGGCGATGTGGACGATGCCGAGGTGGAGGAAGGCGCTGGTGATGATCCGCCACCACTCCCCGGCGGCCACGGCGTCCCGGCTCACATACCCCGCGTCGAGGAGCGGGCCGCCGCCCGACATCAGGCCAAAACCGGCAAGGCCGGCCAGAAATGCGTCGATGGCGAAGACCCCGACGTTGATTCCGATCAGGGTCCAGGTGATGAACGGGGTGTAGGTCGCGTACGCGCCGCGCGACCGATTGAACTCGCGGCGGGCCGTGAAGTCATGCCCCGTTTCCTTCGCGAGCCAGGCCAGGCGGCTGGCGATCTTCGGCCGCTCCTCGGGCGGGCAACGGCGATCGGCCTCCTTGTAGGCCTCGATGGCCGCGAGCAGGTCCCCGTCGCGCACCTGCTGCTCGGCGACCGACCGCCAGCCGAGCCACGACGAGGCGCTCTCCGTCTCGGCGGCGCGCATCCACGACTGCAGCGCGCCGGCCTCGTCATCGGTCCGGTACTGGGCCGTGGCGGTGATCAGCCAGGCGGCGCCGGCGACTTCCGGGTCGTGCGAGCTGGTCAGCGCCGCGACGGCAGACAGGGCCTGCTCGGGGTACCCGGTGTCGAGGAGCCGACGGGCCTCGGCGAGCGTGGCCAGCGGATCGGCGGACATGCCGGCGTAGTATGCCGCGCCATGCGAACGACCGCCGGACGCATGTCCGACGGTCGTTTGCGCCCCCCTGGGGGGAGCCAGCCCGCCCGTCGCCCCGGGCGGTGATCTCGTGGGCTACTTGGCCCGGTGCAGGAACTCCACCACGTCCTCGTACCGGAAACGGCGATCGCCGCGCTTCACGACACGGAAGAAGGGCAGCTCACCGCGGTCGCCCAATCGTTTCACGGTGTTCACATGGAGGTGCAGCATCTCAGCCACCTCGGTGGCCGTCAGCAGCCTGCCTTCGTTCTGAATCATCTCGTTGTTTGCGTACTCCCGCGCACTCTGGTGAGGTAAGAGCCGCGCCGGCTCGGAGGGTGCTGGTCGGCGCGGCTCGTGGCCGGATAGTAGGGTTCCGGTGCGCTGCGGACCCCCGGTACTGTTGGTGAAACGCGGGAGTACATTCGGAGACCAATGTCCACGCTCGAGCCGGCCCTGTACGAACGTCACGTCTTCGTATGTACTGCCGGCGAGTGGTGCCCGGCGGTGGATGGCGATGGGATCGGGGTCCACGCGGCCTTGAAGGCCGCGGCCCAGGCCGCCGGCCTGGGGGATCGGGTCCGGATCAACCGATCGGGGTGCTTCTCGCAGTGCGGGAACGGACCGATGGTCGTCGTCTACCCCGAAGGCGTGTGGTACGCCGCCGTCTCGGCGGCGGATGCCAGCCAGATCGTCGAGCGCCACCTCATCGGCGGGGAGCCGGTCGAGCGGCTGCGGTTCCGGCCCGGCACGCCCGGCGCTCACAAGCTCGAGCGCGATGCGGACGGCCGGCCGATCGGCCGCACCACCCCCTGGCCGACGCGCTAGATCCGGGCGCCCGCGGCCTCGGCGCCGCTGATCCGCTGGGCGATGTAGACCGGAATCACGCTGATCAGGATCAGGACGAAGGCAACCACGTTGACCACGGGCAGCGCGGTCGGGCGCTGCATCGAGGCCAGGACGAACAGCGGGATCGTCTCCGTCCCGGCACCAGCCACGAAGACGGTCACGATGACCTCGTCGAACGAGAGGGCGAAGGCGAGCAGCGCTCCGGACAGGAGCGCGGTGCGCATGCCGGGCATCGTGATCCGGCGGAACGTGATCCAGGTGTCGGCCCCGAGGTCGGCGGAGGCTTCCTCGGGCGTGCGCGGGAGGCGCCGCAGCCGGGCGATCACGTTGTTGTAGGCGAGCACGATGCAGAACGTCGCGTGTCCGGTGATGATCGTGAGGATCCCGAACTCGATGCCGATGGTCTGGAACGTCGAGCTCAGGGCAATCCCGGTGATCACGCCGGGCAGGGCGATCGGCAGCACGAGCAGGAAGCTGATCGAGGTGCGGCCGAAGAACGCGTAGCGCTGGACGGCCATGGCGGCCAGGGTGCCGAGGACGAGCGCGATCGCCACCGCTCCCAGGGCCACCACGATCGAGGTCACGAACGCCTGGACAATGGTCGAGTTCGTGATGGCCTGCTCGAACCAGCGGAGCGAGAAGCCGGTCGGGGGCCACTCCATGAAGGCGCTCTCGTTGAACGCGTTGATGACGATGATGACCAGCGGGAGGTAGAGGAAGCCCAGGATCACCCAGGTGATGGCGCGGAGGCCGATGCGGACCCAGCCGGCTTCGGTCATCGGTCGGCGCTCACAGCGAGTCGAAAGCGCCCAGCCGTCGGGCGATGAGGAGGTACACGAGCATGATCGCGATCGGCACGAGCGAGTAGGCGGCCGCGACCGGGAAGTTGCCGAGCGCCGAGTTGTCGTAGATCACGTTGCCGATGAACTTCGCGTCGCTGACCAGCGACGGGACGATGTAGTCGCCCAAGGTCAGCGAGAACGTGAAGATCGATCCGGCCACGAGCGCCGGGAAGACGATCGGCAGGACGACGCGTCGGAACGTCGTTCCGGCCTTCGCCCCCAGGTCGGCGGACGCCTCGAGGAGCGAGCCCGGCACGCGCTCGAGGCCGGCAAAGATCGGCAGGATCATGTACGGAAGCCACAGGTAGCTGAAGACGATCCACGAGTTCGCGATCTCGTCAGTCCCCGGCCCCTGGACCCCGAACGGGGCGAGCAGCCACGCGATGAATCCGTTGCCGAGGAAGACCGTCCGCCAGGCGAAGATCTTCACCAGGTACGAGGCCCACAACGGCAGGAGGACGGCCACCACCAGGATCGCGCGCGTCCGAGGGCTCGCGATCCGGGCCATGTAGTAGGCAATCGGGAAGGCGAGCAGCGCATCGGTGACGGTCACGAGGAGTGCCATCCCGACCGTCCGCAGCGCAATCGTTCGGTAGACCTCGTTGCCGAGGATCTGCTCGAACGCGGCCAGCGACCAGTCGAACGGGTTGACCTTGCCGGTGAACGAGTCGCTCGTCCAGAACGCGTTCAGCAGCAGGATGAGGAGCGAGCCGAGGTAGACGACCACCAGCCAGAACAACGGGAGCGCGAGAAGCAGCCACAGCTGCAAGCGCGGACGGGCATGCAGCCAGGCGGCGAGACGTCGGGCCCGGCCGGCGGGCGGCGGCGCAACTAGGGCGCTGGCGTCGATGGTCATCGGTCAGAGACGAGGCTCCCCGGGGGCGGACCCCCGGGGAGCATCAGGTTCAGGGACGTGCTGGGCTCGGCCGGTCACTCACCCCGGAGGGTGGTCCAGGCCTCGACCCAGGCGTCGTAGTCGACACACGTCGTGGCGTCGTCGTCGTCGGCGCAGTCCTCCCGCGCGGTGCTCCAGTACCAGATGTCATCCCAGTACGCCGTGTCGGTCGCGTGGGTCTGGTCGCAGTGCCCCGCGTAGGCACCATCGGCGAAGGTCTCGGCGTAGTCACAGGCCTCCTGGCTCGTGGCCGCCTCGCCGAAGTAGATCGTTGCCTGGCCGTTCGCCAGGGGACCAGCCATCCAGTCCATCCACATGTACATGCAGTTCGGATGGGCCGCCTGGCTGGCGATCATCCAGGTGTCGGACCACCCGGTCGCACCCTCGGCCGGCTTGACGGCTTCGATCGGGGCGCCTTCGGCCACCAGGCTGTTGACCTGGTACTGCCACGTCGTACCGATCGTGATGTCACCGGCCGCGAACTGGGTGATCTGGTCGCCGAACGTGGCGCCATCCCAGTACTGCGGATTGTGCGACGCCTGCTCCTCGAGCAGCGCAATCGCCGCGTCGAACTGCTCCTGGGTCAGCTGGTAGGGATTCGTGATCCCCATGTCGTCGTCGCTGGCCATGATGTGCAGGGAGGCATCGGCGATGAAGTCCGGCGAGTCGTACAGACTGAACTGCCCCTCGTAGTTGCCGGCGTCCTCCCAGAGGCCGTTCTGGGTGGTCTGGGGATCGACCTCGTCGGTGTTCCAGGCCAGCAGGTTCGGACCGCGGCCGTGCGGCACCCCGTACGGGACGCCGTCCAGCGAGTTGTGCGGCTGGAGCTTCAGGTCGTCGAAGATGTTGGCGTAGTTCGGGATCAGGTCGACGTTGACCGGCGCCACATCCCCGGCCGCCATGAGGCGGTCGGTGGCGTTGCCGGAGAACGATCCGCCATCGAACTCACCGGATCGGATCATCTGCACGCCGGTGGCCGAATCGGCCATCTCCTGCGCGTTGACGATGCAGCCGGTCTCGTCCTCGAAGGGGGTGACCCAGTCGAACTCGGGGTAGTTGGATCCGTTCTCGGCGTAACCCGCCCAGATGACGAGGTTCAGCTCGCCTTCCCCGTCGCCGAGCTCCTGGAGCATGTCGCCGCCGCCGGATTGGTTGCAGGCCGACACGGCCAAGGCAGCGACCAGGAGCAGGCCGGGAACTCGTAGTTGCCTCACTTGTCTTCCACTCCCTCTTGATCCCCCTCCGCTTCCTGGCTTTCCGCCAGGCTCAACACGTGCTGGCGCTTCCAGGTCAGCCGAACGGCCTTGCCCTGTGCGGCCAGGACTTCCATGGACGAGGTCTGCAGGTTCTGCTGGGTGACAACCAGCTGGCCGCCGGCATCCAGCGAAACGATATATCGGGTGTCTGATCCGAGGTACACGACTTCGCGCACGTGTCCGAGGGCGGAATACTCGTCCTCGCTTGCCGCCTCGGACGGCTCGGTGATCCGGATCTTCTCGGGCCGGACGGTGAACATCCCGTCACGGCCGATGACCGCACGGGCGACGTCATCACGGAGCAGGTTCGAGGTGCCGACGAAGCCGGCGACGAACGTCGTCGCCGGATGCTCGTAGACGTCTGCCGGGGTTCCGACCTGCTCGATGAAGCCACGATTGAAGACGGCCATCCGGTCGCTCATGGTGAGGGCCTCGTCCTGGTCGTGGGTGACGTAGATGAAGGTGATGCCCACCTCCTTCTGGATCTCCTTCAGCTCGATTTGCATCTCCTCGCGCAGCTTCAGGTCAAGCGCTCCGAGCGGCTCGTCCAGGAGGAGGACCCGGGGCCGATTCACGAGTGCCCGGGCGAGGGCCACGCGCTGACGCTGCCCGCCGGAGAGTTGGCCCGGCTTGCGCTTCTCGAATCCTTCGAGGCGGACCATGCCCATGGCCTCGGCGAGGCGCGCTTCCCGCTCCGGCTTCGGCACCTTCCGGATCTCCAGGCCGTAGGCGACGTTTTGCCCGACGGTCATGTGCGGGAACAGGGCGTAGTCCTGGAACACCGTGTTCACGTCGCGGTCGAAGGGCGGGACGTTCGTGACGTCCTTGCCGTGGAGCAGCACGCGACCGGCGGTCGGGAGTTCGAAGCCGGCGATCAGCCGCAGAGTCGTGGTCTTCCCCGAGCCGGAGGGGCCGAGCATCGAGAAGAACTCGCCGTCGGCAATCTCGAGGTCGACGCCACCCACGGCCATCACGTCGCCGAACGATTTCTCGAGACCCTCGAGCTTGATGGCGGCAACGGTCGTGGGCGGGACCGGAGCCTCGGGTGCAGCAGAGTCGATCGCCACGGACACCTCGGGGACGGACTGGGCCGGTCGGGCCGGCGCGAGGATTGGCGCACTGTGCGGTCCTCGCCCCGCGCCTGTCAAGGTCCGCGGCTGGTAGAGTCCGGCACCGTTGCCGGGAGGGTGCGACACGGTGAATCCAGGCGTCTTCTGGGGACTGGCGACCGCTGCGGCATGGGGCACCGCCGACTTCTCGGGTGGCCTGGCCTCGCGGCGCGTGCCACCCCTGGCGGTGACGGCCGCGTCACAGGTCATCGGCCTGGTCGCGCTGACCGCCGGCCTGCTCATCGCGGGACCCGCGATCCCCGCCCCGGACGTGCTGGCCCTCGGCGCCGTGGCCGGCGTGGCCGGTGGCCTGGGCCTGGCGTCGCTGTACCTGGGCCTGGCGCGCGGGTCGATGGGCATCGTCTCGGCTCTGTCGGGCGCCGGCGCCGCGGTCATCCCGCTGCTCGTCACGCTGGTGCTGGGCACCGCCGTGGCGCCCCTCGCGCTGGTTGGTATCGGCCTGGTCGTCGGCGCCGGGCTGGCTGCCAGCGACGTCTCGCGCGACGCCGCCAGCCGGTCGGCCCTCCTCTTCGCGCTCGGCGCCGCGGTCGGCTTCAGCACCTGGTATCTCCTGATCGACCGGGCCGCCGAGGAGGGCGGGATGTGGACCCTGTTCGCCAGCCGGGCGGCCTCGTCGCTCGCGACCGTGGCCCTGGCGATCGGCACCCGGGCCCGAGCCAGCCGGGAGGCTGTCCGCGGCGTGCTGCCGTTCATTGCCCTGGCCGGGGTCCTCGACGTCGGGGCCAACGTCTTCTTCGTCCTCGCCCGCGGCGAGATCAGCGTGGCGCTGGCCGCTCCCCTGTCCGGGCTGTATCCGCTGGTCACGATGTTCCTGGCCCGATTCGTGCTGGGCGAGCGGCTCCCCCGCCTCGGGCTGCTGAGCGTCGTCCTGGCGGTGGCCGGCACGGTCCTCATCTCGCTGAGCCGATGACCGCCGAGCGGGTGTTCGCCCTGATCGACGCCGGGGACGTCGATGGCCTGCGGGCCCTGCTCGCCGACGACCCGAGCGCGGCCGAGAGCCGGCGGCCGGACGGCACGTCGGCTGTCCTGTGGGCGCGCTACCAGTTCGAGCTCGACGCCGTCGAGGCCCTCCTCGCGGCCGAGCCCCGCCTGAGCGCGTTCGAGGCCGCGGCCGTGGGCCGAACCGGTGCGCTGCGCGCCGAGCTGGCGCGGGATCCAGGGCTGGCCACCGCGTACGCGCCCGACGGGTTCACCGCGCTTGGCCTGGCCAGCTTCTTCGGCCACCGGGAGGCGGTCGAGGTCCTGCTCGCGGCCGGTGCCCGGGTCAACGACGCGTCGCGCAACGACATGCACGTCGCGCCCCTCCACAGCGCGCTGGCTGGCAACGATCCCGAGATCGTCCGGCTCCTGCTCGAAGCCGGCGCCGACGTGAACGCCGTCCAGGCCGATGGCTACACGCCCCTCCACGAGGCAGCCCAGAACGGCGACCGGGACACGGCCGAACGGCTGGTCGCGGCGGGCGCCGATCCCAAAGCACGGCTCGACGATGGATCGACCCCGGCGGATTCGGCGCGCAACGCCGGCCACGTCGTGCTGGCCGACTGGCTCGACGGGCTCGTAACCGGGGAATAACCGGCAGGTAAGACCGGCGCGGTGTCATCGGCCCGACGAGAAGGCCGGGAGGCTGCTCGCGGAACCCTCGTCGTCGGACGAGGACGAGACCGATGTCGAACGGATCGCGGGCGACGACCGGCGGCGGCTGGCCAAGCTAGGCACGAATTCGGGGCCAAGGTGGCCTGCGTGAAGGCCCGGGCTATCATGGCCGGACTCATCTGCC
>DATBLJ010000071.1:0-7554 GCA_036555375.1 Candidatus Limnocylindria bacterium
GGGGAGGGCCGGTTCCAGAGGGGCAGATGCTATCATCGGCGCCGCTCCCGGAGAGGTCGCATAGTGGCCTAGTGCGGCGGTTTGCTAAACCGTTGAAGGGGATTTCCTCTTCCGAGGGTTCGAATCCCTCCCTCTCCGCCAGCGCGACACACGTGCCCGTAGCTCAGCGGATAGAGCGTTAGGTTGCGGACCTAAAGGTCGGAGGTTCGAGTCCTCTCGGGCACGCCACACCAACCGTGGGAAGGACGGCGCCCCCGTGACGTTGCCGACCACCGCGCTGGCGACCCTGGACGACGTTCCGGGCTGGTTCTTCGACCACGACCAGGCGCTGTTTGCCTGGTTCCTGGACCGCCAGAACCGGTTGGAGTTCTCGGGCGACCTGCTCGAGCTCGGCGCGTATCTCGGGAAGAGCGCGATCCTTCTTGGCCACTACCTGCTGGACGGTCAGCGGCTGACGATCTGCGACCTGTTCGAGGCCGAGGCGAACGACGTCGAGAACGCCGCGGAGATGGAGCAGTACCGCTCGACCTTGAGCCGGCAGGTGTTCGAGCGGAACTACCTCGCGTTCCACGCCTCTCTGCCGACCATCGTCCAGGGACCGTCGTCCGTCATCTCCGGCCAGGTCGCGCCGGCGTCCTGCCGGTTCGCCCATGTGGACGCCTCCCATCTCTACGAGCACGTCAAGGCCGATATCGACGCCTGCCGGACAGCGCTCCAGCCCGACGGGTTGCTGGTGTGCGACGACTTCCGGGCGCCCCACACGCCGGGGGTCGCGGCCGCCGTCTGGGGTGCGGTGACGTCGGGCGGGCTGCACCCGATCTGCCTGACCGACAGCAAGTTCTACGGCACGTGGAACGACCCGGGACCCGTCCGCGAGGAGCTCATCGCCTGGCTGGAATCCTTTGGGCCGGGGTCCCACGAGACCCAGACGATCGCCGGCGACACGGTGGTCCGGATCGCGAGCTGGCAGCCACCGAGGGTGGAGATCCGTTCCCTGGCGGGTGCCGCCATCGCGGACGCGGTTCCCGCAGCCGAGGGCGCCACCCCACGCCGGGGATTCCCCCGCGCCCGACGGATCGCGCGCGACATCCTCCCTCCGGTCATCACCCGCGCCCTGACTCGCCGGCCGCCGGCGTGAGCCGCCCGCCCGCGACGCACCGATGACCCGCCGCCTCGGCATCGCGGAGTCGAGTCCGCTGGCGACCGTCGGGATCGTCCTGATCGTCGCGGCCAAGTTCGTCCTTCCGTTGCTCATCCTTCGCTTCCCGTTCGCCGCGGGCTGGGCGAACTTCGCCCTCGACGGGGTCGACGGCGACCTGCTCATCCCGCTCGGCCTGCCGAACGAGGTCTACCAGCCGGTCGACAAGATCACCGACTGGGTCACCTACGTCGCGATCGTCGTCTTCGCCTTCCGCAGCCAGTGGCCGATCCGGCGGCTCATGCTCGGGCTCTTCGTCTTCCGCTCGATCGGCCAGGTTCTGTTCCTCGTGACCGAGAACGAGCTCTTCCTGGCCTTCTTCCCGAACTTCCTCGAGCCGCTCTTCCTCGTCACCATCTCGATGCTGACCTGGCAGCGGGTCGTCCGGCACGCCTCCGACTGGCGCGAGCGCGGGTTCAGCCTCCTGTTCAAGCACAAGTGGCTGATCGGCACCCTGATCGTGCTCTACAAGCTGCAGGACGAGTACTTCACCCACGTCGGCAACGTCGACCGGAGCGACTTCCTCCAGCAGCTCCTGGAACGGCTTTTCGGCGGATAGCCCCCTGCCCGGTTCGGCCTAGATCCAGCACCACCCGTCCGGCGGAGGGCCGGTGTTGATCGTGTCGTCGGGGAGCTCGAGGGTCGGTGCGCCGTCGGGTCGTTCGCAGTTGGTGAGCCACATCCGGAGCTGCCAGTCATCGGGCGTCAGCGGTGACGCGGTGGCGATCGGCCAGAAGAACAGGAAGCCGGCGAGCGCCGCGGCGAGGCTCACCGCCAGCAGTCCTCGTGCCCAGCCGTGCCATCGGGCGGCGGCGATCCCGACCGCCGCGTACAGGAAGGGAAGGGCCGGCAGGACGTACCACAGGAAGACCTGGCTGCGGGCAAAGCCGAGGATCAGCCAGGGCAGGTAGGCCGCCAGCGCCCCGATCAGCACGACCGAGGCCAGGTCGCGACCACCCCGGACCCAGCGCACCGCCAGCCAGCCGAAAGTCGCCAGCGACGGCCACCACGCCAGCGGATTGCCGAGGGCCAGGATGTGGTGGTACGCGTCGCCGCCCTCGTCGAACCAGAACGCGACTGGCCGCTTCAGCAGGAACCACGACCACGACGGCGACTCGTACGGGTGGTGGCCCTCGAGTCCAGCGTGGAAGCGAGCCATCGCGACCTGGTGATGGGCGACGTCGTAGAACCAGCTGCCCTCGCGCCACGGCGCCGCGATCAACGCCCCGTCCGCCACCCCGATGTAGGTCGCGAGGTAGACGAGGAGCGGCACGACCCCGAGCAGGACCGCGGTCCGCAGCCCCTCTGCCCGGAAGGCGAGCCCGAACGCCGAGCCCCAGCCGCGCGCCTGCCCGTCCGCGTCGGTGCGCCGCCGCGCGACCTCGCAGACGACGACCAGCAGCACGATCCCGAGCGCCGAGTAGGCACCGCTCCACTTCACGGCCACCGCCGCCCCGATCAGGACCCCGGCCGCCAACCGCCACGGCCGGCCGAACAGGAAGCGCCGGACCCCGCCTCCAGCTTCAGGGGGTGCCGACTGGAGGTCGACGGTGATCGCCAGGAAGGCGGCGACGACGAACAGCGTGACGAAGACGTCAAGCATCGCCACGCGCGACAGGACCAGGTGGAGGACATCGAGCGCCAGCAGCCCGGCCGCGGCGGTCGCGCCGATGGCCGCCCACCGCGGGTCCGCGTCGCGCAGGACGCGGCGGGCGAGGACGTAGGTCAGCGCCACGGTCAGGACACCGGCGATCGCGGCGGCCACCCGCCAGCCGAACGGGTCGTAGCCGACCGCCGCGATCCCGGCCGCGATCAGCCACTGGCCGAGCGGCGGGTGGGCGTTGCTGAGGGGTTCGACGATGCCGCACACGTCGGGCGACGCGACGAGCAGGCACGCGTTCTGGGCGTAGAAGATCTCGTCGAAGACGAGCGCGTCGGGGTTTCCCAGGCCGGCGAAGCGGACGACCGCCGCCACCGCGGTCACGACGACGAGGAGCACCGTGTCGAGGCGGGTCCAGGCCGGCATCGGTCATTCAGGATACGGCAGCCCGCCGAAAGGCCGGTGGTAGACTCGCCGTCCGGTGAACTACGAGCTGTTCATGGCCGAGGCCATTGCCGAAGCACGCCGCGGGGGCGGCGAAGGGGAGACCCCGATCGGCGCCGTTGCCGTTCTGGACGACGCGATGATCGGCCGCGATCACGACCGTCGCCGGCAGACCACCGACCCCACCGCGCATGCCGTCCTGCGCACCGTCCAGGCCGCCGCTGGCAAGCTCGACGGCCGCCGGCTGAGCGAGGTCACGATCTTCGCCACCCGCGAGCCGTGCGCGATGTGCGTGGGCGCCCTCGTCGAGGCCAGGGTCGAGGTTCTCGTGTACGCAGCCCCGGACCCCGAACGCGGCTGCGCCGGATCGGTCCTCGACCTCGCGCGCGACCCGAAGCTCGGCCACCAGCTGTCCGTGATCTCGGGCGTTCGGGAGGCCGAAGCGCGCCGCCTGACGGACGAAGCCGCCCTTCCGGCCTGACCCAAACCCTCTGCTAGACTCGCCCGCCGGAGAGGTGTCCGAGTGGTTGATGGTGCTGCTCTCGAAAAGCAGTGTGCGATGAGCACCGTGGGTTCGAATCCCACCCTCTCCGCCACCTGAACCCGTCGGCCGCGCCACGCGGAGAGGTCGCCTAGAGGCCTATGGCGCCGCATTGGAAATGCGGTTCGGGGCAACCCGTCGGGGGTTCGAATCCCCCCCTCTCCGCCATCCTCGGGTACCATCCCGCCCGGCCGTGCTTAGGCGGGGAGTTAGCGGTGCCCTGTGACCCGCAATCCGCTCCAGCGGGGCTGACATCCCGGCTGAGGTCGTCGACCTCCGCCGCTCGTGACGGCACCCGACGTTGAGAGTCGGGTCCCACGCGGCGACGGCCCGCGAACCCCGTCAGGTCCGGAAGGAAGCAGCGGTAAGCGGTTCCCCGTCGAGCGCCGTGGGACGACCTGGCTGGAGCCGGGTTCCGGCGCGACGGTGGCTGGCCCGATGGCCGATGCCGGGCGCACGGCCGAACTCGCCCTCCCCGCGGTGCGGTGTAGGGTTAACAGAACATCCCCGACCGACCCTGAGGCTGCCTTGACCGACCCCACCCCCGCCCCCGATCCGGCGGTGGCGCCCGACCCGCGTCGCGCCCTGTACCGCCGCTGGCGGGCTCAGCGCTTCGCGGAGCTGGTGGGGCAGGAGCCCATCGTCAACACCCTCCGTCGGGCGGTGGCCACCGACCGGATCGTCCATGCCTACCTGTTCGTCGGCCCGCGGGGAACCGGCAAGACCTCGACCGCCCGGATCCTGGCCAAGGCGATCAACTGCACGAACCGCGGCGACGACGGCGAGCCGTGCGACACCTGCGCCGCCTGCGTGGCGATTCGCGATGGCCGGGCGCTCGACGTCATCGAGATCGACGCCGCCTCGCACGGCCTGGTCGAGGACGCCCGCGACCTCGTCATGCGGGCGCTGACCGCGCCGGCCGACTTCCGTCGCCGGGTCTACATCATCGACGAGGTCCACATGCTGAGCCCGCACGCGTTCAACGCGCTGCTGAAGCTCATCGAGGAGCCGCCGGACCACGTCGTCTTCATCCTGGCCACGACCGATACCCATCGCGTCCCGCCCACGATCATCAGCCGCACCCAGCGGTACGACTTCCGCCGCCTGCCGACCGACGTCATCGCCGCCAAGCTGACCCGGATCACGACCGCCGAGGGGGTGGAGGCCGAGCCGGCCGCCCTCGAGCTCATCGCGCGCCTGGCGGATGGCGGGATGCGCGACGCCGAGTCCCTCCTCGACCAGGTGATGGCGTACGCCGGCGACCACGTCGAGGAGGGGTCCGTCCGCGACGCGGTCGGCCTGGCCGATGAGGAGACGATCGGGAGCCTGCTGGATGCCTACGTCGCCGGGGATGCCCCGGCCGCGCTCCAGGGCATCGCCGCCCTGTCCGACGCCGGTCGCGACCTCGGCCAGGTGGCGCAGCAGCTCGAGACCGAGGGTCGCCGCCGCCTCCTGGCCTCGCCGGGAGACCCGGGCCTCGCGCGGCGGCTGGCCGCCGTCCTGCGGGCCGCGTCCGAGGCCGGGAGCGCCGGCGCCCGTGACGGCCGGGCCCGCCTGCAGCTCGAGCTGCTGGCCATCGAGATCGGGGCGCCCGATGCGGCCCGCACGGTGTCGCCCCTCGCTGTCTCGGCCACCACACCGGCGAGCGCGCCTGCCAAGGTCGATCGGCCGCGACCGCAGGCCCGGCCGGCCGCGGAACCATCGGCCGACGTCGCGCAGCCGCTGCCTGTCGCGCCGCCGCCCGCGCCCGAGCCGGCATCGGTCAGCCATGCTGCGGCGGCAACCGCCGCTCCATCGCCCATCTCGGTACCGAACGGGGAGCGGCCGAGCCTCGAGCTCCTTCGCAGTCGCTGGGGCGACGTCGTCGAACGGGCGAGCCCGTCGGTCAAGCCGCTCGTCAAGGAGTGCCGCCCGTACCAGCTCGACGGGGCGCGGCTGACCCTCGCCTTCCCAGAGGGCCGCGAGTTCCTGCGCAGCCGGGTCGCGGAGCGATCGACCGCCATCGAGGACCTGTTGGGCCAGACCTTCGGCAGCACCTGGGCGGTGGAGTGCGTGGCCGCGTCGGTCGACCTCGAGCCGCTCAGCGTCGAGGAGGCCATCGCGCCGGGCGACGCCGCGGACGCGAACGCCCTGCTCCAGCGGACGCTGGAGATCACCGGTGGCCAGCTCGTCGACGTGCCGGAGGTCCGGACGTGAACCTCGGCCAGCTGACCCGGATGGCGCAGGAGATGCAGGCGAACATGGCCCGCGTCCAGGCCGAGCTGGCCGAGACGACGGTCGAGGCCACCGTCGGCGGGGGAGCGGTGCGGGTCGTCATGACCGGCACCCAGGAGCTGCGCGAGATCACCATCGACCCCGCGACGGTCGACCCCGACGACGTCGAGATCCTCCAGGACCTCGTCTTCGCCGCCATGACCGATGCGCTGGCGCAGAGCAAGCAGCTCGCCGCCGACAAGATGGCCGCCGTGACCGGAGGCATGGGCCTGCCGGGCATGGGCGGTCTGCCCGGCCTCCGCTGACCAGTCGCCGGATCGGTTCATGGCCGGCCTGATCGCGCCTGTCGCTCGGCTCATCGAAGCCTTCAACCGCCTGCCGGGGGTCGGCCCGAAGACGGCCCAGCGGCTCACCTACCACGTGCTCCGCAGCCCGACCGATGAGGCGCGGGCGCTGGCCGAGGCGCTGATCGCGGTCAAGGAACAGGTCGCCTACTGCTCGACCTGCTGGAACATCACCGACATCGGCGTCGACCCGTGCGAGATCTGCGCCGACCCCCGACGCGACGCGACCCGGATTTGTGTCGTCGAGGAGCCGCTCGACGTCGTGGCCATCGAGCGGACCCGCGAGTTCAAGGGTCGCTACCACGTCCTCCACGGGGCGATCAGCCCGATCGACGGCATCGGACCCGAGCGCATCCGCGCCCGCGAGCTCGTGGGCCGGGCAAGGGCCGGGGGCGTCGAGGAGGTGATCCTCGCCACCAACCCGACCCTGGAGGGCGAGGCGACCGCGATGTACCTCGGCGACCTCCTCGGGGACCTGGTCCCGTCGGTGACCCGCATCGCGCGGGGTGTCCCGGTCGGTGGCGACCTCGAGTACGCCGACGACGTGACCCTGATCCGCTCCCTCCAGGGCCGCCGTCAGCTCGACCGTTCCTAGGCAGGTGGGCTGGGAGTGACCTCCGCCCGTCGCGCCGGTCAGCCCCTCGTGCTCGCCCTCGACATCGGGTCCTCGTCGGTCCGGGCCGCGATCCACGACCACCGGGGTCGCACGGTCCGGGGGACGGAGGTGCGGGCCGGGTATGCCTGGGACGTGGCCTCCGACTCGGTGCGTCTCGACTCCCGGGTCCTCCTCGACCTCACCGGGGAGGTCCTCGACCAGGTCGCGTCAGCTGCCGGACCGCTGGCTCCCGAGGTCGTCGCCGGTGGGGTCTCGTGCTTCTTCCACAGCCTCGTCGGGCTGGACGCCGCCGGTCGGCCGCTGACGCCGGTCCTCTCGTGGGCCGACATGACGAGCGCCGATGACGCCATCCGGCTCCGCGAGCGGCTGGATCCGGCCATGGCCCACCAGGTGTCGGGCGTGCCGATCCACGCCAGCTACTGGCCCTCGCGCATCGTCCACTTGCGCCGGGAGGAACCGCAGATCCGTCGCTGGGCCGGATTCCCCGAGCTTCTCACCCAGGCGCTGGTCGGGCGCCAGCTCGTCAGCCGTTCGATGGCGTCGGGGACCGGCCTTCTCGACCGGGCGGCGGGTGACTGGTCGCCCCTGCTCCTCGAC
>DATBLJ010000080.1:0-7833 GCA_036555375.1 Candidatus Limnocylindria bacterium
GCATGCCCGCCGATGGGCTGGACGCACGGGATGCCGGCCGCGATGACCCCCTCCCCGAGATACTCGCTGGACCGGATCCGGTAGCGGAGGTAGTCCTCGTCGACGACCTCGCGCAGCCCGGCCGCGATCGCGTCGAGATCGCGGCCGGCGAGACCGCCGTAGGTCGGAAAGCCCTCGGTCAGGATCAGCAGGTTGCGGGCCTGCTGGGCCCACCGGTCGTCGTTCAGCGCCAGCCAGCCGCCGATGTTCGCCAGCCCGTCCTTCTTGGCCGACATCGTCATCCCGTCGGCCAGGGCCGCCATCTCCCGGACGATGTCGGGAATCGGGGTCGACGCGTAGCCCGGCTCGCGGGTGCGGATGAACCACGCGTTCTCGGCGAAGCGGCACGCGTCGAGGAACAGGGGCAGGTCGTATCGGTCACAGACAGCACGGATCGCCCGCAGGTTGGCCAGCGAGACCGGCTGGCCGCCGCCCGAGTTGTTGGTGACGGTGACGAAGACGACCGGGATGGCGTCGCGCCCGCGCTCGGCGATGAGTGCCTCGAGCGCGTCGGGGTCCATGTTGCCCTTGAAGGGATGGATCGTCGCCGGCTGGCGACCCTCGGGGATCGGCAGGTCGACGGCCTCGGCGCCGGTGAACTCGACGTTGGCCCGGGTGGTATCGAAATGCGTGTTGTTGGGAACCACCGTGCCCGGCCCGGCGACGACGCTGAACAGGATCTTCTCGGCGGCACGGCCCTGGTGGGTCGGAATGACGTGGCGGAATGGGAACAGCTCATGGACCGCGTCGAGGAAACGGAACCACGAAGGACTGCCGGCGTACGACTCGTCCCCGCGCTGGATGGCGGCCCACTGCTCCGCGCTCATCGCGCCGGTGCCGGAATCGGTCAGGAAGTCGATCAGGACGTCATCGGCATGGAGGTTGAACAGGTTGTAGCCGGCCGCCTCGAGGGCGGCCTGGCGCTCGGCGACCGTGGTCAGCCGGATCGGCTCGACGGACTTGATCCGGAACGGTTCGATGATCGTCTGCCAGCGGTCCACGGACGGAGGATAGGGGCTGAGGCATCATTCGGCGGCCGGTGTTCCGGTAGCGACAGGAGGGTTACGAGGATGGTGGGCTGGGAACCGCTCGGAGGGCAGCTGGCCTCGACGCCGGCGGTGACGACCTGGGCCGCGAACGAGCTCCAGGTCTTCGCCATCGGCACGGATGGGACCCTGTCGAGCATCTACTGGGACGGCGCGGCATGGCACGAGTGGCACGGCCATGGCGGGAGCTTCGTCGGCTCCCCGGCCGCCTGCTCCTGGGGCCCGGACCGGATCGACGTCTTCGCCCGTTCCGCGGACGGGACGCTCATGCACCAGTGGTACGCGCCCGCCGGCTGGTCGGCCTGGGAGTCGCTCGGCGTTGGCGTCACCGGTGACCTGGCGGCCTGCGCCTGGGGGCCGGACCGGATCGACGTCTTCGCCCGCGGCGACGACGGCCAGCTGCTCCACGCCGCCTGGGACGGGGCCGGCTGGACCTGGGACGGGTAGGCAACCGCCATCGATCGACTGCGGGCGGTTCTCGGCTTCCTGCCGGTCGCGCTCGAGCGCTGGGTTCGGGCCGCCTTCGGCTCGCTGGCCTTCGACGTCGCCCCGTGGGTGATCGCCGGGGGCCTTGTCCTCGCGATCCTGCCGCTCGTGTCGGCCGCCACCGAGAAACAGATCGAGGTCGTCACCTCCGCCGAGATGTTCGAGCGCCTCGTCCCGACCACCACGACCTACGTCAGCCTGACCGGCCTGGCCATGCCGATGCGCCTGCCCGCCCCGGGGTCGGAGGTGGATCCACCCTTTGGCGTCGTCGTCCGCGACGAGCCGGGCGCCACCGACATGACCGTCGTCATGACCGATACCGATCCCACCCGCCTGCTCGCCCGGGAGGTCATCGGCCGGGTGACGAGCCGGCCCTTCGACCAGGCTGCGATCGACGAGTTCGCGGCCCGCGGGGAGCCGACCGACGGCGTGTCGGCAGGATTGCTGCTGATCGAGATCCCGCCGGACCCCAACGAGGAGATCGCCGGGGCATCCGGCGTCGAGGATCTGGACGACCTGGCGGACGGAACGCTGGTCCGGGTGCCGCTCGTCTTCGCCGCCGAGTCGCTGCCGACCTGCCAGGTCACCGACGGCTGCCCGCCGCGGTCGCTCGCCGGTGGGGACGGGATCTTCGTCCACCTCGCCCGCGACCTCGACGGCGCGCCGCTGCTCGTCCAGACGACCTGGCCGTCATCGGTCGTGCCCGGCACCTGGCAGGGCACCCAGGTCCGAAACGGGAGCGACCTCGATGACTTCGTGGAGCTGCCGCCGGTCGCGATCCTCGCCGGCTGGGGACGGATCCTGATCCTGACGTCGATCCAGGACGACGCCAACCTCGTCCGTGATCGCCTGTGGCTGGGGCCCGTGCTCCTGGCCGTCCTCGCCGGACTGCTGTTGATCGGTCGCCGCCTCGGCTACCCGTTCTTCCGCCCGGTGATCGAGGGCTCGCGCCGGTGGGACGGCCGGGATCGAGCCCCCGCCGACGTCGAGCCGCCCCACGACGTGCCGGTACGAGTCAGCGGCTACGCGGTGACGGTCGACGCCCGGCGACGCCACCTCGACGAGGCGCCGGGCGTCCTCCGTCCGGAGGGCGTGGTCGACGGCGACGGGCGGGTCACCGCCGGCATCGTCCTCGCCGACGGCGGACAGGTCGCGCTGGCCGCCCACGACACCGGGCTGCTGGGCCAGGTCGAACGGGGCGAGGTCGTGGCCCTGGGCGGGGTGCGTCCCGCCCTGTGGGCTCACTGGTTCGGGACGAACCTGCGCCTGACCTTCGACTCGACGGCCGATCGGGACTACGCAGCCCGCGTCGCCGAAGGGCGGGCCGGATCGGTACGATCGCCGGCATGAGCAACCGCCTCGCGCTGGTCCTGACCGCGGATGGGGAGCTCGTCACCCTCGATGAAGCCTCGTACGACGACATCGACGGCCTGATCAGCCGGGACGGCAACCTCGTCTGGCTGGACGTCGGCGACCCGACGGCGGAGGACATCGAGCTCCTGAAGCGCGAGTTCGACCTCCACGACCTGGCGATCGAGGACCTCCGCAAGCGACGCCAGCGTCCGAAGGTCGACACCTATCCGGGTCACCACGTCGTCATCGCCTACGAGCCGCTGCCGCCCGGCGACCCGATGCGCGAGTTCGACCTCGGCGAGCTCCACCTGTTCGCCGGACGCGGTTTCCTGGTGAGCGTCCACTGGGGCGGCTCGCCGGTCGTCGAGTCGGTCCAGGAGCGCTTCCGACACCGCGCCGCCGCGGTCGCGGCGAACGCCGGCTGGCTGCTGTACGCGGTCCTCGACACCGCGGTGGACGGCTACTTCCCGCTCCTCGACCGGATCTCCGAGGACATCGACGCGCTCGAGGACCGGATCCTCGAGGGCCGCGGCAACACCGCCCTCCTCCGCGAGATCCTCAACCTCAAGCGCCAGCTCCTCGAGCTGCGCCGGGTGCTGGGACCGATGCGGGACGTCGCGAACACCCTCCTCCGACGCGACGTCGAGATCCTGGACGACGAGGCGCTCCCCTACTACCAGGACCTCTACGATCACCTCGTCCGGGTCCTCGACTCGCTGGACCTGTATCGCGACCTGGTGGCGGCCACGCTCGACGCCCACGAGACGGTGACCACGAACAACCTGAACCAGATCGTGAAGCGGCTGACGGCGGTCACCGTCCTGCTCATGGTCCCGACCCTGATCGCCGGGATCTACGGCATGAACTTCTTCTTCATGCCCGAGCTCCAGCTGCAGTACGGCTATCCCGCGGTGCTGCTGGCGATGCTCCTGATCGTGATCGGTCTCGCCTGGTACATGCGCCGCCGCGGCTGGTTCTAGAGCGCGCCGGGCCGGGCGGGTTCAGCGCGCGTCGAGCGTCGCGTTCCGGTAGGCGCTCCGCTCCAGCCAGCGGAACAGGAAGAACGCCGCAACGGCGTAGACCAGGCCGATGAGGAACTCGGTCGCGATCAGGCCGCCCACCTCCGACAGCGTCGCCCCGTCGATGGCGGCACGGACCGCCGCCAGCCCATGGGTGAACGGCAGGACCTGGCTCACCGCCTGCATCCACGGTGGGAGCGCCGCGAGCGGGATATTCACCCCACAGAACAGGAGGAACAGGAACACGAGGAGGTTGGCGCCGAAGAGCCCATCGCGGAGCCGGAGCGAGATCCCGCCCTGGACGGCACCGATCGCCGAGCAGGAGAAGGCGGTCACGATCATG
Source organism: Candidatus Limnocylindria bacterium (assembly GCA_036555375.1). GTDB lineage: Bacteria > Chloroflexota > Limnocylindria > QHBO01 > QHBO01 > DASTEQ01. The sequence goes on from DATBLJ010000080.1 coordinate 4,287, forward strand.
GCCAGCACCATCACGCCCAGCGTCGCCGCGTCGAAGCGGACGCCGAGGAAGATCCAGCACAGCAGGAAGCCGTACGCGCTCACCAGGAACCCGTTGACGATGAACGGGATGAACCGGCCGCCGAACAGCGCGGCCCGGTTGGCCGGGCTGGCCATCAGGACGGGCAGCGTGCCGAACCAGCGCTCGTTGGCCACGGCCATGGTCATGCCGTAGATGCCTGCCATGGAGCAGACCTGCACGGCGTTGCCGATGGCGAAGAACGCCGGGTCCATCCCGGTGGCGTAGCTGCCCAGTGCGGCGAAGAACAGGATCTGGAAGGTCGGCGCGCCGAGCAGGGTCGGGATGTAGATCGAGGGCTGCGCCCAGTTGAAGAGCGCGGTGTAGCTCAGCCGGCCGCCATTCCAGAAGATGCGCCAGTTCGCGCGGAGCGAGCCTGGGCTGGATGGAACGCTTGAGACCGGAATCGCCGTCATGTCGGGTCAGGCCAGGTTCAGCGTCGCGTCGCGTCGTGCCTTGTCGATGACATAGACGAGGACCCGGCGGGCGATGACGTAGTAGACCAGGGTCAGCACCATGCACATCCCGATCGCCAGCCACGGCGGTTCCGAGCCGATGGCGGCGCCGCGAATGGCCTCCACCGCCCAGGTGGGGAGCAGGACCCAGCTGATGGGGCCAAGCCAGCCGGGCAGGAGAGCGAGGGGAACGAGCATGCCGGTCGCGATCCACACCGGGTATTCGAGCAGGTTGCTGAGCGCGTTGGCGTGGCGGTACAGGACGAAGGTGGTCGCCAGCAGCATGCCCATGATCCCGAGCCCGATGACCGCGACGAGCAGTGCGAGCGGCAGGATCAACGGGAAGTTCGCGTCGATCGGCATCCCGAACAGCAGCCAGCCCCAGGCGAGGGTGGCGATCATCGAGTAGAAGCCGAAGGTCGTCGTGGCCAGCGTCTGCCCGAGCAAGGTGAGGTCGTAGCGACGCGGAGCGGCGACCAGCAGCTCGAGGGTGGACTCCCAGCGCTGCCACGCGATGGCCCCGCCGCCGCCGAACAGGGTGGTCGACCACACGCCCATCATCCCGGTCCCCAGCGCGGCGAAGAGCAGGGTCTGCGGGCCGGCGGCCTCGCCCCCGACCTGGAAGAGGAGGAAGGCGATCGTCGCGAAGATGACCGGCTGGACGCCGGCCGTCAGCACGAAGAACTCGCTCTTCATGTAGATCCCCAGCGTGAACGTCCAGACCCGGACGACCTGGTGGACGTTGGCGCGGAAGGTGGCGATCGAACCCATCGGTCAGGCCACTGCCGCCGCGCGTGCAGCCCCGTTGCCGTCCTCGCCCCCCGTGCTCGCGATGAGATGCACGTAGGCGTCCTCGAGGGTGGGCTCGCGGGCCGAGATCTTCCCGATCCGGGTGTCGCCCAGCTGCTGGATCAGCCGCTGGGTGATCTCCGTGCCCCGCTCGGACTGGACCAGCAGGATCTGCGACTGATCCTGGTCCTCGGTGTTCACGGCAATGACGTCGGGGTCCGCCCGCAGTCGGTCGACCGCCTCCTCGGTCACGCCGTAGGTCTCGATCTCGACGATCGTCCGGTTGGCGATGACCGCCTTCAGGTCCGACCCGGTGCCGGCGGCCACGATCTTCCCGCCGTTGATGACCGCGATCCGTTCGCAGAGCGCGTCCGCCTCGAACATGTAGTGGGTCGTCAGCAGGACGGTCTTCCCGGCCTGCACGAGGTCGGCAATCGTCTTGCGCAGCTCCCGGGCGCCGACCGGGTCGAGGCCGATCGAGGGCTCGTCGAGGAACAGGACCGGTGGGTCGTGGAGCAGGCCGCGGGCGATGTGGAGTCGTTGCCGCATGCCGCGCGAGTAGCCCTCGACCTTCTCCTTCTCCCGGCCGGCCAGGCCGACCAGGTCGAGGAGGGCGTCGATCCGGGGTCGCTGGGCGGCCGGCTCGACGCCGTACAGCTCGGCGAAGAAGCGGAGGTTGTCCAGACCGCTGATCCGGTCGTACAGGCCGCGCTCGCCCCCGAACACGTAGCCGATGTGACGTCGGACCTCGGTCGTGTCGCGGACCACGTCGAAGCCCATGACCCGGGCGGATCCCGACGTGGGCAGGAGCAGCGTGACGAGCATCTTGATCGTGGTCGTCTTCCCGGCGCCGTTCGGCCCCAGGAGACCGAACAGCTCGCCGTTCCGGACGTCGAAGCTGATGCCGCGCACGGCTTCAATGTCGATCGCGTGGCGGCGAACGACGCCGGTATGGGTCTTGTAGGTGCGGACGAGGTCGAGGGCCTCGATCGCGAAATCGGTCATCGGGCGGACCATTCTACGGCGGTGCCTCCGCCGGTCCCTACACCGCGAGCCGGCCGGAAGTTCACCCCAGGGCGGCGAGCAGGCGAATGACGAGGCGGGCGGCGACGAGCGTCGAGTAGCCCGTGGGGTCGAGGTCGGGCGCGAGCTCGGTGAAGACCGCCCCGACGACGCGGCAGCGGGCTGCGGCCCCGCTCACGAGGTCGGCGGCCTCGTCCCACGCCAGGCCGCCGGGCGCCCGGGCTCCGACCGCCGGGCACAGGCTCGGGTCCAGCCCGTCGAGGTCGAAGGAGATGAAGACCGATGCGTCCTCGGGCAATTGCTCGAGCACCCAACCCACACCACGATCGCGAAGCTCGCGGGCGGTGACCAGCCGGTTGCCGGCCGCCCGCGCGTCCGCCACGTCGCTGGGCCGGGCGCTGCCCACCCCGCGCAGGCCGACCTGGACGATGTGCTCGACGTGGTCCATCTCGCTCGCGCGCCGCATCGGCGACGAGTAGCCCTCCCGGACCCCGTCGAACTCGTCGCGGAAGTCGAGATGGGCGTCGACCTGGAGGACGGTCAGCGGGCCGTGCCCCGCGTAGGCGCGCAGGATCGGGATCGGTACCGAGTCGTCGCCACCGAGGACGATGGGCGTCGCGCCTCGTTCGAGCAGGTCGCGGACGGTGGTCTCGGTGCTGGCCGAGTTCCCCGGCCCGTCGTCGGGGGAGCCGGCCGCGTCGCCGGCGTCGACGACCGACGCGGCGTTCGGGAGCATCGTCTGGCCGGTGTCGAAGTCGTGATGGCCGGCAAAGGCCGCGAACCGCAGGGAGGCCTCGCGAACGCCCTCCGGCGCGGCATCGCAGCCGGTCGGACCCCGGCTCGGGTACTGGATCCCGTGCGGGACCCCGAGCACGGCGATGCCCCCTCGAATCGCGTCGATCGGGACCGCGGGCAGGCCCATGAACGTTGCGGCACTCACGGCCGGCAACCGTACACCGTTCGGGACGGCCGTCGGTCTGTACCATGCCGCTCGGGCACATCGAGAAGCTGGAGGTCGGGCATGGCTATCGGTCCCATCCTCTTCTGGCTGCACGTGGGGCTCGCGTTCGCCTTCGTGCTCGCCCACGGCGTGTCGGTCTTCGTCAGCCTGGCGCTCCGGCGCGAGCGCGACCCGGTGCGGGTCGGCGCCCTGCTCGACGTGTCGCTGACCGGCGTCAAGGTCACGAGCCTGGCGGTCATCCTCCTCCTGCTCACCGGGGTCC
>DATBLJ010000044.1:0-27360 GCA_036555375.1 Candidatus Limnocylindria bacterium
GCGCGGGCATCGTCACTGTGGCGCTGGTCCTCGCCTCACGGCGGACGGGTGTTACCCGCGAGCCTGCTCTATGGAGCTCGGACTTTCCTCGAACGCCGCCTTTCGGCGATCGCGTCCGCGGCCGTCCGGCCGCCTCCAGGACCTGCATTGTAGCGGCGGTCCGTCGAGGTCCCGGCGTGGGGCACTTGACACCGGCCCGCCGTGGGTCGTCTCCTGTACGACCCCGTGTGGCTCCGCACTCGCCCCCTGCTGTTGGCCGCCCTGGTCGTCCTGGGCGGCCTTGCCGTACTTGGTGCGGCCGCACGCGCGTCCGACCTGCCGGCCTGTCGGTACGACGACCTCCCGACGGTCTACACCGGGTACGACGACTGGGCCCAGACCCTGGTCGACACGATCTACCGCGTCCCCGACGACTACGTCCCGCCCGATCTGCGTCCGGTTGGCGAGGCCGGGATCGGGGGTGGCGGGCTGGTCCGCGGGTTCGTCATCGAGGACCTTCGGCAGATGGGCGCGGTCGCCACGGCGGCCGGCGCGAGCTTCGTCGTTGGGTCTGGCTACCGCTCGGTCGGCTCGCAGGTGGCGACGTATGCCATGTGGGAGGCCCAGGTCGGGACCTATTGGGCGCGGCTGGCGACGGCTCGGCCGGGCCACTCCGAGCATCAGCTGGGATTGGCCCTGGACTTCCAGAGCCCAGGCAGTCCGCAGCCGTGGCTTACCGGGGACTGGATCGCGAGCCCGCCGGGGGCATGGCTGGCGGCCCACGCCTGGGAGTACGGCTTCGTGATGAGCTACCCCGCCGCCGTGAGCCCGGGCGAGACCTGTTACAAGTACGAGCCTTGGCACTACCGCTACGTGGGGCGCGCGACGGCGGCGATCATCCACCAGCGGAACGTCAGCCTTCGGGCGTACCTGTGGTCGTTCGGCAACGACCCGGACAGCGTGCCAGCCCCGACTCCGGTGGCCACTCCGACCCCGGTTCCGACGCCGGTGCCCACCCCCACCCCGGCCCCGACTCCGGGACCGCGCTGGACGCCGACCCCCAGCCCGCGGAGTCTCGCCGAGTTCGCCTCGAGCGAACCGACCGAAGTCGGCGCGGTGGAGACCGGGCTGGTCCCGCCCGCGTTCGGCGGGGTGGCGCTCGGCGTCAGCCTGGGCCTGGCCGTCGTCATCGGCCGGCGGCGGACGCGGCGCCGCGACCGACGGAACGAACCGCGGGAGCGCGCCTAGGCGTCGCCCCGCGCGTCGATGGCGACGTTGCTGAGCCGGTCCGCGTCGCGGTTCCGCTCTCGGGGGACATGGCCCACGGTGTAGGCGCCGAATCCGGCGAGGAGCTCCATCACCCGGGCGTGGATCGGCTTGAGGTCCGGGTGCTTGACCCGATAGCGTCCCGCGATCTGGCGGGCGACGAGCTCCGAGTCGGTCCGGAGGTCAACCGCCGACGCCCCGAGCGCGCGGGCCCGGAGGAGCGCCAGCTCGACCGCGGTCCATTCGGCGTAGTTGTTCGTCCGCTCCCCGAGGAACTCGGCAATCTCCGCCAGCGTTTCCCCGGTCTCGGCATCCTGGAGCAGGGCCCCGGCGCCGGCGAGTCCCGGGTTGCCGCGGGCGGCGCCATCCGTATGGATCAGGAGGCGGCTCAAGCCGGCCGGTCCTCGATCGCCTGGGTCACCTCGAGGATCGCCCGGGTGACGTTGATCCCCCGCGGGCAGGCCTCGACACAGTTGAACACCGTCCGGCAGCGCCATACCCCGTCGGCGTCGGCCATCAGCTCGAGCCGCTCGGCATGGGCCGTGTCCCGGCTGTCGAAGATGAACCGATGGGCGTTCACGATGGCGGCGGGACCGACGTAGTCGGGGTTCGTCCAGAAGACCGGGCAGGCGGTCGTGCAGGCCGCGCACAGGATGCAGCGGCTCGTGTCCTCGTACTTCGCCCGGTCGAACTGGGACTGCCGCCGTTCGAGACCGTCCTCAGGAACCTCGTCGTTGACGAGGAACGGCATGGCGCCGCGGTACTTCTCCCAGAAGCCCTCCTGGTCGACGAGCAGGTCCTTGACCAGCGGCAGGCCGCGCATCGCCTCGACGCTGATCGTCGACCCCGCGTCGCGGACCAGCGTCGCGCAGGCGAGCTGGTTGCGGCCGTTGATGAGCATCGCGTCCGACCCGCACACCCCGTGGGCGCAGGAGCGGCGGAAGGTGAGCGTGCCGTCCTGGAACCACTTCACCTGGTGGAGCAGGTCGAGCACGCGGTCGGTGGGATCCGCTTCGAGGTCATACGACTCCCAGTGGGCCTCGGCGTCGGTCTCCGGGTTGAAGCGCCGGATGCGCAGCTCGACCTGCATCGGTCAGTACACCCGGGGCGCCGGCTGGAACTCGGTGACGGTCACCGGCTTGTAGTCGAGCGTGATGCCACCGTCCGGCTGGCGAGTGGCGAAGGTGTGGCGCATCCATGCGTCGTCGTCGCGGTCCGGAAAGTCCTCGCGGGCGTGTGCCCCGCGGCTCTCGGTCCGGGCCTCGGCCGAGGTGACGATGGCCTCCGCGCAGTCGAGCAGGAAACCCAGCTCGAGGGCATCGGTCAGGTCGGTGTTGTAGCGGCTCCCGTGGTCATCGAGGCGCAGCGCCCGGGAACGGGCGCGCAGGGCGGCCACCCCCTCGCGCGCCGACACCAGGCCGGCAGCGGTGCGGTACACGCCGCAGTCCCGGAACATCAGCTCCCGGAGCTCGGCGCGGATCGTGGCCGGCCGCTCCCCGGTGGTCGCTCCCAGCAGGTCGGCCAGGCGCGCAGCGGCACCCGCCTCGGCCTCGAGGTCCCGACCCGGAGCAGGGGCGTCGGCGAGGGCATCGGTCATCGCCAGCCCGGCCCGGCGGCCGAAGACGAGGATATCGAGCAGCGAGTTGGTGCCCAGCCGGTTCGCCCCGTGGACGCTGACACAGGCGCACTCCCCCGCCGCGTAGAAGCCGGGCACGACCCGCCCGGCGGCGTCGGCCAGGGCACGGCCGTCGACATCGGTCGGGATGCCGCCCATCGCGTAGTGCGCCGTCGGCTGGATCGGCACCAGGTCGGTCAGCGGCTCGAGCCCGAAGTAGGTCCGGATGAAACCCGCCATATCGGGCAGCTTATGGTCGAGGATCTCGGCACCGAGGTGCCGGACGTCGAGGTGGACGAAGTCCGACCCGTTCACCCCGCGGCCGGCGGCGATCTCCTGGTAGATGCTCCGGCTCACGACGTCCCGGCTCGCGAGGTCCTTCATCGTCGGCGCGTAGCGCTCCATGAACCGCTCGCCCTCGCCATTGAGCAGGATGCCGCCCTCGCCCCGCATCGCCTCCGAAAGGAGGAAGCCGAGCTTGTACATCCCCGTCGGGTGGAACTGGAAGAACTCCATGTCCTCCAGAGGCAGGCCCCGCCGATACGCGATCGCAACCCCGTCACCGGTCAGGGTGTGGGCGTTCGAGGTGACCTTGTAGACCATCCCGAATCCGCCGGTCGCGAACAGGACGCTCTTCGCGAGGAACACGGTCAGCTCGCCCGTCGCCAGCTGGAGGGCGAGCACGCCGGACACCCGGCCTTCGGGGCCGTCGGGCATGACCAGGTCGAGCACCTGGTACTCGTCGAAGAAGGTGACGTCGTGCTTGATGCACTGCTGGTACAGGGTCTGGAGGATGGCGTGGCCGGTCCGGTCCGCCGAGTAGCACGACCGACGGACCGGCGCCTCCCCGTGGTTCCGGGAATGGCCGCCGAACCGCCGCTGGTCGATCAGCCCGTCGGGGGTCCGGTCAAACGGCAGGCCGAGGTGCTCGAGGTCTCGGATCGTCTGGACGGCATCACGGCACATGACCTCGGCCGCGTCCTGGTCGACGAGGTAGTCGCCGCCCTTGACCGTGTCCCACCAGTGCCACTCCCAGTGGTCCTCCTCGGTGTTCCCGAGTGCGGCGCACACCCCGCCCTGGGCGGCCCCGGTATGGGACCTGGTGGGGTACAGCTTCGACACGACCCCGATCCGGCCGCCCTCGCCCAGGCCACGCTTCAGCTCGAGGGCGGCGTACAGGCCGGCGCCACCGGCGCCGACGACGACCGCATCGAGGACGTGGATCCGCGGCGAGGCGGCCGGGCCGCGCCCGACCATGGGAACGCTCATGCCGCGGTCACGAGAACGGGCCGACGGCGGGCGCGGTGTCGGGGTTGAAGAAGATGACGACCATGAGCCCCAGCAGGAGCCAGACGACGGCCACCAGGCCCAGGCCGATGGTCAGGATCGAGCGAATGCCGCCCCGTGGGACGAGGTCGGTGAGGACGACCCGGGCGCCGTTCACGCCATGGATCAGTGCCAGGACCAGGAGCAGCGCGTCGTAGATCCGCCAGAACGGGGTTCCCCACCGGCTCGTGACGAAGGCGAAATTCACCTCCTGCCCGGACAGCTGGACGAGGACGTGCATGATCAGCATGTGGCCCAGGGCCAGGAACACGAGGGCCAGCCCGCTGAAACGCATGAACCACCACCAGAACCGCTCGCGGCCGGTGCCCTCCGGCGGGCGGGAGCGGCGCACCGGCGGGTTGCCGAGCACGACCGTGCGACCGACGCTCATCGGCTCACCACGGCGCGAAGGGGGCGAACATGATCAGCCCCATCGGGACCATCGCCACCACGGTGGCGATCACGACCCCGTAGGTCAGCGGCCGGTACCACGCGGTGGCCGTCGGGACGAAGTCGATGAGGATGATCTTCAGCCCGTTCAGGGAGTGGTAGACGAGCGCGGCCATGAGCAGGATCTCGCCCGCCCGGAGGACCGGGTTGCGGAAGAAGCCAAGCGTCGTGTCGTAGACCTCGGGACCGAGCAGCACGGTCGAGGTCTCGACGATGTGCATGAACAGGTACAGCAGGACGCCGATTCCGGACAGCCGATGCCCGAACCAGGCGAGCTGGGCCCAGCTGACCCGGTAGCGCATGACCCGCGACTGGGCCTGGCCCAGCCAGCCGGATACGGTCACGCCGCGGCCCGAATGACGGCGACCTGTGCGGCGACCGCCTCGCCGTACGCGCGGGTCCCGGCGGAGCCCCCGAGGTCGGCGGTGACCGTCTGGCCGGCGCCGATGACCTGGCGCACGGCGGCCTCGACCGCCGCCCCGGCATCGGTCTCGCCGATGTGGCGGAGGAGCAGCGCCCCCGACAGGATGAGGGCGGTCGGGTTCGCGCGGTCCTGGCCCGCGTACTTCGGCGCCGAGCCGTGGACCGCCTCGAAGACGGCGGCATCCTCCCCGATGTTCGCGCCCGGGGCGATCCCGAGCCCGCCGACGAGGCCAGCGGCGAGGTCACTGATGATGTCGCCGTACAGGTTCGGGGCCACCAGGACGTCGTACTCCTCGGGCTTCTGGACGAGCTGCATGCACATGTTGTCGACGATCCGGTCCTGGAACGCGACCCGGCCCTCGTACTCGGCGGCGATCCGCCGGCAGCACTCGAGGAAGAGCCCATCGGTCAGCTTCATGATGTTCGCCTTGTGGACGGCCGTGACCGTCGACCGGCCGTTGGCCACCGCGTACTCGAAGGCGTAGCGCGCGATCCGCTCCGAGGCGCCCCGGGTGATGCGCTTGATCGTCTCCGCCTCGTCGGCGCTCACCTGGCGCTCGATCCCGGCGTACAGGTCCTCGGTGTTCTCGCGGACGATGACCAGGTCGATATCGGCGTAGCGCGACTCGATACCGTCGATGCTCCGCGCCGGTCGGACGTTGGCGTACAGGGTCAGCGCCTGGCGGAGCGCCACGTTCACGCTGCGGAAGCCGGTCCCCACCGGGGTCGTGATCGGTCCCTTGAGGGCGACCCTGGTCCGACGGATGCTGTCGATGACCCGGTCCGGCAGCGGGTTGCCCTCGCTCTGGAGTGTCGCCTCGCCGGCGACCTGCTCGTCCCAGGTGAACCCCACGCCGGTGGCCTCCAGCACCTGCCGGGTGGCGGCGGCGATCTCGGGGCCGATCCCGTCGCCGGGGATGAGGGTCACCTCGTAGGTCACGGCGCCAGTGTAGGAAACGACGCGCGCGCCCGGCGGCCGGTCAGCCCCGGGGCGGGTCGGGTACGCTCCCGACCGTGAAGCTCCAGGAGTTCCGGAGCAAGGAAATCCTTGCCCTCCACGGCATTCCGACCCTCCCCGGGATCGTCGCCACCTCCCCGGCCGCGGCTCGAGCGGCGGCCGAGCAGCTCGGCGTCCCGGTGGTCGTCAAGGCCCAGGTCCTCGCCGGCGGACGGGGCAAGGCCGGCGGCGTGAAGCTCGCCGCGACCCCCGACGAGGCGGAGCAGCGCGCCGCGGAGATCCTCGCCATCCAGATCGCCGGTGGACCGGTCCGAACCCTGCTCGTCACCCCGGCGGTCGACATCGAGCACGAGTACTACCTCTCCCTCATCCTCGACCGGGCCGCCAAGGCGGTCACCGTCATCGCCAGCGCGGAGGGCGGGATCGAGATCGAGGAGGTCGCCCACACGAATCCGGCGGCCGTCCTCCGCCATCCACTCGACCCCTTGGCCGGCCTCCAGCCGGCCGACGTGGACAGGGTCGGGACGTTCCTCGACATCCCCGGCGTCCATCGGTCGACGTTCGACGCGCTGCTGGTGGGGCTGGCCGCGGCCTTCTTCGGGTCGGACGCCGAGCTGGCCGAGATCAACCCGCTGGCCACCACGGGCGACGGGCGGCTGCTCGCCCTCGACGCGAAGATCGTCATCGACGACTCGGCCCTGCCCCGCCATCCCGACATCGAGGCCATGCGCGACCTGTCGGAGGAGGAGCCGGCCGAGATCGCGGCCCGCGAGGCGGGAATCAGCTACATCAAGCTCGACGGCACGATCGGCTGCATGGTGAACGGCGCCGGCCTGGCGATGACCACCATGGACCTCGTCAAGCTCGCCGGCGGCGAGCCGGCGAACTTCCTCGACATCGGCGGCGGCGCGAAGCACGACCGGGTGGCGGCCGCCTTCCGCATCATCCTGGCCGACTCGAACGTCCGCGCGGTCCTGATCAACATCTTCGGCGGGATCACCCGCGGCGATGAGGTGGCCCACGGCATCGTCGAGGCCCGGGCCGGCCTGGAGCGCGACGTCCCGATGGTCGTCCGGATCGTCGGCACGAACGCCGACGAGGCGGCGCTCATCCTCGAGCAGGCCGATCTCCAGACGGCGTACAGCCTGGACGAGGCGGCCGAGCTGGCGGTGGCCGCGGTCCGGTCCGGCCGATGAGCATCCTGGTCAACGAGGACACCCGGCTCCTGATCCAGGGCATCACCGGACGCGAGGGCCAGTTCCACGGGCAGGCGATGCTCGACTACGGCACCCCGGTCGTCTCGGGGGTCACGCCCGGCAAGGGCGGGCAGTCGACGTTCAACGGGCGGGTACCGGTGTTCGACACGGTCGCGGAGGCGATCGCACAGACCGGCGCCAACACGAGTGTGATCTACGTCCCGGCGGCCTTCGCGCCGGACGCGATGCTCGAGGCCGCGGCGGCCGGGATCGGCCTGATCTTCTGCATTACCGAGGGCATCCCCGCCCTCGACATGCTCCGGGTCTATCACACGCTCCGCCAGCAGGGCGTCCGGCTCATCGGGCCCAACTGCCCGGGCGCCACGTCGGTGGGTAAAGCCAAGGTCGGGATCATCCCCGGCAACATCCACCGCCGGGGCCGGGTCGGGGTGGTGAGCCGCTCGGGGACCCTGACCTACGAGGTCGTCCAGGCCCTGACCGATGAGGGCATCGGGCAGACCACCTGCGTCGGGATCGGGGGCGACCCGATCATCGGCACGAACTTCATCGAGATCCTCGACCTCTTCGAGGCCGATCCGGAGACGGAGGCGGTGGTCCTCATTGGCGAGATCGGCGGCGACGAGGAGGAACGCGCGGCGGCCCATATCGCGGCCACGATGACCAAGCCGGTGGCTGCCTTCATCGCCGGCCGCACGGCGCCGCCGGGACGGCGGATGGGCCACGCCGGGGCGATCATCTCGGGTGGGGCTGGGACCGCAGACTCGAAGCGCGCGGCGCTGAGTAAGGCCGGCGTCCGCGTCGCGGACTCCCCGCTCCAGATCCCGATGCTGCTGCGCGGCCCGGTGGGCTAGCCGGTCAGCGCTCCCCGTCCACGGCTCCGGGCGTCTCGAGAAGCTCCCAGAGGACGCCGTTCAGGGTCCGCGGGTGGACGAAGGCGACCGGTCCCTCGGCTCCCGGGCGTGGAACCTGGTCGATGAGCTCGGCGCCGGCGTCCGCGAGCCGCGCGAGCTCTGCGGCGAGGTCAGTGGTGCCGAAACAGACGTGGTGGAGGCCCTCGCCCCGGTTGTCCAGGAAGCGGGCGACCCCGCTCTCCGGGTCGACCGGCTGGATGAGCTCGATGCGGGCCGCCGGCAAGGGCCCGGTGGGCAGGAAGCAGAGCCGAACGCCCTGGGCGGCAACCGTCTCGACGGGTGCCTGCGGGGCGAGCCCGAACAGCTCCCTGTAGCGCGGCAGCGCCTCGTCGATGTCGCGGACGACGACCGCGACGTGGTCGATGGCGTTCACGGCCGGAACTCGCCCCAGGTCGTGCGCAGCGTGTCGGCGATCTCGCCCAGCGTGACGTCGGCCTCGACGCAGGCCCGGATCCGGGGCAGCAGGTTCTCGCTGCCGCCGGCCGCCGACTCGAGGGCGGCCAGCGCCTCGCTCGCCGCGGCCGGGTCCCGGCCGGCACGGACCGCGGCGGTGCGCTCGGCCTGCAGGCGCTCGGCGGCAGGATCGATCCGCTGCGGCTCGGGCCGAGCGGCCTCCCCGTCGACGAAGGCGTTGACCCCGACCACGATCGACTCCCCGGACTCGAAGGCCCGCTGGGCCTCGTACGCCGCGTCGGCGATCGCACCGGCCTGGTAGCCGGCCTCGAGGGCAGCAAGCGGCCCGCCCAGCTCGTCCAGCCGGGCCAGCTCGGCGGTGGACCGCTCGTCGAGCGCGTCGGTCAGGGCCTCGACGTACCACGATCCGCCGAGCGGATCGATCGGTGCGGTCAGCCCGGACTCGTGGGCCAGCACCTGCTGGGTCCTGAGGGCCAGGCGGGCTGCCTCCGGGCTGGGCAGGCCGAGCGCCTCGTCGAGGGCGTTCGTGTGGAGCGACTGGGCCCCGCCGAGGACCGCCGAGATCGCCTGGACGGTGGTCCGGACCGTGTTCGTCTCGGGCTGCTGGGCGGTGAGCGTCGAGCCCGCGGTCTGGACGTGGAAGCGCAGGGTCATGCTCCGCGGGTCGGTCGCCCCGTAGCGGTCCCGGGCGATCCGGGCCCACAGCCGGCGCGCGGCGCGGAACTTCGCGACCTCCTCGAACAGGTCGTTGTGGGCGGCAAAGAAGAAAGACAGGCGCGGCGCGAACTCGTCGAAGTCGAGGCCCGCCGCCACGGTCGCATCGGCATAGCTGATCGCGTTGCCGAAGGTGAACGCCAGCTCCTGGGCGGCCGTGGCCCCGGCCTCGCGCATGTGGTACCCGCTGATGCTGATCGGGTTGAACTGCGGCAGCTCGGCCCGGCAGTAGGCGATCAGGTCGGTCGCCAGTCGGAGCGAGGGAGCCGGCGGGAAGATGTAGGTCCCGCGCGCGACGTACTCCTTGAGGATGTCGTTCTGGACGGTGCCCCGCAGCTGGGCGGGCGCCACCCCCTGCCGGCGGCCAACCGCCTCGTACAGCGCGAGGAGGATGGCGGCGGTGGCGTTGATCGTCATCGACGTGCTCACCACGCCCAGGTCGATCCCGTCGAGCAGCCGCTCCATGTCGTGGACCGAGTCGATCGGGACCCCGACCCGTCCCACCTCGCCGGCCACCCGCGGGTCGTCGCTGTCGTATCCCATCTGGGTCGGGAGGTCGAACGCGACCGACAGCCCGGTCTGGCCACCGGCCAGCAGGTCGCGGTAGCGGCGATTCGACTCCTCGGCCGAGGTGAAGCCGGCGTACTGGCGCATCGTCCACGGCCGGCCGCGGTACCCCGTCGCGTGGATCCCGCGGGTATACGGGTAGGCGCCCGGCTCGCCGAGCCGCTCGCCGAGACCCTCCGCCACGTCGTCGGGCCGATAGACGTCGCCGATCGGGATGCCGGAGGTGGACCGATCCCGGCGCGGGGCGCCGGGCTGGGCTTCGGCCGGATCGTCGCCCCTCGTCACGCGGCCGATTCTACGGGTCGAGGTCCGCGAGTCGGACGAGGAGCGCGCCAGTCGCGATCGCCTGGCCGGGCGCCACCGCGACCTCGGACACCCGGCCGTCGCGGGGGGCGCGGATCTCGTTCTGCATCTTCATCGCCTCGATCGTCACCAGCGGATCCCCGGCGGCGACGGTGGCGCCGGGCTCGACGAGGACCCGGACCACGAGCCCGGGGAGGGTGGCCAGGACGTGGGAAGGGCCGCGTCGGGCGACGGCCAGGGCGGCGGTGTCGGCCAGCAGCCGGTCGCGATGGCTGCGAGCGGTGACCGCGATCCGGCGCCCTCCGAGGGTCACGACCCAGTCGGTCGGCCCGCCCTCGATGACGACCAGGTGGTGCTGGTGCTCCCGACGCAGCAGGGCGACGCCGTGGCGAGGATCAACCCAGGCCAGGGTCCAGCCGGGTTCCCCCGCGACCGGCCGATCGCCGATGAGGATCTCGCGCTCGGCGGTCACTGTTCCGGGTCCCGCTCCACGGCCTCGGCCCGCGCCTGGCGGGTCCACGGCCGCTGTCCGTCGACCGGCAGCGGGACGCCGGCTTGGGCGGAGCCGGCCACGCCGGCCATTGGTCCTGGCGGCCGAGCGGCGCCGAGGGCCTGTACGACCGCGGCGGCGGCCTGCCCGGCGTCGCCGTCCGCGAGCGGCGGCCCACTTCCCCAGGTCGTGGCCACGAACCGCAGGTCGTGCCGCCCCTCGATGAAGTCGGGCTGGTCCACGAGCCAGCGATGAAAGCCGAGGGTCGTCGGCACGCCGCCGATCGCGGTCTCGTCCAGTGCCCGACGGAGACGTGTCACGGCGGCATCCCGGTCGGGGGCGTGGACCATGAGCTTGGCGAGCAGGGCGTCGTACGCGGTCGGCAGCTCGAGGCCTGCCTCGACGCCGCCGTCGACCCGGATCCCCGGGCCGTCGGGCATCGTCCACGCGCCCAGCCGTCCCGGCATCGGCGCGAAGCCGTTCCACGGGTCTTCCGCGTAGAGCCGAACCTGGATGGCGTGGCCGCGCGGCGTCGCCGCGAGCACCTCGTCCGACAGCCGCTCCCCCGCCGCGACCCGGATCTGCCACGCCACGATGTCCACCCCGCTCACCAGCTCGGTGACGCCGTGCTCGACCTGGAGCCGGGTGTTCATCTCGAGGAACCAGCGGTTCTCGTCGGCGTCGACCAGGAACTCGACCGTCGCCGCGCTGTGGAAGGCGACCGCTTCCGCGACCCGCCGCGCATCGGCCGCCAGCCCGTCGCGGGTCTCCGGACGCAGCCGGGGGGCAGGCGCTTCCTCTACCAGCTTCTGGTGTCGGCGCTGGACGGAGCAGTCCCGCTCCCCGAGGACGGCCAGGTTTCCGTGTCGGTCGCCAAGCAGCTGGACCTCCACGTGCCGCGCCGGGGCGATCAGCTTTTCGATGTAGACCGTGCCGTCGCCGAATGCCGCCTCGGCTTCGCGGCGTGCCGCGTCCACCGCATCGGCCAGCTCGTCGCGTCCATCGACTCGTCGAACGCCGCGTCCCCCGCCGCCGGCAGCGGCCTTGACGAGCAACGGGTAGCCCAGCGCGTCCAGCTCACCGTCGCGCGCCTCGCCGGCCGCGACCAACAGGCCGGGCGTGACCGCGACCCCGGCCGCCACCGCGGTCCGTCGCGCCGCGAGCTTGTCGCCGAGCCCTTCCATCGTTTCCGCCGGCGGCCCGACGAAGACGAGCCCGGCGTCCTCGACCGCCCGGGCAAACGCGGCGCTCTCGCTGAGGAACCCGTACCCGGGATGGATCGCCTCGGCCCCGACCCGGCGCGCCGCGCCGATGACCGCCTCAACGTCCAGGTAGGACTCGGTGGCCGGTGTCGGACCGATCCACTCCGCGCGGTCCGCGGCACGGACGTGGGGCGCATCGCGGTCGGCATCCGAGAAGACCGCGACCGACTCGATGCCCAGCTCGCGACACGCCCGCATCACCCGGATCGCAATCTCGCCGCGGTTCGCGACGAGGATCCGGCGGAAGGGTGGGGTCACTGTCTTTGCGGAAAGACGGGCGGCGTCAGAGCGGGATGTTGCCGTGCTTCCGCCGCGGTCCCGGTTGGCGCTTGCCGTCGAGGACGGCGAGCGCCCCGGCGACACGGACGCGGGTCTCGGACGGGCGGATGACCTCGTCGACGTAGCCGCGGCCCGCCGCGACGTACGGGTTCGCGAACCGCTCCTGGTACTCGGTCACCAGGGCGGCGCGTTCCGCGTCGGGATCGGCGGCTGCGGCAATTCGATCCTTGAAGACGATGTTCACCGCGCCCTCGACGCCCATCACCGCAATCTCCGCGGTCGGCCACGCAAAGTTCAGGTCGCCCCGGATGTGCTTGCTGCTCATGACGTCGTACGCGCCGCCGTATGCCTTGCGGGTGATGACCGTCACCTTCGGGACGGTCGCCTCGGCATACGCGTACAGGAGTTTCGCGCCGTGACGAATGATGCCGCGGTGCTCCTGGTCGACGCCCGGCAGAAAGCCGGGCACGTCGACGAAGGTCAGCAACGGAACGTTGAAGCAGTCACAGGTCCGGACGAACCGGGCGGCCTTGTCGGATGCATCGATGTCGAGGACACCGGCCAGGACGTCGGGTTGCTGCGCGACGACACCCACCGACCGGCCTTCGATGCGCGCGAACCCGCAGGTGATGTTGCGCGCCCACCCGGCATGGACCTCGAGGAACGAGTCGGCATCGACGACGCCGCCGATGACCCGATGCATGTCGTAGGACTGCTGCGCGGAATCCGGGATGAGCGCGTCGAGGTCATCGGCTGGAACCGCCGGCGGCGTCCAGGTCTCGGTGCGCGGTACCGGATCGACATTGTTCTGCGGCAGGTAGCCGAGCAGCTGGCGCGTCGTCAGCAGCGCCGCCGACTCGGACGGCGCGAGGAAGTGCGCGACGCCACTGACCTCGTTGTGGATCCGCGCGCCGCCGAGCCCCTCGAAGTCGATGTCCTCGTGGGTCACCGTCTTCACCACCGACGGACCGGTGACGAACATGTAGCTCGACCCGTCGACCATCACCGTGAAGTCGGTGATCGCCGGCGAGTACACCGCGCCACCGGCGCACGGGCCCAGGACCACCGACAGCTGCGGGACGACACCCGAGACCTGCGTGTTGCGCCAGAAGATCTCGGCATAGCCGCCCAGCGAGTCGACCCCCTCCTGGATGCGCGCGCCGCCGGAATCGGCCAGGCCGATGATCGGTGCACCCGACGCGACCGCAAGATCCATCACCTTGCAGATCTTTTCGGCATGCGCTTCGGACAGTGAGCCGCCGAACACGGTGAAGTCCTGGGCGTAGACGAACACCGTCCGTCCATCGATCGCGCCCCAGCCGGTCACGACCCCGTCACCCAGATAGCGCTCGTCCTCGAGACCGAACTCGGTGGTCCGATGGGTGACGAACGCGTCGAGCTCGGTGAACGAGTCGGCGTCGAGCAGGATCTCGAGCCGTTCGCGGGCGGTCAGCTTGCCGCGCGCGTGCTGCTGCTCGATGCGTTCCTCACCGCCACCCAGCCGCGCGGCGCGGCGCCGGTCCTCGAGCTGGTCGAGCCTGTCCGAAGTCGACACCAATCCTCCAGAAACGATGGAGTGGGCCCAGCAGGAATCGAACCTGCGACCAGCCGGTTATGAGCCGGATGCTCTAACCATTGAGCTATGGGCCCGCGGGCTGGCGGTGGACAACTCCGAGTATAGGGGCTCGTCTTTGCACAAAGACATCGACACTCCCGGTGGTTGTGGATAACCCGGGTGACCGCGGACGAACCCCCTGCCTATCATCGTCGACGGGTCGCAGGTCGCGATTTCAGCACCGCAATCGACGAATCCGCGGAAGGTGTTTGCCTTGACGAAGGTCATCTCGCTGGCGAATCAGAAGGGTGGCGTCGGAAAGACGACGTGCACGATCAACCTAGGCGGTGCCCTGGCCGAGCTTGGCTACCGGGTGCTCTGCATCGACATGGACCCGCAGGCCAACCTCACGGTTGGGCTCGGCATTTCACTCGCCGATGTCCATCGGTCGATGGCCGACGTCCTGAATGAGGACCGGGTCTCGATGGACGAGGTCATTCTCGAGACCAACGTCCCGGGCCTGTCGGTTGCGCCCTCGACCCTCGAGCTGGCCAGCACCGAGGTTGAGCTGTTCACCGCGATCGGCCGCGAGATGGTGTTCCGCGACGCGATCTCGGGATCGGTCGACCGGCGCTTCGACGTCGTCCTCATCGACTGCCCGCCGACCCTGGGCCTGCTGACGATCAACGCGCTCGTCGCCTCGTCCCGGGTGATCATCCCGGTCCAGACCCAGTTCTACGCGATCAAGGGCCTGACCGCGCTGATCAAGGTCATCAACACCATCCGCCTGAAGCTGAACCACGACCTCGAGATCCTCGGCCTGCTGCCCACCTTTTACGACGGCCGGACGATCCTGGCCCGCGAGATGCTCGAGAACCTCCGCGAGCTCGGCGACCACCGGGTCTTCAACACGATGATCAAGAACACCGTGAAGCTTGGTGAGGCTCCGCTCACCGGGCGACCGGTCACCGAGTACGCGCCAAGCTCGGCGGCTGCCCATGCGTTCCGCGATTTGGCCAGAGAGGTGATCGAGCTTGGCTAGGACACCGGTCTTCAAAGACAACATCGCCCGCCTGTTCGACGAGGCCGCCGCCACCGAGCTGACGCCGGGGATCGTCTCGCTCATCGAGTCGAAGACGACCCGGGCTCAGATCCGGGAGATCCCGGTCGGCAAGATCCTCCCCAATCCGGCCCAGCCGCGACTGTCCTACGAGGAGGACTCGCTCACCGAGCTGGCCGAATCGATCCGGGAGCACGGCGTGCTGCAGGCCATTCTCGTCCGCCCGGCCGGAGCCCAGTTCGAGCTGATCGCCGGCGAGCGCCGGTGGCGAGCCTCACGCCTCGCCGGGCTGGCCACCATCCCGGCGGTGGTCCTCGAGTTCGACGAGGAGACGGCGCTCGAGGTTTCGATCATCGAGAACCTCCAGCGCGAGGATGTCTCGCCGCTCGAGGAGGCGGCGATGTACCGGAAGATGCTCGCCCTCGGCTACTCGGTTCGCCAGCTGGCGGCCAAGATCGGCAAGGACAAGGGCTACGTCGAGAACCGGCTGCGTCTGACCGATGCGCCGCCCGAGGTGCGCGAGCTGGTCGCCACGCGGAAGGACACGATCAGCCACGCCTACGAGCTGATGAAGGTCACTGATGAGAAGACCCGTCGGAAGCTGGCCAAGCGCGTCGCGGCGGGTGAGCTGACGCTCGCCAAGCTCCGGCGCCTGACCGGCACGCGCGAGCCGAAGGACAAAGCCGAGGTCGCCAAGCCCAAGCGGCGGGCGCGGACGGCGGCCGGGGTGGTGGTCGCCGCTCGGAACACCGACGACGCGCTGATGGACCTCAAGGGCCGCCTGGCGACGGTCGTCGACGAGCTGGCCGATCTCCTCCGCCAGCACGAGGTCATCGACCAGATCCCGAGCACGAACCGGGACAACCTGGCGAAGTACCTCACCATCACCAAGCTCAAGCTCGAGAACGCCATCGCCATCGTCCGGGCCTCGCGCGAGGAATAGCCCGCCCCGCGCGGGGTCCGCGACGGACTCCGCTCCCCCGCCGAGCGGTCAGGGGGTGTAGGACATCACCTCGCGGTGCTCGACCAGGAAGTCGACCAGCTTGGCGCGGGCATCCGGGTCGATCCGGCGCAGGCCGGTGACCGCCTTCGGGAGCTCGAAGATCGGGGCCGCCAGCGCGCCGGCGGTATCGATCCCGACCACGTGGTCCGGGCCGCCGCCCACGAGGAACGCGCGCTGGAAGCCCCGGGCGTCGAGGCCGGCCGCGCGGTTGAACGCGGCGATCGCGGTGCCGACCCCGAGGCGCTTCGCGAAGTCGACGAAGAGGTCCGCGGCCCAGCTGTCGATCTGCCCATCGGACTGGCCGGCGACCATCTCGCGGTAGGGGGCTTCCTGGGTCAGCTCCACGGCAACTCCTCGGTCGGTGCGGGCGGATTCTAGCCGAGCCCCGCTGCTATCCTCGGTCCGTGCTGTCGCGCACCAGCGATCCCCGAACCGAAGACGTCATCACCTTCGACCTGGTCCGCACCGGGCCCGACGGGGAGACCGTCGTGGGGTCGGCCACGTTCCAGGCCGGACACACCCGGGTCGACGCCCCGGAGAACGTGACCGCGGCCCTCGAGGAGCTGCTCGCCCAGCCGTTCGTCGACCGGGTCCGGGCCGACGAGCGGCCGCGCGGCTACCGGCGCAGCGGCACCGGCCAGGTGGATCTCCTCGTGCCGGGCATGGCCGAGCATTTCGTGGCCCGCATGCGCGGCCTGTGGCTCGCGTTCCCGGACCAGACGACGGTCACCGCGCGCGAGGGGCGCGTCCAGTTCGCCCCGCCCCCACCTTCGGTGCTCCCCGAGCAGGGCGAGGCCGGCCCGCCGGTCGTCGACCCGGCCGTCCGCCGCTCGACGCTCGAGCGCGCCGACAACGCGGTGAGCGCCCGAGCCCTCGTCCGCGCGGCTGATCCGGACGCCGGTACCCGGCCCGCGGGGTCGGTTGCGGTCCGCCGAACCGACTGCGGCTGGATCGTATGATGGTCCCGCGATGAAGCTCGCCCGGTACCTGTTCTTCCCGCTCCTCGCCTTCGCGGCCGGCACGGTCTACTGGTTCCTCAGCTACGAGGCGGCCGGGGTCGTCCTGCTCCTCGTCTTCGGCCTGGCGATGACCTTCTTCATGTGGGTCCTGGTGCCGACCTTCGACAACGAGGGCGTCACCGCCCCGATCGATCCGGACTTCGAGCTCCCCGAGGACTAGCCGCCGGGGTCAGAACGGGATCATCTGGCGCGCCGCGAACCAGAGGTTGGCGGGCCGCTCGGCCAGGCGCCGGACGTACCACGGATACCAGTAGTCGCCGTACGCGATGAGCACCCGCACCCGGTAGCCCTCCGTGGCGAGCCGGCGCTGCTGATCGGCCCGGATCCCGTACAGCATCTGCACCTCGAACGCCTCGCGCCCGATGCCCGCCGCCGCCCCGGTCCGGGCGATGTCCTCGACGAGCTCGACGTCGTGCGTGCCGAGCCCGAGCCGGAGCCGACCGGCCGCCGCATCGGGCAGCATCGTCAAGGCCAGCGTCCGGTAGGCGACGCTCACGTCCGCCTTGTCGCGGAACGCCCGCTCGGCGGGCTCGTTGTAGGCGCCCTTCACGAGGCGGACGCCCGCGCCCAGCGGACGGAGCCGCTCGACGTCCTCGGGGGTCCGGCGCAGGTACGCCTGCAGGCAGACCCCGATCCCCGGCTGGGCTTCGAGGAGCCGGACGTAGATGTCGAGGGTGGGATCGACGTACGAGCTGTCCTCCATGTCGAGCCAGAAGCGGCTCCCGATCGACGCGGCGTGGCGGGCGAGGCCCAGCGCGTGCTCGTACGTGGCCTCCGGGTCGTGGTCGAGGCCCAGCTGGGTGAGCTTGGGCGAGATGTCCGGCCGGAGGCCCCATCGGGCGAACCTGGTCATCAGCTCGTGGTAGTGGGCGACCACCTCATCGGCCTGGGCGAGGTTCGAGAGGTTCTCGCCGAGCTTGGTGAAGATCGAAGGCAGTCCGGCCGCCTGGAGCGTGCCCGCCGCCCGAAGCGCGTCGTCCATCGTCTCGCCGGGCATGAAGCGGCGGACGGCCCGCCGGGCTCCGGGCAGCCGGGGAACGTTCCTCCGCAGCCACTGGTTGCGGGCCGCCCACAACAGAATCGTGCGCATCGAGCCCGCAGCCTACCCGGTGCGGGCCGCCGCCGGCGTTGCCGCCGGCGCGCCAGCCGATCAGGCGATCACTCGACCTCGAGCGGGGACTCCGGCGTGTCCGCGCCCGGGCAGAAGACGGTGTAGGTCCCGGGCTCGAGCTCGAGGCTGAATCCGCCGCTCAGCCCCGGCGCGAGGTTCTCGGCCTCCGCCAGGACGGTCTCGCCCTGCATGAGCTCCACCTCGTCGACTCCATCGCCGCCTTCACTCGCGACGTCGAACTCGACGGTCCCGGCTGGGACGGTGTCCGGATCGGGAGCGCACCCCGCCTCCGTCAGCGTGACCGAGACGACGGTCGAGTCTGATCCGGCGCTCGCCCCCGGCTCGCCGGCCGAGGCGCTGCATCCGAGCAGCGCGAGCATCAGCGCCAGGGTGGCAGCTGCCTGGATGGTGCGTGCCGGGCGAACCGGCCACAGGACGACGAGGAGCATCGGCACGAGGTACGCCAGGTAGCCGACGAGCTCGATCACGGTCGGCTGCGGCGGGATGCCCAGGACGCCGGTCAGGAGCGACGACCAGAGGGTCCCGGGCTGGACGAGCCAGGCGAGGTCGAGGGCCGGCTGCTGGCCGATCGTGAGCCAGCCGGCCTCGTGTGCCGCGTGCAGCGAGGATGCCACCAGCCCCGCGGCGACGAAGACGAGGACGACGCCGGTGAGGCGGAAGAAGCGACCCAGGTCGAGGCGAACGCCACCCCGATAGATCGCATAGCCGAGCCCGACGGCGACCACCACGCCGAGCGCAGCGCCCAGTCCCGCCAGGAGAGGCTGCTCGCTCGCCTGGAACGCCGCGAGCAGGAAGACGGCGGTCTCGAGGCCCTCGCGGAGGACCGCAAGGACCGCGGCCGCGACGAGGGCCAGGGCACTTCCCCGGGCGAGCGCGGTCGACGTCGCGTCCTCGATGTCCCGGCGCAGGCCGCGAGCGTGGGACCGCATCCACAGGATCATGTAGGTCACCATCCCGACCGCCACCAGGCCGATGACCGCCTCGAGCGCCTCCTGCTGCGCGTGCGGCAGGCTGCCGTGCCAGATCTGCAGGAGGACGGCGACGCCGATGCAGAAGGCAACCGTCCCGGCCACACCGATCCAGACCAGCCGGAGGGCATCGGATCGACCGCTTTGGCGGAGGAAGGCCGCGACGATACCGACAATGAGCGCGGCCTCGAGGCCCTCGCGCAGGCCGATCACGAAGGTGGCGAGCATGGCGACTCCTGAGGGGGTTCCGATGGGAGCAGTCGGGCGGAGCCTAGCGCTGGGGTCGGACTGCTGTCAAGCAGGCTTGCTGTTCTTCTTCAGGCTGGCTTGATCCACGGCTGCGTCCGGCAGCCGATGGAACAAGCTGCCGTCGGCGCGGCCGGGGAGGGCCCGGATCAGCGAGGCGGGGCGGAGCCCAAGGGTCGCCGAGCCACGCGGGCCGTCCACCGTCACGGCGTCGACGACGCCGCTGCTGGCCCGGATGGTGACGAGGGTGCCGGGGCGCAGACCCCGGGCATCGAGATACGAGAGCAGGCCCTCGTCCTCCTCCGCCTCTTCAGTGATCCGGTAGATCGTTGCCTCGTCGCCCGAGGTGAACGCGCTCAACGGCGTCCCGGCCGGGCGTCGCCGGGCAGCGGCCAGGTCGATCGGGTTGCCGTGGGGGCAGGTTTCGGGGTGGCCGAGGAAGGCGTCGAGCTGGGTTTCGAGCGCCTCGGAGATCGCGCCCTGGAGGAGGTGGGCCTCGTGGTCCGACTCCGCCCAGCCCATCCCGATCACCCCGCTCAGCAGCCACTCCATCAGGGCGTGGCGCCGGAAGATCGCGTCGGCCTGCGACCGGCCGTGGCGGGTCAGGGTCAGGCTGCGGTCGTCGCGCTGGTCGACGAGGCCCTCGGTCCGCAGGCGATGGATCATCTCCGAGGCGGCCTGGGGCGAGACCTGGAGCCGCCGGGCGAGGCTGCTGATCGTGGCCGGCTGCTCGCTGCTGACCAGGTTCCGGAGCGTGACGAGATACTCCTGGGTCGCGGGAGTCAGGGTCGCTTCACGAGTCCCCATGCCTGTCCAAGGATAGAGGGACCGGCCGATCAGGCGGGGGCGGCCCGCTCCTCGGCCTCGCCGTCGCGGATCGGGTCCGACGGGGCGTGCTCCCGCCGCGCCAGGAAGGTGAACGGGATCACGAAGGCCGAGATCACGCCCGCGATGACATAGGACGTGGCGTAGCCGTAGACGTCGGCCGCGCGGCCGAGGACGGGCTGGGCGACGACGCCGCCGGCGGAGCCCATCAGCGAGTCGAACGACAGGACGGTCGCCCGCTGCTCGGACGGGATCACACCGTTGATGAACGCCTGGCGCATCGGCTGGACGAGCGCGAGCGTGATGCACCAGATCGCCAGCAGGACCAGCGCGACGATGAACACGTGCACCAGGCCGATCAGCACCAGCAGCAGCGAGGAAAGGAAGGCGCCGATGAGCAGCGCGTCGGTTCGGCGCCGGAACAGGCGCCGGAACCACGGCACGAAGGTGCCACCGATGACCTGTGCGCCGGCGACCATGGCGGCGGCCAGGCCCGCGATGCCGTAGGCGTTCGGATCGCCGAACAGCTCGAGCAGGTACGGCTGCATCGCATAGAAGGCGTAGATCCCGACGCCGGCGCTGAAGGGCGCGGCGAGCATCAGCCAGCGAACCGGCGGGTTGCGGAGGCCGCCGTCGACGGCCCCGTTGAAGACGGATTTGACCGCCTCGATCGGGTGCGCGTCGCGCTGCGGTTTGAAGCCGATGTCGCGCATGAACAGGAATGCGACCACGAAGGTCACGCCGAGCATGAGGGCGCGGATGATGTACGGCACGCCGAGGTCGGTCCACTGGGCGATGAAGCCGCCGAGGACCGATCCGCTGAGCATCGCGATCCCGCCCACCACCTGGGCCCGGCCGAAGACGGACTCGAGGCTACCGGTGAAGTCGCTGGCATGCAGCGCGTCGACGAGCCAGGCCTCGGTGGCGCCCGAGAAGAACGTGAATCCGAGGCCGAGCAGCGCCGACGACAGCGCCCAGCCGATGAACGGGGCATGGACGTTCCACATCACGAGGTAGAGGAGGGTCGAGACGAGCAGCGTTCCCGCACCGAGCAGGAACGAGAACCGGCGGCCCCGGGTGTCGGCGACGACCCCGGTCGGGATCTCGAAGATGACCTGGCCCAGGGTGAAGGCCGCGTTGGCGGCGAAGGCCTCGGTGTTCGACAGGCCCGCGTCGAGCAGGAACAGGGTGTTGATGCCCCAGATGAACGACGCAGCGAGCGTGGTCAGGAGGGTCAGCACCAGGTACGTGCGCTGGACGACGCGGGCCTGATCGGTCACTCGGGTGCCACGGCCCCCTCGAGGGTCTCGGCGAGGTGGCCGAGCTGGCGCTTCCAGTACGCCTTCTGCGCGGCCGCGGCGTCCGCGTCGGGGAGCTTCTCGTGCTGGACGGTCACCGCGCTCCGGTCCGTCCCCTTCTCGGCGAAGTACACCGCCAACCGGGTCGCCCCGTCGTTCCAGTCGAATCGGGCGTGCCGGTACGGCGTCGCGGTCCGGGTGCGCACCGCCACCCCCGGCAGCCAGCGAGCGCGCAGGCCGTCGTCGACGAACGCCTCGAACAGCCGGGCGACCGGCACCTTGACGGTCTTCGAGACGCCGATCGAGAAGCCGCCCGGGCCCTCCCCGGGCTGGCGGCGGCCGATCGCCATCTCGTACCGGACCGTGAGCTCCTGGGCCCACCAGCCATCGACGCCCTGCTCTCCGCTCAGCCAGCGGGCGATCTCGGTGTGCGACCGGTCGCGGGCGCCCCAGGCCTCGAGCAGCGCCCACCACTCGCGCCATGGACGGCCGGTGCGCTTGATGACGTGCTCATCGGTCGCGGCCTTGCCGCGAAACTCGGCTGCCGGGTCGGGTGGGGGCGGCAGCTCGGTCGCCGGTTCGGGGGTGGCAGACTTGGCGAGCACCTGCCGGCGGGCCGCGGTGTAGCGCTCTCCGGTCTTGGTCATGCGCGCCCGGACCCGGCGCTTGAGGGCTTTCTGGTCAGTCACGTTCGGTTCCCTTGCGAGCGTCGCGCCGCACCCACGCTGCCTGGCGATCGCCGGAAGGGCCGGTGACCGAGGTTCCCGAGGACCGGTCGTCCCCTTTGCCCCGGTCGAGCCGACGGCGTGGGCGTCGGAACGGGGTTGCGCGCAGGAAGGCGCGGTCGGCCGAGAATAGCACGCGATTCGGCGCAGCCGCCCGCCTCCGGACTGGCCGGAAATGAGGTGGCGCACCTGCGGTCTGGGATGCCGTAGCGTTGTCGGGATGAGCCGCGACGTCGAGGAGCTGAACCGCAGCCTGCTGCGCGCCCGGGATGCCATGGACCGGGCCTACGCCGAGCCGCTCGACGTGGCCGCGGTGGCGGCAGTCGCCCACCTCTCGGAGGCGCACTTCAGCCGGAGCTTCCGCGCCGCCTTCGGGGAGACGCCCCACCACTACCTCCAGCGGCGTCGGGTCGAGCGCTCGATGTTCTTCCTGCGCGAGACCGACCGGAGCATCACGGACATCTGCTTCGACGTCGGGTTCATGAGCCTTGGGACCTACAGCCGGACGTTCCGGGAGATCGTCGGCGAGACGCCGTCGGAGTACCGCGACGGGCATGGACCGATGGACGCGCCGAATTGCTTCCAGATGGCCGGGACCCGACCCTGGTGACCTGCGACCAGCCGCAACTGAGCAGTTTTGGAGAAGCCATCCGCGCGACGGCTGCCTAGCATGCTCTCGAAACCAACCACACCCCGCAAGGTAGGAACTGTCCAGTGAGCGAACCGAAGAAGACCACCAAGCCGGCCGCCGGCCGCAAGACCGACGCGAAGGTCTGGACCGACGAGGAAGTGGCGGCCATGCAGGAGCACGCGCGCGAGATGAAGGTCGCGCGCGGCAAGGCGAAGCCGGACGGTGAGGCCGATGTGCTCGCGAAGCACGCCGAAATGTCGAAAGCGGATCGCGCCATCGCCGAGCGGATCCATGCGATCGTCAAGGCCGAGGCGCCGGAACTGACCCCCAGGACCTGGTACGGGATGCCCGCGTACGCGAAGGAAGGCAAGGTCGTGTGCTTCTTCACGCCGGCAGGCAAGTTCAAGGAGCGCTACGCGACGCTCGGCTTCCAAACGGAGGCCAACCTCGACGAGGGCCGAATGTGGCCCACCTCCTGGGCTCTGACGAAGCTGACCGCTGCCGAAGAGGCCGAGATCGGCAAGCTCATCAAGAAGGCCGTGAGCTGAGGCACCGAGATGATCACCAAGGTAAGCGTCACCACGGTCATGGTCCTCGACCAGGACCAGGCACTCGAGTTCTACGTCGACAAGCTCGGTTTCGAGGTGGCCCGCGATCTCAAGCAGGGCCCGTTCCGCTGGCTGACGGTCCGCGTCCCGGGCGACGAGGGCGTCGAGGTCAACCTCCTTCAGCCGGGCCCGCCAGTCCATGACGAGGCCACCGCCGCCCAGCTCCGCGAGCTGATCGCGAAGGGGGCCATGAGCTCGATCGTGCTCGAGACGGACGACACCAGGGGGCTGTACGAGACCCTGCAGTCACGCGGGGTGACCGATTTCACCCAGGAGCCGATCGAGCACGGCTACGGCGTCGACATGGGGCTGCGCGACCCGTTCGGCAACGGGATCCGGGTCCTCCAGCCCAAGCGGCCGGCCCAACGGGCGACGGCCTAGGCCGCCGGCGTGATGCCCTAGACCGAGTGGGGTCGCCACGGCTCGTCCTCGTGGGCGAGCCAGACCGACCCGGGGTCGAGCGCGCGCACCAGCAGCTGACCTTCGGTCTGGGGCTCGTCGAGCTCGCCGGACCAGACCGCCACGTCGCCGCAGACGACAACTGGACGCCCGCCGGTCTCGATGACGACGAC
Organism: Candidatus Limnocylindria bacterium; assembly: GCA_036555375.1. GTDB lineage: Bacteria > Chloroflexota > Limnocylindria > QHBO01 > QHBO01 > DASTEQ01. Next base: position 23,817 of record DATBLJ010000044.1, read on the forward strand.
CTGGATGCCGGGTGTGTGGCCCGGCGCCGGGACGAGCCGGAGCCCGGGAAGCAGCTCGAGCTCGCCGTCCACCGGCACGTACTGCACGCCAGGCGCCTCGACCCACTCGCGAATCGTGTAGCCGTCCTCGCTGCGCGCGTCGTCGAGCTCCCGACGCTGGACGTAGATCGGCCTGCCGGCGAAGAGGTGGTTGCCGCCGCAGTGATCGGCGTGCAGGTGCGTGTTCACGACGATGTCGATGCCGGCGAGATCGAGGTCCTGCTCGCTGAGTGGCCGAAGGCGGGGATCCATGTCGGCCAAGAGCGGGTGGAGCTCCGTCATGCCGGTGTCGACCAGGACGCGCGCTTCGGGATGGTCGATGAGGTGCACGTTGACCGGCATCAACTCGCCCTCGACGTGCAGATCGGCAACCCGGAGCGGCGTGACGGTGATCGAGGCGGGAGCGTTCATCGTGTCCAGATTCCGGAAATGAGTGGCTCCGGCGGTAGGATTCGAACCTACGACCAAGCGGTTAACAGCCGCCCGCTCTACCACTGAGCTACGCCGGAACGCCGGCGGATTATAGGCCGGGACCCGCGTCAGGCCGCTTCGACGTTCCCGGTCGAACCGTCGACGGTCACGACCATGCCGGTCCGCAGGCGGGCGGTGGCATCCACGCAACCGACGATGGCCGGGATCCCGTACTCGCGGGCGATGATCGAAGCGTGCGCGGCCGCGCTCCCGACATCGGTCACCACCGCGGCGGCCCTGGTGAACAGCGGGGTCCAGGCGGGGGCGGTGATAGGCGCCACGAGGATCTCGCCGGGAAGCAGGTCGTCGAACTGCTCTGGGCCATGAATGACCCGGACCGATCCCGTCGCGCGACCGGGCGACGCCGGGGTCCCGAAGACGAGCGACCGGTCGGACCGGACGCCGCCGATGGTCCGCGTGTACCCCTCCACCATCTTCTGGCCCATGGGCGGCATGTGGCCGACGATCGCGGGCGGCACCAGTCGAGCCTGTTCGTCGCGCAGGGCCCGACGCGCGGCCACCTCATCGTCTGCGACCACCTCGCCGCTCTCGAGCGCGGCCAGCACTTCGGACCGGGCCAGGAAGAACACGTCCTCGGGGGATCCGACGAGTCTTCGTTCATGGAGCGCATGACCGATGCGCAGCACCGCCCGCCGCATGACCGGCCACCCCAAGGTCAGCTCGCGGGCCTGCTCCTCCCGGATGGGCACGAGGTGCTGCGTCTCGGCCAGGAGGCGCTGGAACGTCCGCAGCCGGCGCGGATCGCTCCGCAGCGCGTCTGCCGCGGCCCGTTCGGCGTCCTCACGCGCCCGGATCACCGCCGCGTGGTCGACGCTGGTGACCGACGAGTCAGAGGTGGTGGGACCCGTGGGATACCACCAGTCCAGCGTCGCGACGGCGTGTGGTGCCGGCTCCACCGGGGGTTCGATTCCGGCCAGCAACGACATGTGGCTGCCGCCCAGGGTTGGGGCCAGGTGCTTCCGGTAGAAGGCCGCCAGGTTCAGCTCCTGCTTGTACGCCGCCCCACCAAGGGCGGCGATGCACATGAAGTACTCCCCGGCCCGCGCGGCCAGCTCGTCGACAAGGAGCGGGAGCTCGCCGACCGGCAGGGTGTCGACGCGAGCCTCGGCGCTGGCCACGGCCGACCGATACCGGGGCTGCACGTCGTCGCGCCACAGGGGTTCGAGGATCGGGACGGCATGCCGGACCGTGGCCGGCATGATTCCCGCCAGCGTCCGCGGTTCGCGCACGAAGTGGCCCAGCATGCCGGGCAGGCCCCGCAGCAGCGATCCCGGGGAGAACCAGTTCACCGAGTAGAAGTACCAGCCGTTGACGACCACGTGATGCGGGCGTGGAAAGCGCTGGCCGATCTCCGCGTGGAGGACCCGGTGGAACGATTCCTCCATCGCCGTCAGCAGCCACGATTCGAAGAGCGGCGTCAGCGGCCCGGAAATCCATTCGCCGAACCGCAGGCCGCGCGCGTAGCCACCGGGCGCCGGCGGGGTCCAGCTGACATGGGCCGGGAGCGCCGTCATCGGCCTCGCTTGGAGGATCCAGAGCACTCCGTTCGCGTCGATCGCCCATTCGACGTCCTGCGGGTCGCCCCGCGCGTCGGCAATGCGCCGCGCTTCGGCCGCCACGCCGCGCGCCTGATCGGCGTCCAGGGCCCGCTCGACATGTCGGCGCGCCGTCGCCGACCGGCCGCGGATGGTCCACTCGTCGCCGATGGCGTCCCCGGAGACCAGGCGATCCCCGGTTCCACGCACCGCGGTCACGACCGTGGTGTCTCGATCGCCGCTGATCGGGTCGGCGGTCAGTGCCACACCGGCGGCCACCGGCCGGACCATGCGCTGCACGATGACCGCGATCTGGCCATTCGCGCGCGCGTCGTATCCCGCCACCCGCGCCGCATTGGCGCTGCTGATAACGCGCTCGGCCGCCGCCGGCAGGCCATCGGTCGGGACGTCCAGGACCGATTCGTACATGCCCGCATAGGAGCGGTCCGCGCCATCCTCGGCGACCCCGCTCGAGCGGACGGCGAAGGGACCGTCCCCCAGCTCGGCGACGCTGTCCCGGATGAGGGACGACCGGTCGCTCGCGGACAGCTGAGCAGCTCCGATGGTCAGGACCATGCCCGTGGGGACGCGGACGCCGCTCGCCAGCAGCTCGCCCAGGCTTGCGGCCTTGCCGCCTACCTGCGGCGCATCGGTCATCCGGACGTCGGCGAGGCGTCGGGCGGTTGCCGGAATCGGGGTCGCCGCTGTGGTCGTCATCGGTTCTTCTTCCCTTCATTGGTTGCGGCGACGATGGTGCGGAGCACCCAATCGATGTCATCGGCCGCTTCGTCGACTGAGGCACCGATCTGTTCGCGCCACATCCGCATCGAGGACGAGCTGGCCAGCACGAGCAGCACTCGGGCCATCCGCTTCTGCTCGGTTGGAGTGGCGTTTGGCATCACGCCCGCCACGAAGCGCTGGCTCATGGCTTTGCGCTCGGGCATCTGCATCCGTCGCGGTTCGTCGGAGGCCGGACTGGTCATCGCAGCTCGAGCGACCTCGCCCAGAGATTCCAGGCGAGAGAACATCGTGTACACCATCTCGCGGAATTCCGGGACGCTCTCGGGAACGATCAGGTCCCGGAGTCCGGCGCGCTTCGAGAGGTATGGATAGACCGCGGCCAACAGGTCCCGTTTGGTGCCGAAGTGGCGATAGACGGTCGGCACCGACACCCCGGCTTCGCGAGCAATCTCCGGAATCGAGACCGAGGCGACGCCGCCTCCCATGACCCGCAGCGTGGCGTCCAGGATCCGGACCCGCGTCTCCTCGGCTTGCTCGTCACGCAGCTGGCTGCGGTAGTCGCGGGCAGTCCTATTGGCGATACGAGTCATATTGTCAATATACGACTCGTGTCAACTGGTCAGCGGCCGATAGGCCCCAGGCCTGCTCGTACTCGGTCGGGCGCGCCTCGAGGTCACGGGCCTTCGTCCGCTCGATGATGTCCCAGGTCGCGGGTCGCGACCGGCGAACCGGCCTCG